>NZ_JAZGZU010000004.1:0-316853 GCF_036347315.1 Flavobacterium sp. C4GT6
GTTATTGCGGGTGCAAAAGTAGCCATCTTTTCTACTTTTACAAACTTTTAGTACTGTTTTTTTAATGTTTTTTTAACCTTATTTTATAACTAACTGAATAGATGTGTTTTGATACTCTAAAAAAAAATCACTTTTTGCTGACGTATGGTTAACTGATTTTAGAAAATTTTCGTCCAAAAATCAAAAAAGGCTCTTTTTTTTCAAAAAGAGCCTTTTAAAACATATATAGTTTATTAATTTCTCAATCTATTATTCGTAACGAAGTACTTTTACCGGGGAAATTTTAGTTATTATATAGGACGGAACAAGTAATAAAAGTAGACAAATTAATATTGTGCCAACATTTACCGCTAAAATAAACGGCACATTTATACTAACCGGCGCTACTGTTACATAATAATTTTCCGGCGGTAGCTTAATTATTCCAAAATATTTTTGAATTAAAAGCAAACCTATACTTATTATATTACCCCAAATAAGTCCTTTTACCACAAGATAGGCTGCATTGTACAAAAATATTTTCCTGATTGACCAGTTTGGTGCCCCTACAGCTTTAAGCATCCCTACCATTTGAGTACGCTCCAGTATAAGTACCAATAAAGCAACTATCATATTAATGGTAGAAACCACTATCATAATAGTTATTATAAGAAGAATATTAAAATCGAACAGCTTTAACCATTCAAAAATATTGATATACTTATTTTCTATAGTGCGACTATCGAGTGTAGGCGGTATTGTAGCATATACTTCCTCGCCCTTCTCCTCTATCATATCAAAATCATCAATAAAAACCTCAAAAGACCCCACCTGATCTTTCTTCCATTTATTAATACGCTGTACATGCCTTATGTCTCCTATTACTATTGAGGCATCAAATTCCTGAAAACCGGAATTGTAAATCCCTACCAGTTCAAACACTCTAAGATTAGGCATACTGTTTCCGTCCTCTTTCATAAAATAGGTACTAAACCTATCACCTACTTTAAGCTGAAGTCGGTTTGCCATATATTCTGACAGTATAACTTCTTCATTAAGGTTTTCTTTAAGGTTTGGAATTCTCCCCTCTTTTAGATACTCTTCAAGGTTATCCCATTTATAGTCCTGCCCTACACCTTTAAAGATAATTCCTTCAAAAGCTTTTTCTGTCCTTATGATACCGGCCTTAGAGGCAACAGCCTGAACATGGTTAATTCCCTGTACGGTTTTAAACTCCGGATAAAAATCCTGATTAATACTGATAGGCTCTACACTCACCTCCGACTGGTTGTCATCAAAGTTGGATATAATTATATGTCCGTTAAAAGCAGATATCTTTTCACGTATCTTATCCTGCAGCCCTACACCCGTAGCTATAGATACCACCATCATTATAATACCAATAGCTATTGCAGTAATTGCTATTTTTATTATTGGTGCCGAAATACTACTTTTATGGTCTTTTGAAGTAATCAGCCTTTTGGCTATAAAATATTCTAAATTCAATTTGTATGGTATCTTTTTCTTTGCTCAAAAATACATTTTTATTCTCATTTATACTGATTGGTTCCTGCGGAAATTCGGTTTCGGTACAAAAAGCAAAACCGGAAGCCCAAAAGAAACAGACGGAGATATCTTATAAGGAGAATCAGTTGCTAACCGAAATAAAAACCGGAGCAGAAAATTATTCTGTATATCTTCCGTTACTTGAAGGAAAGAACGTCGGTATTGTTACCAACCAGACAGGTACTATAATTAACAATGGAGAAACCGGACATGTTGTTGATTTTTTACTTGAAAAGAAAGTAAGTCTAAAAAAGATATATGCTCCTGAACATGGCTTTAGAGGTACTGCTGATGCAGGCGAACATATTAAGGACGGAAAAGACACGAAAACCGGACTACCTATTATATCACTTTACGGAAACAATAAGAAGCCTAAAGCGGAACAACTTGCCGGAATCGATATTATACTTTTTGACCTGCAGGATGTAGGGGCTCGTTTTTACACCTATGTATCTACACTACATTATGTAATGGAGGCCTGCGCCGAAAATAACATACAGTTAATAGTGCTAGACAGACCTAACCCTAACGGCAGTATTGTTGACGGACCTGTTTTAGAAAAAGAATATACCAGTTTTGTGGGTATGCATCCTATACCTGTATTACACGGAATGACAATTGGTGAGTACGGAAAAATGATTAATGGTGAAAAATGGCTAAAAAATGGTATTCAATGCAATCTTACTGTAATACCATGTTTAAATTACAACAGAGATATCGAATATCATTTACCGGTAAAGCCTTCGCCTAACTTACCAAATGACCAATCAATAAGCTTGTATCCAAGTCTTTGTTTTTTTGAAGGTACAAATGTTAGTGTAGGGCGTGGCACTAACAAACAGTTTCAGGTATATGGATCTCCTTTCCTACCAAAAACTAAGTTCAGTTTTACTCCATCTCCAAACGAAGGAGCTAAAGACCCTATGTATAATGGTAAAGTTTGTTTTGGTAAAGATTTAACCGACGTAGAAAAACCAAAAAAACTGGAGTTAAAATGGCTTATTGAAGCCTACAGCAAAACCGAAGACAAATCAAAATTCTTTATTTCTTTTTTCACTAAACTGGCAGGAACTAAAAAGCTCCAGGAACAAATTGAGAACGGCACTAGCGAAACTGAAATAAGAAAAAGCTGGGAACAGGGACTTAACAACTTTAAACAAACAAGAAAAAAATACCTTATTTATAAATAAGTTGTTGCCAATTCTTAATGTTTTTACAAAGTACTTTTACTTGCTGTAATTGTTTTGTAACTTTCTGCTAAGTATTAACCTAAAAAAATAAGCCATGAATATAGCAGAAACAATAGACAACGTTATACAATACATCGTAGGGATGATTGATAAAGCAAAAGGTTACATCAATGAGGTAATCGAGTTTTTCACGATGTTAAAAGAAAATATAGATGCCCTACTGGAATATATAGATGAAAAAATACAGCACATACAGGATATTATAAGTGAAATTAAATATCATGAAGAAGTTGCCGCTTAATAAAACAACAGCCCTCCTATTTACCGGAGGGCTTTTTTATTTTTTCTACTTTAATTGATTTTATAATTTTTACTATCAGCCATACAATTGCGTGTAGTATTGCAAAAATTATAAAGAGTACTAGTGACACACTTAATACTTCGAACATTTTTGCTGTCCAGCTCGCATCAATCAAATCACTGTTTATGAATAACAGTGATAATGATATAAAAAAAGCCAGCACATATAGCAACAAAAGTCTTTGAGGTGTTTTCATATTTAATTAAACGATTTTCTTTTTCATTTCTTCTACAATATTATAAGCTGCGGGGCAAATAGCAACATTTTTAAGGGTTAGATTCGCTATTTGCTGAAATTTTTTCCTGTCAGTATGCGGAAACTCCCTGCATGCTTTAGGTCTTACATCATATATCATACAATAATTCTCGGCATCAAGAAAAGTACATGGCACACTTTGCAACACATAATCATTATCCTCATCTATTCTTAAATACTTTTCAATAAATTGTTGAGGCTTCATTTTAAAGTGTTTTGCAATCCTTTCAATGTCAGCTGTCGTAAATAATGGCCCTGTAGTTTTACAGCAATTTGCACAGGTAAGGCAGTCTGTTCTTCCAAATTCCCTGTCATGCAAATCCTGCATAATGTAATCCATATTTTTTGGAGCTTTCTTTTTCAGCTTATCAAAAAACTTTTTGTTCTCGTTATGCTTATCTTTGGCAAGTTTTGGAAGCTGTTGTAAAAATTTCTCCATCACACAAATCATATTATAGTAAGCAGCAAAAGTATAAAAAAATGAAAGACCTTTTTGGCAAAGCGATACTGGATTATCAAACCAATAATTTTCCTGAGGATATTATAACGGAAACATCAATATCTGAAGAAGATGAAATGAGCATTGCCTATTTGTTTAGAAGCTATAAGCAAATGCCAAAAACAGAGCAAAAGGCACTTTCATTGTGTAGAGGTCGCATACTGGATGTAGGCTGCGGTGCCGGGAGCCATAGTCTTTACCTTCAAAATGACAAAAAACTTAATGTTACTGCTATAGATATATCGGCTAATGCGATTGAGGCCTGTAAACTTAGAGGTATAAACGATTGCCGCACTATTAACGTACTTGAACTTGATAATGAAAAGTATGACACAATCATTCTTTTAATGAACGGCACCGGAATTTTCGGTAAACTGAGAAACATAACTCAGTATCTTGAGAAACTTAAATCGCTACTTAATCCGGGTGGACAAATATTGATCGATTCATCTGACATTATTTATATGTTTGATGAAGATGAGGACGGAGGTAAATGGATCCCAACTGATACCGACTATTATGGAGAACTAACCTTCTCAATTACATATAAAGGGGAAAAAGAGGAACAGTTTGACTGGCTTTATATTGATTATAATACAATGCAAAACGCAGCCCATGCCAATGGCCTGAACTGCGAACTTATATTAGAAGGGGAACATTTTGATTATCTTGCTAAACTTAGCTTGTAATGCTTAATTATTCTTCCTCTTTTTCTTTATACTTACCTGTTCTAATAAAATACAAAATTTCACCCTGTTTTTCATAATACATATGTTTTGCATCATTATAGACTAAAATGTAACCCTTATTCTCTTTTACAAGTTTTTCCCCAAGTGGAGTTTTGTAAAACTGTATTATTTCTTTTACTTCATCGTGAGTATATTTCTCAAGAAAATGCAGCTCTACTTTTTCATTGTAAACTAATAACAAAGAATCTAACTGTTTAGTAAATACATCCTCTTTTTCAGGACTAACAGACAATATCTCATCCTCACGGGTATATTCTACCTGTTCAGGCACTCCCATTAATTTAATAAGCTGTTTAACATCTTTTTTAAAATCGTTATCCTGTGCCTTAGCAAATAATGTAACTAATAGCAGTAAACCTGTATAAAGTATTTTTTTCATAACGCTTAGTTCCTTAATCTTTCTTTGTGTTTTTTTCTTTCTTTTTCATCTGATAAATTTCCATACTTAGTTTAAACTCTGAAGGAAAGTCATTTTCCACAACATATCTTTTATCTTTCAGGAACTTTTTACCTGTAGGCGTATTATAAAAATCCAGTAATTGTTTTATTTCATCATGAGTATAATGCTCCATATAATACTTTTCTATTTCAGCTAAAAAGCTAAAAACAGCAGCATCATATTCCTTATAAAAATTCTCTTTTTCATTAGCATCCATCTTTTGGGAAAAGTTCTTCCTTAGCATAGCCATATCAGAAGTGCCAACAGTTATTTTTATAAGTTTATTTACATCCTCTTTAAAAAGATCACTTTGCGCAGTAACAGTAAAAAAAGAAAAAAGCAGTAATCCGCTTAAAATTATTTTTTTCATTGGTAAGATGTTATTATTAATAGGTGCAATATAGAAAAGTCCGGTAACACTACCGGACTTTTCTATGTATAAATTAACACATCATTATTGAGCGTATTTCATTATCATACTTTGTAGTGACATACTCCATTCCTGAATAGACTGTAATGAAGCCTCTGTAAGCGCTCCTGCATTAGCGGTAATTTTTTTACCTACAGGAGTTTCATAAAACTTAATGATTTCCTTTACTTCCTGATGAGTATAGTTCTCAATATAGAAATCTTCCATCGTTTTAAACACAGGTTTTAAAGACTCGTCAAATTCTTTTAAAAACTCTTTTTGTTTATCTGCAGGAATCATACCTACTACTTGTTTTTTAGCCACTTCAATTTGAGAAGTTGACCCTGTCATTTCAATTAGTTTCTTTACATCGTTTCTAAAAGCATCGTCCTGAGCAGAAACTAAGTTTGCTGAAAGGATAAAAACGAAAATTAAAAGCAATTTTTTCATTGGTTATTATTTATTATAAATTAAGGAATATTCAAATATTTATGTGTTTGTAAAGACACCCTCCATTTAGGATTGCTCATTACATAATCTACGATAAGCGGAGTCATTTCCTCTTTCTTACTCCACTCAGGCTGTAAAAACAAAATCGCATCCTTGTTCACCTTTGCGGCCTGTTCTTCAGCAAAAACAAAATCGTGCTTGTTGTAGATTATAACTTTAAGTTCCTGAGCTTTATTGTAAACTTCATCAACAGGTAGTTTTGTTTTTTTTGGTGATAGGCATATCCAGTCCCAAGTACCTGTTAAGGGATAGGCTCCCGAAGTTTCAATATGTATCTTTAATCCTTTTTCTTTTAAGCCTGCGGTTAACGGTCCCATATCCCATGTTAATGGTTCGCCACCGGTAATTACAATAGTCTTAGCATACTTAGCTGCGTTATCTACTATAGCCTCAATTTGGGTTGGCGGGTGTAAATCAGCATTCCAGCTTTCTTTAACATCACACCAGTGACACCCCACATCACATCCACCTACACGAATAAAGTAGGCCGCAGTTCCTGTATGGTAACCCTCTCCCTGAATGGTATAAAATTCTTCCATAAGCGGAAGCATTACCCCTTTCTCTACTGCTATTTGTATATCTTTCTTAAGCATTATAATTTAAAATAGTTGGCAAAGATACGTATAAAAAAATCAGTGTAATAAAATCCATAAAAAAAGCCGACAGTTAACTGTCGGCTTTTCAATATTAAAAGTAGCAAATTACTGAAGTCTTTCTAATTCACCTTTAGCATACCCGTCGTTTGGATCAAGCTCTAAAACTTTATTATAGTACTCAATAGCTTTTTCTTTCTCTGTTACCGCATAATAAGAAGCAGCGTTAGAGTAAGCCTCAATAAGGTTAGCTTTTTGTTTTGCAACTTCTGCATCACCTTTTTCAGCAACTATCCTGATGTACTCATTATAAGCCTCAACCATTTTTTGGTATGACTCATCTGTTTTTATTCTTTGATTTACTCTCGCTTTGTATAAGAAAGCATCCTGAGCATCCGGAGAAAGTTTGATTACATAGTCAAGGGCAACATCAGCTTTTTGAAGTTGTTCTACATTTTCTGCCTGAGCTTCCGGCGACTTATTTAAATGATCAAAGTAAATTGAGTAAGCCAGATAGAAGTTATCATAGAATAGATTTCTGTTATCAGGGTTTGTTGTAGCAACTTCAAACACTACAGAAGCAGGACCGTATAATTTTTGTCCGAATAATTTTTTTCCAATAGCGTTAAACTGGTTAGTAATTTCGATATCTTTTTCAGCAGAAGCTTTAATATCTGTAATTGCTTTATCAAACACAGTCTGATCTGTAATAATTGTATTACCCTGTTCATCTTCACTAATAACAGAAGCCATTTCAGCCAAACCTAAGTAAAGGTAATCTCTTGCAATAACACGCTTAGGCTCAACCTTAGAAATAAAGTCGGTCATAGCTTTAATACTTTGTTCGTAGTTACCGTTCTCGTATGCAGAGTAAGCAAGGTAACGTAAAATTCTAGGATTTACCTTGTCTAACTGTTGCATTTTGTTAGCTTCCTCTTCAAGAGCTTTATAGTCACCTGCAAGTACAAGGAAATCAGCATGTCTCATACGTGAGTTAAGAGAGTAGTCAGTAAGCGTCATATACTTCTCATAGTACTCTAAAGCTTTCTTTATATTCTCATTATATTTTTTTGGCTCATAAGCACCCCATAGGTAATATGTTTCTGCAAGCTCACGGTAAGCCGGACCATAGTTAGCATCTTTAGCTATTACTTTGTTAAATGCAGCAACAGCTTCAGGGAAAGCAGCTCCGGTATTTTTAGTAATTACACCAAGCTGTATATCTGCTCTCAGAAGACTTGAATCAAGATTAGATGCTGTACGGTAAGCTTTGTAAGCTTCGTTATAGTTTTTATCTCCTACATAAGCATCACCTAAACTTAGGTATGCCTGTGCTGATTGTGAATCTTTTTCAATAGCCTGGTTTAATACAGCAATTGCTTTTTTATAATCAGGGTTATCAGATTCAATGTAAGCTCTACCTATATAAATAAGCTGCTCAACATCTTTTCTTCTTAACTCATCTTTAACCGCTTTGAATTTAGCTTCTGCAGCCGATGTGTTTCCTTTATTTAAATCAATTTGTCCAAGACCAATTGTATTGTACTCAGGGTCGTGTTTTACCTTAACACCTTTATTGAAATACATAGCAGCAGAATCCTGCTCTGTTTGTTTAAGATATACGTCTCCTAAAAGAAAGTAGTTTCTACCCTCGTCAGAATCTGATGCAATTAAAGATTTTAAAATTGTTTTGGCCTTCTGATATTGTTCGGCATCAATCGCCTTCAAAGCCTGCTCTGCATCCTGCGCATTAGCTGTACCGAAAACCAATAATGACAAGCCAATGATTTTTAATTCTTTCATTTTAATTCTCCTTTTTAAATATATAATATTACTTTTCTTCTTAATTTATAACTTTTTACGAACAGATATCTCTCTCGTTGGTATATCATTTGGTAAAAGACCGGACTTTAAAATTATCCTTTGTCCTTCACGCGCACTTATATATGTGTCAAAACCCATGCCTAAACCCTGGCGCCCTTGATAATTCACCACATAAAGTGTTCGTATTAACGGGTAATCGCCTGTAGCTATATTACTTTGGTTAGGTTTATAATATTTTTCCTCACCCTTGTCAGCCTCAGCATTATCCACTGCTAAAACTGTAATTTCATTAATATATTGTGTAAGGTGTGGTGGTGCCTGTACAATCCAGTCAATACCTATAACTCCTATGGCACCATCATTATCATGAACATATTTAATAACGTCTTCATTTGTTTTAAACGCATAAATACCTTCTTGTGGTAATTTATCAATTCCGGCAAGTTGCTTCATATATTCAAGCGTACTTGAACCCGGATTATCAAAAACCAAACTTTTAATATTCCCTGTAGGTTTACCTTTCAGTATGTTTAATACATCTTCAAGCTTAACTACAGTATCATTTCTTTTATTATTAGATAACAAAGCTATAGCATCTTTAGCAAACTCTGTCACTCTTGGTGTAATCTTTCTGTTAGTAAAGTGCTTTTCTTCCTCAGCAGTTAATTTTCGGGATAAAACAGCAACCGAAATAGAGTCCTGTAAAAGCGCATTTATAATTTCCTGTTGTGGCTTATTTATCTGTGTAATTTCGGCGCGTGTGTAAACGCTATGAAAAACAGCCAGTACATCTTCGATAATAGGCGTAACCGTATTATCTGTAACCAAAGTGGTTTTACCCGATGTAAGAGTTTCTTCAATTACCTCCTCACCATTTTCATTTTTTTCTTTACAGGAATAAACAACCGATACAACTACTAATGCAGCAGCAAAGAAAATGAATGTGTATTTGTTTATAATTTTCATTGAAGTTCTTTTTTGGTTAACTGTATTTTTGCCTTAGCCTTATAAAACGTATAGCTGAATATACTATAAGTACAACTCCTAAAGCCATCCTTTGGTTATATGATAACGGCAAAGGTAAAGTTTTCCAAAAAATTATCATAAGGCCTAAGCCCAAATACATTAAGAAGAAGAATAAGCCAAAAACAAACAGAAATCGCTTGTGAAGCGATTTCTGTTTTTCTCTTTGAGAGTTTCTACGTTGTGAAAGCATCTCTTATATTTTAATTTATGATCTGATGTTAATTGTAATAGGCAGTGTAAATGAAGCCCTTACATTTTTACCATTCTGAACACCTGGAGACCATTTTTTCTTCATTGACTGAAGAACACGGATAGCTTCTTTACCCATACCGTATCCAGGATCTCTTAAAACTTTGATATTACTCATAGAACCATCTTTTTCAATTACGAAAGATAGATAAATTTTAGCAGTCATATCTCTGTCAACATCAGGTATTCTGAAGTTATTGTTTACATAGTCATAAAAAGCTTTCATACCACCAGGGTACTCAGGTTGTACCTGAAGACCTGCTGTACTATATACATTTGTATCTTCCGGCTCTACACCTTTATCAAGATCTCCTGCAGGAGTACCAATTACGATATCACCTGTTGGGCTAGCCTCAGCATTTCTTGAACTTGGATCAGCTTTTTCAAACTGTTCTGTTCTTGGTGGTTCTTCAACAATCTCTTCTTTTTTCTTAACCTCAAGCTCCTTGAATTTCACCTCTTCAACTACCGATTTAGGGGCTTGTTTTACCTCTTCTACCGGTGGCGGTGGTGGCGGTGGCGGTACATCTTCTACTGGTGGTGGTGGTAAATCAATTACCTCAATCACCTTATCGATAGTTTCCTGTTTATCTTTTTTACCAACTAAGTTATCAAAAGCTGCATAAATCTTAGGTAGTGAAATTAAGAAAACAAAAAGGGCTGCACCGATAAAGAAGGCTCTCACCGTTATCTTTGGATTCTCTGATCTTAGTTTGTAAGCACCATATTTTTTGTTACGGCCCTCAAAAACTATGTCAATCCATTCTTGTTTGAATATATTAAGTTTAGACATAATTTATATTTTTTGATTAGCAAAAAACAGGAATTAATACATTCCCTTTTCCTCTAACAATTCCACTTCCGGCTTAGATATATCACCAATAGCATAAAGCTGTACATTGGTAATTGCCATTTCATCAAGAATATCTACAAGGTTTTTATAGTGTGTTTTATCACTTGCCTTAATAATTACTATAAGTCCTTTATCCTTGTCTTCTCCATATACAGACTTTACTGAAGCAATACGCTGTAATAAAACCTGACGGATACCATCTTTTCCATATTGTGTAGCTGACGGAGCCACAAGAGGCTCATCAAACTGACCTAAATACCACAAAAGTGTATTATCCTTACCCATAAGAATAGTAAGAGATCTATCATCAGGAACTTCTGTTGTAGTAGTATCCTCAGGGTTTTTATCTGGCATAGCCAAATTCATAGACTGTGGCTTTGATAACGATGTGGTAAGCATGAAGAAGGTAATCAAAAGGAATGCAAGGTCAACCATTGCTGTAAGGTCTACCCCCGGATTCGATTTCTTACTTCTTACTTTGCCACCCTTGCCGCCATCGCCGCCGGTATTTAATTCTGCCATTTTATATTATAGTTTATAATATTAAAAATCTTCATCACGTAAACCTGTTACCAGGAAGAATCTATTCTTCTTTTGCTCCTGCAGGATATCTATAACTCTCTTAATAGTAGTATAGTCTTCATCGGCATCACCTCTAATGGCGATATCAAGGTCAACATACTTAACATCTTTCTTACCACTATTAATCTCTTCGTTAAGAAACTCTCTTGAAGCTTCACGTGAAAACTTAACCCAGTCACTTAACTGATCATTAATAGTATCAAACGGTATCCCTTCTTGAAGCCCAGGCTCATTTCTTTCAGCCGGTTTCATTTTCAATAAACCTTTAAGCTTATTAACAGGAACACCAAACCCTTCCATTAAAGAAAAACTAGTATATTCCTCTTCTGTAAAAGGAATATTATATTTTTCCGAAATGCGCTCTAAGGTTTTTCTTCTTACTTCTTTACCTAATACGTTAAAGAAAACTTCGTTATCACCTACAGTAATTGTTGCCAGGTTATCTTCAGGCAACTTTGTTTGTACGGTTGAAGCCGGTGCATCCACAGGGTGCGGATCTGGCATTTTTGCCGTAGCTGTAAGGATAAAGAAGGTAAGCAAAAGAAAGGACACATCACACATCGCGGTCATGTCAATCCTTGTACTTTTTCTAGAAACTTTTACTTTAGCCATTCTTAAATTTTTAGCTTACATGTAAAGGGCAAAAAAGTGTGCGCAGTCGCACACTTTTAAACCTTACACTATTATTAAAACTTAACTCTTTTTATCAATTATGCGTTGTTTGCACGCGCTCTAAACCTTCTGTAAGTTTGAACGATTGTGAAACCAGCCTCATCGATAGAGTAAGTTAGCTTGTCAATTTTAGAAGTAAATGAGTTATAAGCGATAATCGCTACTGTAGATGTAGAGATACCTGTTGCAGTATTAATAAGCGCCTCAGAAATACCGTTTGCCAGCTGAGCTGAATCCGGAGTAGAACCTGCACCAAGAGCAGAGAACGCTTTAATCATACCTGTTACCGTACCTAGAAGACCTACTAACGTACCAATTGACACAAGAGTAGAGATAACCACTAAGTTTTTCTCTAACATTGGCATTTCAAGAGAAGTTGCCTCTTCGATTTCCTGCTGGATAGCAGCTTCAGCTCTTTCGCTGTCAAAACCTTCTCTTTTAACTTCTTCATATTTTAATAAACCTGCTTTTACAACATTTGCAACAGTACCTTGTTGCTTGTCGCACTCAGCCATAGCCTCAGAAATGTTACCATTACTGATTTGTTTTTGTACTTTTTCAACAAAAGCACCTACGTTACCTTTACCAGCAGCTTTTGAAATTGAAATTAAACGCTCAATTGAGAATACAACTGACATAAGGAAAAGTCCCATAAGTACAGGTACTACATAACCTCCCTTATATACCATTCCAAGATAGTTACCCGGTTTTGGGTGACCAGCCTCAGCACCAAGCTTGATTATTTCTTCTTCATTTTCGAAGTTTGACGGAGCACCCATTATGTATCTCCATACAAGTATACCTATTACGATACACAATACAATTGTTAATGCAGCGAAAACATTTGACCCTTTAGATCCACCTTCTTTTTTTTCCTTCTGAATAGATGCGTTTGCCATTTCTTTTAAAAATTTAGTTTTTTTGATTTTTAATAATAGTTCTTATTGTTATTTTTTTACTTTTTAAAATAAGATTGGCAAATTTATATTATTAGGAGATAAAAAAAAATAAAATGATTTTTTTTCTCGTTTCTTAACATTAAATTATCACAACCTTAAAGATTCATAAACACCCAAATTAAGGGCTCAATTTAAACAATTTCTATTTTTTCACTTACAAATCTGTGTTTCATTAGTATTTCCTTTAAATTTATATAGATTACGTATAAATAACATAAATCCCCCGTTTTTATTGTGCACGCATTGTAAAATAGTTTTTTTTCACGAAATTAATGCTCAAACTAACACATTATTACCCTAAATAAAGAACGTTTTGTAGTACTTGTTTTATAAATTTACAACTAAAACGTCAAATCACCTAACAGCACCCTATATTTTAATTAAAAAATAACTCATTATGAAACAATATTTTACACAAAAAAAACCGTTTGTAGTACCTACAAATGACGGTAAACTTATAGAGGAACACTTTGGAAATGCCTCAAACGGAGACAGTAACATATCTATAGCCCACATGATAGCCCCGCCGCATTGGAGCGAACCTTTTCAGACTCCTGAATTCGACGAATACACTTATATAATAAAAGGAAAGAAACAGTTTATTATTAATAATGAGAAAATAATACTGGAAGCAGGCCAGTCAATCAAAATAATGAAGAATACCAGAGTACAATACTCCAACCCTTTTGATGAGCCCTGTGAATATATAGCCGTGTGTACACCTGCCTTTACAATAGAAGCTGCTAACCGCGAAGCATAAAAAAAGCTGCTTATTTAAGCAGCTCTATTATTTTTTGCTCCACTTCGGGAGTATTCCATTTATTTTCTATATCATCAATTTGCATCACCTCATCCATAATGGCTTTTTGCCTATCCCCTATCTCAAGAGCTTCAGAGTACGGCCTGTAACTAAATGTCACCCTACTATATAACGGAAGCCATTTATCAGGATGCCTGTCTGAAAACCATTTTTCTATTTTTTTCTGTAAAAGAAACTTATCGTCTATGGTTTTAGAACTCATCTCCATAAAATTACGGTAAGACAGTTCGGCTATCGCATCGGCATTTGGCTTACGGCTTTCCTGGTACACTTTAAATATAGTATCCCAATCGTCACCATACTGTTCCATTAACTGGCTAAGTATTGTTATATCCTCAAAACCGGCATTCATACCATGACCATAAAACGGCACAATTGCATGACATGCATCTCCTATAAGAGCAACTTTATCAGAATACGTCCAAGGATAACATTTCATAGTAACCAGTGTACTGGTAGGGTTTTTAAAGAAATCTTCAACCAGTTCAGGTATCACATCAATGGTAGAAGGGAAATAATCGGCAAAGAATTTCTCAAGAGTCTCCCTGTCCTTTAAAGCTTCAAACGAGTTTTCTCCTTCAAAAGGCATGAAAAGCGTACAGGTAAAACTACCGTCAAGGTTTGGCAAAGCGATTAACATAAAATCGTTTCTTGGCCAAATGTGCAGTGAATTTTTATCAAGCTTATGAGTGCCATCGGGATTTGCAGGTATATTTAGCTCTTTGTAACCGGTATTTAAAAACTGCTGAGAGTAATTAAACATACTTTGTCTTTGCATCCTGTGACGGATTCTTGAAAAAGCACCATCGGCACCAAAAACCTTATCATACTGAAGTTCTTTCCACTCCCCTCTTTCCGTCTCACCCGCATGAAGGGTCGCATCAGGAAGGGTTACATCCCATATTTTTGTTTCAAAAAAGAACTTAACACCTTCTTCCTCTGCCAGGGTAACCATCTTTCTGTTTAACAGTCCGCGTGAAATAGAGTAGATACTTTCACCGTCTTTCCCGTAGTACTGAAAATTAAGCGGCTCTCCTATTGCATGGATAGCACGTTTTTCCATTGGGATTGCTATTTTCCTTATCTCCTCTCCCAAACCTACATCATCGAGCGCTCTCCATCCTCTGTGCGACATTGCCAGATTAATGGAACGTCCTGAAAACTCTACAGTTCGTATATCCGGGCTCCTGTCATAAACATGTACTGTGTGCCCTGCTCTTTTTAGGTATATTGCTAACAGAGATCCTACGAGTCCGGATCCCACTACAGCAATTTTTAAGGGAGTTTGCATGGAAAATAATCTAAAACACTGCAAAAATACTGATTTAATATCACAAGCCTTTATTTTTAGGGATTTATTTCATGTTCAGTATTTTATTAAGAAAACTTTTGCACATAAAGGATTCTTAATTAATTAACATATACGAATCACTATGTGTAATTTTACTTCACTAACTATAAAAAAATACTGTTATGAGAGATTTAATCTGGTTAATTATTGTTATTCTTATTATAGGCTGGTTAATAGGATTCTTTGGATTTGGTGAAGCAGTAGGTAGCCTAATTCACGTTTTGCTTGTACTGGCAATTATAGGAATACTTTACAGACTGGCTATAGGCCGACGCCCGTAAACAGCTTTACTTAAAATAAAAAGCCCTGCAATTGCAGGGCTTTTTATTTTGTAAACACAATATATAAGTTAAAACTTAACTTCTTTACCTATTTCCATATTGTTGTTTTTTGCTAAAACACCACACATATGGAAAAGCATTCTTGCTCCCACGTTACCATCCCAATCATCACCTTCTTCTCCCGGAGCCACCTCCACAAGATCGAATCCAATGATTTCCTTTCCGCTTTTCGCAAGAAGACTGAACAGATAAGCTGCCTGCTCAAAGGAGAAACCTCCCGGTACCGGAGTACCCGTATTAGGACAATACCACGGATACATACCATCTATATCAAAACTGATACAAACTTTTTGAGGTAATTGTGCAATTATAGTTTCGCACTGCTGTTTCCACGTCACACCTTCAAAAGTTTCAGCTTTAAGGTCACGATCTGTAAATACCTTTACGCGTCCGGCTTCTGCCTGTACCACCTCTACTTCTTCTTTACAGAAATCACGAATACCTACCTGAACTATTTTTGATATTTGCGGAAGTTTAAGCGCATTATACATGATAGATGCATGCGAGTAGGTAAAGCCTTCGTAAGCGATACGTAAATCCATGTGAGCATCTAGGTGAAGTAGACCAAAATCACTATGCTTTTCTGCCAAAGCTTCATAATAACCCAGTGGTGTACTGTGATCACCTCCTAAAAGCACTACTTTTTTACCCTGCTCTAACCAGTACTTAACCCTTGACTTTACCTCATCCTTAAACTGAGCACAAATAGTGTTTATCTCATTAAGGTGGATTATAAGCTCTGGATTATCTTCTATTTTCTCTCCATTTTCCAGAGTTTCAATAATAGGTTGAGCCAGGTTTTTATATTTCCTGCTTTTGTCAGACCATTCTTCGGTCTTATCATTCAAGTCAAGAAACATACCCAGTTTCCATAAATCAGGAAACTCCTGATGAAGCAAATCTACCTGAAACGAAGCCTCTAAAATAGCTTCGGGTCCCTGAGATGCACCCGCTCCATAACTCACAGTTACTTCCCAAGGGGCAGGAACTATAATAATTTCACTTTCTTCGGCCGTAAACGGAAGCCCGAAAACACTCGCGTCTGCCAGCCCCGGCTGACTTGGGTCGAATGTTGCTATTTTTTGCTCTTTTGTCATTTTATTATTTGTGTGACTGTATACCAGCCTTTAAAATCTGACCAAACTCATACATATCTTCAAACGAACAGTACAATGGCACCGGTGCAAGCCTGATTACGTTAGGCTCCCTCCAGTCGGTAATAACACCGTTCTCCATTAGGTAGTCAAATAACGACCTTCCTTCACCATGAAGATAAACCGAAATTTGGCTTGCTCTCTCCTTTGGTTCAGAAGGGGTAATAACCTCAAAGTTACCGTTTACCTCCTTATCGATTTCATGAAGTACATACTCCAGGTATGACGTAATCAAATCACGTTTTTGTATAAGTGCTGGCATACCTACCTCATCAAACATCTCTACCGATGCTAAATATGGTGCTAAAGAAAGTACAGGTAAACAACTTACCTGCCATCCGTTTGCTCCGCGAATAGGATCAAACTGCGGTTCCATAAGGAATCTTCTTTCTTTGTTATGACCCCACCATCCTGCAAAACGAGGAAGATCCATATCGTTATGATGTCTTTCGTGAACAAATGCTCCCGATGCATTACCCGGACCAGAGTTCATATATTTATAACTACACCATGCAGCAAAGTCAACATCCCACTCGTGCAGTTCTAAATGAATATTACCTGCACCGTGAGCTAAATCCCATCCTACATAAGCACCTGCATCCTGACCTGCTTTAGTGATTGCCTTAATATCAAATACCTGACCTGTATAGTAGTTTACACCACCCATTAAAACAAGAGCAAGCTCGTCACCTACTTCATTAATAGTATTAATAACATCTTCATGTCTTATATTATGTTCTCCCGGTCTTCTTTTGATCTCTACAATTGCATCTTCGGGATCATAACCGTGGAATTTAACCTGGCTTTTTATCATGTACTGATCGCTAGGAAATGCTTTTTCCTCACAAATTATCTTAAACCTTTTTTGAGTAGGCTGATAAAAAGTAACCATCATAAGATGTAGGTTCACCGTTAAGGTATTCATTACCGTTACCTCACTTGGCAAAGCACCAACTACCTTACTTAACGGAGCTGCAAAACGCTCATGATAATCCCACCAAGGCTTATCGGCATAAAAGTGACCTTCTACTGCCAGTTTGCCCCAGTCATCCATTACTTCGTCAACATAGGCTTTAGTTCTTTTTGGCTGTAACCCAAGCGAGTTACCCGTAAAGTAAATTACCTGCTTACCGTTTACGTGAGGAAAAATAAATTCGTCCCTGTATTTGGCAAGTTTATCGTTGGCATCAAGCTGCCTTGCAAATTCTCTAGTATTTTGAAATTCCATTGTTATTTGTTTGTTGGGCCGTAAAATTACATAATTAATAAAAAAACAGGAAACAAAAAATCCTGCCGTTAAAAGCAGGATTAATTTTTTATCATTTTTCTAATTAAAGAATAAGCATCGCATCTCCGTAAGAGTAGAATTTATACCCTTCCTTCACTGCCTCTTCATACGCTTTCTTCATTAAATCGTGCCCCATAAAAGCACTAATCATCATAAGAAGTGTAGATTTTGGTGTATGAAAGTTAGTAATCATACAATCGGCAACACTAAAATCATATGGAGGGAATATAAACTTATTAGTCCATCCTACATAAGGGTTTAATGTTTTTTGTGAAGAAACCGAACTTTCCATTGCCCTCATAGTAGTTGTACCTACAGCACATACTTTACTTTTAGCAGTTTTAGCCTTATTTACAATATCACAGGCCTCCTGAGTAATGATTAATTCTTCAGAATCCATTTTGTGTTTAGATAGATCTTCTACCTCAACCGGGTTAAAAGTTCCTAAACCAACGTGAAGTGTAACCTCTGCAAAGTCAATACCTTTTATCTCAAGCCTTTTTAAAAGGTGCTTAGAGAAGTGAAGTCCGGCAGTTGGCGCAGCAACAGCTCCTTCTTCTTTAGCATAGATAGTCTGGTAACGATCTGCATCTTCAGGAACCACTTCCCTGTTTATGTATTTAGGTATTGGAGTTTCTCCAAGTTCGTTAAGCTTAGCTCTGAACTCTTCGTATGAACCGTCGTATAAAAATCGTAAAGTTCTTCCTCTTGAAGTAGTATTATCTATAACCTCAGCTACAAGAGAATCATCATCTCCGAAATAAAGTTTATTACCTATCCTGATTTTTCTTGCAGGATCTACAAGCACATCCCAAAGACGTTGTTCTGAATTCAGTTCACGTAACAGGAAAACCTCAATTCTTGCTCCCGTTTTTTCTTTATTACCATATAAACGGGCAGGAAATACTTTAGTGTTATTAAGCACCATTACATCTCCTTCGTCAAAATACTCAAGAATATCTTTAAAAAGCCTGTGCTCAATAGTATTTGTTTTTCTGTTAACCACCATTAAACGGGATTCATCCCTGTTTTCTGCAGGAAATTCAGCCAGCAATTCTTTTGGCAGATTGAAATTGAAGTTTGATAATTTCATCTTTGTATTTTTAATTGAGTGCAAATATACTACCGCAAAACAGGGGTTGTCAAGTATTTTGGGATATATTTATTTTTTAACTGATGAAAGCCTTTAATTTAAAGCGTTTTTACAGCTATGCCTATCTGCTTCAGATCGTCCCAAAATGACGGGTATGATTTAGAAACCACACCTGCATCATTTATTATAACCGATGTTTTTAATGCAAGCGGAGCAAATGCCATTGCCATACGATGATCGTTATAAGTATCTATAGCCACATCGTTATTTATATGACCTGATGGTTCTAATATCAGAGAATCGTTAGTCACAGTAACCATGGCTCCCAGTTTGGTAAGTTCTGTTTTGAGAGCCTCTAGCCTGTCGGTTTCCTTAATTTTAAGGGTATGAAGTCCGGTTAAATGACACTCTACTCCCACACCGAAACAGGTTACAGCAATAGTCTGGGCAATATCGGGTGTGTTTACCAAATTTAAATTAAGCTGTTTTTGTACTTCACCTGTATTTTTTAGTATGATTGTGTTTCCGTTAAAAGTTGTTTCAACACCCAGTTCTTTATAAATCTCTGAAAGCGCGCTGTCGCCCTGAAGGCTTTTTTGCACATAAGAAGAAAGACTTACTTCAGTTCCCTTTTGAGCTAATGCTACTAATGAATAAAAATAAGAGGCACTACTCCAGTCACTCTCTACTGTTAACGTGACTGGATTAACCTTCTCTACAGGCTTAACCCTAATTACATTATTCTTTAAGACTGCCGATATCCCAACCTGATTTAAAAGATTAAGTGTCATTTGCAGGTAAGGCAATGATGTTATTTCTCCGTCAAGCGTAATTTCAAGTCCGTTTTTAAGTTTAGCCGCAACAAGTAATAAAGCCGTAATATACTGACTACTTATGTTTGCCTTTAAAGTAACCTTATCAGATACTATCTCCGTCCCTGTAATCTTTAATGGCGGATAGCCTTCATTCTCCGCATATTCTATTTTAGCACCTAAACTCTTTAAAGCATCTACAAGTATACCTATAGGACGCTCCTTCATTCTGGCAGAACCTGCAAGTATTACTTCCTTATCGGGAGTCACAGCAAAATAAGCCGTAAGAAAACGCATGGCAGTACCGGCATGATGAATATCTATCACATTTTTATCACTATTCAATGCTTTAGTCATAACAGATGAATCATCTGAATTGGAAACATTTTCTACAGTAATTTGAGGATACAAAGCCTGCAATAGTAAAAGCCTGTTAGACTCTGATTTACTTCCCGTTATTTGTATTGACGAAGAAAGCATCCCGGAGGATGCTTTTAGTAGAATATTCATTAATCTAAATATTTTTATTTTTCTTACTAAACCACTTTCCTTCCCTAATCTTTGATATTATAAACATTTCACTCAATGTCATAAACAAAGTAAAAGATGCCATAAAGCGCCATTTGTTCTCAAAGTCATTCCACCCGTCAATAAGGACAAGAATGACAGCAAGCGGAAAGAAGATAACTATACCCCCTATAAAATGTGCTATTTTTTCTTTCATAATCATTTAGGCTTGTAACAACTCAAAAATAAGAAATTTTACTTTAGTTTTTCATTATTGTGATGACGATCGTGATCACGTTTGGTTTTAATATCCATTTTTTTATCAAAAGCAGTCTGTAAGTCTACCCCTGTTTGGTTTGCAAGACACAGCACTACAAAAACAACATCGGCCAGTTCTTCGCCTAAATCCTTATTTTTATCACTCTCTTTTTCACTTTGCTCACCATAACGTCGGGCAATAATTCTTGCTACCTCCCCCACCTCTTCGGTAAGCTGAGCCATATTGGTTAACTCATTAAAATAACGAACACCATGTTCTTTTATCCAATTATCAACTTCCTGCTGTGCGTTTTTAATATCCATTTTATATTTTTTTAAGTACTATTTTTTCTGCCTGCTTTTTTAAAGTAAGTCCTTCCATTTCCTTAAGACTGTCATAATATTCAGGTCCAACTGTTGAATAATTTTGTGCACTTATGCACAGTACCTGTATCTGGTTACCGGAACTGCTTAACCTGAAAGTAAAATCAATTATACCATCTACACTTGAAAGGCGAGTTGCCTCCGGCATTGACTCAACAGCATAACCTTCGGGAATGGTAAACACAAAGCTATACCTTACCTGCGAAGGATACACAAAATCCAATGAATATAATCGCTTTTCCTCATTAAAACTGTTTTCAGTCTCTGTATAAAATAGTAGCGGAGATAAATAAATCATATCACCAACTATTTCTGCATGTCCTACAGAGTTAAAATCATAACTTACCTGAACAATACTTCCCTCATCGGGCTTATACTCCAAATTACTTATTTCAATATTCCCCATAGCGTTTTCCAGCTTATCCATATGCTTATCATCAGAAATATTGTCAAAATACGTTTTATACGTCATAGCGTCATAATCTGAATATTTACAGTTTAGTTTACCCGCAACAGCACCGTTTGCACTAAGTTTAGCATTTATAAACACCATTTCTTTTGACAGCTTTACAGGATTAAGATGAATCTCCTTCCAAGTATTATTTTCTCTTAGCAACCATCCTGAACCATTTAAATCTCTTACAGGAAGAATATCCGGACTTGAAAAAGGTTCGGTCGCATCCAGCAGAATTTGCTTATCGTTTACCTCAACTGCACATATGACAAAATCATAAGAATTGATACTTGTATAGGTAGCAAATCCATTATCTTTTGTGCTCAACACAACAGGATTTGCATTAAGCCCTGCATGCCTTAGCATGGCTGTAAGCATAAGGTTTATTTCAGCACCGCTTCCTGACCTCTCATCATATGCTTTTTTGACTCCGTCATGACAGTAAAGACCACGTTTTTCATTCCATGCCATCCTGTTTTTAACATAGTTAAAAATAACAATAAGCTTTTCATCATCACCATTAACATTCTTAATTAAAGCATCAATATCATCTTTAAAATAAGATGTTTTTTTAATTTCTCTGCCAAAGTCATCGTCATCATACAAAGTTTTTGCTACCGACTCCCAATTACTGGTATATTTTGTTTCTTTTTCATCCAAATCTCTGGCCGATGCCAACTCATGCTTTACATACAACCTGTAATTATCTGGGTTATCTATATAGCTTTCTGTTTTAAATGCCGGAAGATTTTCTATAGAATAGGTTTGTTTTATTTCCTGAAAGGTGATTTTTGCACTCCTAACATACAATGACTTTCTATTAA
Organism: Flavobacterium sp. C4GT6; assembly: GCF_036347315.1. Lineage (NCBI taxonomy): Bacteria > Pseudomonadati > Bacteroidota > Flavobacteriia > Flavobacteriales > Flavobacteriaceae > Flavobacterium > Flavobacterium sp. C4GT6. Next base: position 22,002 of record NZ_JAZGZU010000004.1, read on the forward strand.
CCTCTGTGTCTTCTTTTAACTCATAATAAGAATTCAAAATTCTGTTATAGGTAAAAAGCTGAGGAATATTCACAGTGTATTCTATATAATTTACAGGTATTTTTTCCTGAAAGTACCAATCAGGAAAACTGTGTATATAAGGCGATTTAACTACATACTTATATTCTATAACCGATCCTTCTTTTACATCCTGAAGGATTATTTTTTTTAATCTTCTGGTAGAACTTATTTCATCTGTGTGATCATCTCCCTTTTTAAGAGATGTTTTCTCTATCTCCCCATTGACAAGATTATAAGTAGAGGCTTCTTCAAAAGTAACCGACTCGCCGTTTATTCTTTTGTAATAATAGGGAACATTAACATTCGCGTATTTATAACCTTTTTTAGTATACACCTTAAGCCTTACCTCAACTTCTGTAATAATAACCCATCTATCATTATCTATTTTAAAGTAAGTATTCCCCTTCTTATATAATACTGCTGCGTCTGCCGAAGGGTCTAGAGGATGCTCTTTCTCCATTAGCTCTTCTTTAGACACCTCCTCTAATCCATAATCCTTTGCCGTCACAGCAAATGATATCAAAAGAAAAAAGAAAACTGTAATTTTTTTCATAACTATTCTTTTACCAATACTATTTTCTCTGTTTGCTTTTTAACCAGATCTCCGTAAAATGCTTTAAAGTCCCTATAGTATTCAGGATTAATCCTGGCGTATTTAACATCTTCCTGAGCTATAATTTGTATTTGATTGTTTTGATTTACAGCCACTACAAACTTATATGAAACAAAATCATCTTGTGTGCCTAACGCTATTGATTCGGGCAACGACTCTACTTTATAACCATCAGGAATATTTATGGTTATAGCATATCTTTCCTGACGCGGATATAAAACATCAATAGGATAAACCCTCTCTTCCTGCTTAAAAGGGTTTTGGGTCATCCCCAGCATAAGCATAGGAGAAAAATACATTTTATCACCTGCAACATCTACGTCACTTGTAAATGACACCTCTTCTACTACTGCCTTACTAACCTCATTAACATTTAATGCTTTATATTCTTCAACCCTGATACCGTATCTGTTTTCAAGTCCTCTGATTTTATCATCCTCTGAGCTATTTCCTTTTTCCTCTCTGTAAAGTAAAGCTTCATAGTCAAAATACTGCTTTTTCATGTCGCCATCTATTTGACCTTCGGCATCGAGGGAAGCTATCAGCATAACATTTGTTCTGGACTTCTTTTCGGGCATCAAACTAATTTCCTTTGCCTTCAAATCATCGGTAATCATCCTACCAAAAACATTAAGGGTTCTTACCGGAACCACATCAATACCGGCATTTTTACTTGTAGCATCCAGAAGTACTACTTTACCGGGTAGTTGAGCCCCTGCAATAACATAGTTAAACTCACTCCTGTTTACAAAAGCCACGTGTCCGTTATCCCTTGTGCTCAAGAGTATTGGATTAGCATTTACACGTGCATACTTAAGCATGGAAACCAGCATAAGGTTTATATCGGCAGAATTACCTGTTCTGTTATCATATGCTCTTTTTAAATTACCTGTACACAAATACGATTTATCTCCGTTCCATGCCATTTTATTTTTTACATAATCAAAAATAATCTCTATTTTTTTCTCATCGTTAGTTACTCCTTGTAATAGAGCATCAACATCCTCCCTGTAGTAAGACTGATTTTCAATTTGTTTCCCAAAATCTTCATCTTCGTATATTTTGGACGCTACAGTATCCCAGTCTGAAGCATATTTCTTTTCAGCTTCTCCCGGCATTTGTGAGCTGGATAACTGATGTTTTACAAAAGATCTGTAGTTATTAATATTATCTACAAATACCTCATTCTTTAAAGCAGGTACATTTTCGGCTTTATAGATATATACATTTTCGGTAAATGTTAACGACGCCTTTTCTGACTTGTTAGACCCACTTGATGTACCATAAACCCCTTTCCCTACTGATGTACTGTATTCCCTGTAGGCATTTCTTGTTTTTTTATCCTGTTCTAAAGGAAAGTAAGGACTCAATATCCTGCTGTAAACAAAACATTGTGGCACTCCAAATTCAACCTCTGACTTTTTAACCGGAATATCTCTTTGAAAATACCAGTCTGGCAGGCTCGCTATATAAGGCGTTTTTTTCACATAACGGAACTCAATAACACTACCTTCTTTCACATTAGGAAATGCTACTTTTTTAACCCTCCATTTTTTATTTATCTCTTCATCAAAAACATCATCATCCTTAATTTTAGTCTTATCAACCTTTCCGTCTAACAAATTATAAACAACAAGATCTGAAAAATCAACGCTTTCACTATTTACCCCATCAACATAATAACTCACGCCTTCATTAGCATAACCATAACCGTCTTTACTATACACTTTAAGTCTTACAAAAACATCGGTCACTATAATCCATTTTCCCTGGCTGTTAAAATCAAAAGAAATTTCCCCTTTTTCATAAAGTACAGCTGCAGTAGCATCTATATCATAAGGGCATGCTTTTTCTTCCAGTTCTTTTTCAGATACCTTACCCGGCTTGTAGTTTTGAGCAAACAAAGTAGTTGAAGTTAACAACAATAATAAAACACTAATTTGTTTTCCTGTTTTCATTTAAATCTTTTTTGTAAGTACAATTTTTTCTGTTTGCTTTTCTATCATTTTCTGATAAAAATCTTTAATCACAGTATAATACATTGGTGAGACATTAGCATAATTTATATCTGAAATAGCCATAAGCTGTATTTGATTGTTTTGTGACTGGATGGTAAATTTAAACGACCCTATATTTTCTTCCATAGCCAAAGCAATAGATTCCGGCAACGACTCTACCATATAACCATCAGGAATTTTTAAATTAATCATATACCTGTATTCCGAAGGAAAAACAAAATCTATAGGATATTCCCTTTTTTCCTGTTTAAAAGGATTCTCTTCTCTAGTAAAAAACAATAACGGATTAATATAAATTTTATCCCCTATTACATCTGTAACGTTATTATGGGTAAAATTAAATTCTTCTGTTACCGGCTTACTAAATTCATCATGAACCACAGTGTAGTCATTAATCTCAATACCGTTATATCTTTCTTCAAGTTTTTCAAGATAGCTGTCTTCATTTGTACCACTATAGGCTTCCCTAAACAAGTAGGCATGATAATCATAATATTGATCTCTTGCTTTACCCGATATGACTCCGTCTTCTCCTATTTCTCCCATTATAGTAATATTCTCTTTGGAGTTAAACTGAGGCAGCATATTTATCGCAACCGAAGTTCCGTCTTTCTTTATAAGTCTTCCCTCCCAGTTAAGCGACCTTATAGGCCTTATATTAGGCAGTGCAGCTTTTGAACTTGCATCCAGAAGCACAAAGCCTCCCTGTAGCTCAACAGATGCAATTACATAATTAAAAGCAGATCTGTTAGGGAATAGTGCTATTTTACTTGACCTAGTAGTTACCAATACCGGATTAGCCTCTAAACCGGCATAATTTAGCATTGCTGTAAGCATTAAATTAATTTCAGCAATGTTACCGGTTTTACTTTTATAAGCCTGTTTAACCCCATCATGACAACTATATCCGTAATAATCGTTCCAGTTCATTCTGTCTCTTACATAAGTAAATATAATAGCTAATTTTTCTTCAGGCGAAGTAACACCTGCTATAAGAGCATCAACATCATCTTCAAAATAATTTGTTTTTTTAAGCTCCCCTCCAAAATTATCATTCTTATAAATAGTTTTAGCCAGGTCTTCCCATGTATGAGAGTATGATTTTACAGTCTCATTAGGGTATTGTGCCATGGTAAGCTCATGCTCAATACTACTGGTATAATTATCTATATTATTAACAAAACGCTCTCCTTTTAACATTGGAGCATTCTCTATAATATAGGTTACAACATTTTCAAAATAGTTAATTTCATTGTTAGAAAAACCGGTTTTACTAGCATTAAAACCCTGCCCTCCACTTCTGTTTTTTGATGTGTAAGTAAACTTTTTATTATTCTTTGTCCTATTAACCTTAGGTACAAGGTACCCCCTGAACACAGGATTAAAAGTATAATATTCCGGTATCCTGGTCGTATATTCAGAATAGTTTACCGGTATAGATTCCTGAAATCTCCACTCAGGAAAAACACTGGTAAAAGGAGATCTTATTTCATAATGGTATTCTACAATACTACCCTCTTTTACATCGGGCATCATTATTTTTTTCTGCCTGTAAAATTTGCTTAACTCTTCATCAAACTCTCCTTCTCTTTTTAACTTCGTTTTTTCAACTTTACCGTCTATCAGGTTATAAGTTGCCGCTTTATTAAAGTCAACCGACTCATCTCCGTTATCAGAGTGATAATAACTTACAACTTTATTTGCCCAATCATAGCCATCTTTGGTATAAATCTTTATTTTCATATCAACTTCGGTAACTAAAGTAAAACCTTCATTTTCTGAAAGCTCCATATAGGTATCCCCTATTGAAAATAATATTGCTGCCGGCGCTGTAGAGTCTGACGGATGTCTTTTTTGAGCCAGCTCTTCTTTAGTTACTTTTCCAAGCTCATATTTTTGAGCATAGGTAGTATGACCCGCTAAAAGCAGGAACATAAAAAATTTGAAAATCTTCATAGTTGTAAGGTTTGGTTTTGATTTGGTTCGGTTTGTGTTTTTATTGTTTTAGTAGTACTACTTTTGCATTATCATTACGGCTTATTTTTTCCCTAAACTGCCTGTACAGGTCGTAATCTGATTTTTCATACATACCTTTATTAATTACAAGGGTCCTCTTATATACAAGTTTATTCCCCTCAACAAGATTACACTCTGCCTTGTACTCTCCAAATTTCTCTTTAATATCCACAGCATTAGGCATAGCCTCTATAGTATACCCTTCAGGCAGGGTTATAACAACCTCATCATTATCACAATAACCACGCAAAATTTCAAAAGGATTATATCTCTTACGGTAGCGTTGCGGTACATTATCATTTTGATTAAAAGCATTAACAGCAAATATTAACCTTTGCCCGCTTAGGCTTGCGTAGCTGTTTGCCTCAAGCTCCAAAACTTCTGTAAACTCAGCGTCCTTACGATTATTGGAAAGCTGAATTTTATTGAGTTTAAGATTATTGATATTACTAAAATAACTGGACTTGTAAACTTTATCCAAGTCATCCTGTGAACTTCCCTCAAGTTGATACTTATTATTATACTGTATCCCTTTTGATACTACAGTAAGCCCACCTGTTATTTTCCCGTCAGCGGAAAGGGTATAATCCCCTTTTAAAAACTGAGTATTTTCTTCCTTTTCATAAACATGGGTACGTATTAACTCACCCTTTTCCGGCCTGATAACCAAAGCCATTCTGTCATCGGTAAAATTACCCTGAAATGCAAACGGAACAACCTGACTGGTACATTCCAGCCATATCATTTCGTCATTGTTTGGGATTGCAAGTATCATATGATTACCCTGCATAGAAACAAAATCATCTGTTATATCTTTTTTACCCGGGTCACCATAAATAACTGTACAGTAAGACTCAACTCCAACTTCTTTTAATAAAGCTCTGGTATAATTTGAAAGCGCTTTACAATCACCATACCCTAATCTGTCTACATCTTTAGCAAGCATAGGTCTCCACCCGCCAATACCAAGCTGAATACTAACATAACGGGTTTTATCCTGAACGTACTTATATACTATTCTTGCCTTTTTTAACCTGTCGGTTTCTGTACCAACTAATTCTTTTATTTTTACTTTAGTCTCATCAGGAAGTTCATCAGTCCCTACAAGCAAATTATTATAATACCATGATCCAAAAGAAGCCCAGTCTGAAAACTCACCATCTACTCCTTCAAGGTGTATACTGGTTAATGAAAACATTACTTTTGGCATAACAGAAGCATATGGAGTATAGGCTTCCGATTTGATTGCAGAAACATTTTCACATGTTAATTTAAGCAAACCTTCCTGCTCCTCTTTAGTTATTGTAATATCATTGGTATTATATTCCTTATATCTAAATCCAAGACCGGGATCATAAGTAATGCTATATTCTGACTTCTCTACCGAAGTAAAAAGCCCCTCAACAGGAGCCCATGGAGAGATAAAAGCTGTATTTATGGTTTCTAATTCACTTTCATAAACTACAGTAAAAGGATATTGCACCGGTGTATAATTAAGATACAGCACTTTATTATCTGTAATCCCTACACCTTGGGATACCGAAGCCATTTTAAAATCTTTTTTCTTAATTTTCTTTATCTCGCTCCCCGCCGCATTATATATTACAGCCTGTAAGGATTTAACTTTTTCAGAATCGGAAAAATATTCATAGAAACCAGCACTTTCAAACCCTGTTTCGTTTAAAAAAGTAATCACTTTTTTCTCACTAACTTTCATTGACTTACGTGAGGAGATTTCAACATTTGTAGTATTTAAACGCACAACGGCGTTTGCATGTTCTTTTAACTCAGCAGGAATAGAAAATGCAGATAGATTTTCCTGAGCTTTAATATTATAACAAAAGAACAGTAGTAGTAAAGGTGTGTAAATTCTTAAAAACATTTTGTTAAAACTTTTGTCCAAAAATAACCGTTTTTAACAAAACAGAAAATTATTCTTTGTTTTTTGAATCAATCAAAATAGTTACGGGACCATCATTTACAAGAGCAACTTTCATATCGGCTCCAAATTCACCTGTTTGAATAACCTTTCCTGTTTCCTGCTGTAATGTTTTAACAAAAGTTTCGTAAAGCGGAATTGCCACATCTGGCTTAGCTGCTTTTATATACGACGGACGATTTCCTTTTTTTGTTGCAGCATGTAACGTAAACTGACTTACAACTATAATATCCCCATCAGCTTCGGTAACACTTAGGTTCATTACTCCGTTATCATCTCCAAAAATCCTGAGCTTTGCTATTTTAGCGCACAACCAGTTTATATCTTCGTTAGTATCTGCATCCTCAATACCTACAAGTATTAAAAGTCCTTTTTGAATATCGGCAGGTTTCCTGCCCTCTATGGTTACAGATGCTTCGCTTACTCTTTGTATTACTACTCTCATTATTCCTGGTTATCACTGGCACGACCATCGCCATAAATATCGGTTCGGTAATTCTCGTCTTCTCCATCCAGCATTTGCAGATAACTCTTATAACGTGACCAGGATATCTCATCATTTTCCAGAGCATCTTTAACGGCACAATAAGGTTCATCCTTATGCAGGCAGTTGTTAAACTTACACTGATCCTTAAGTGCAAAAAACTCCGGAAAATAATCTCCCAGTTCATCCTTCTCCATATCTACAACACCAAAGCCCCTTATACCCGGAGTATCTATTATTTTGGCATCAAAATCAAGCTCAAACATTTCGGCAAAGGTAGTGGTATGCTGCCCCTGGCTGTGTTGTTCAGATATTTCTTTGGTTTTAAGGTTTAGAGAAGGCTGTAGCTTATTGATAAGTGTTGATTTCCCAACTCCCGAATGACCGGAAAACATGTTTACATTACCTTTCATAAGTTCTTTAAGTTCATCAATGCCTTTATTTTCGGTAGCCGAAACTCTTAAACATTTATAGCCTATAGTACTGTATATATATTGCAGGTAAAGCTGTTCGTCCAGCATCTCTTCGGTAAAAGTATCTATCTTATTAAAAACAATTACCGCTTCAATACCATAAGCCTCTGCCGTTACTAAAAAGCGGTCTATAAAGCTGGTAGTAGTAACAGGGTTATTTATAGTTACAAGCAGAAAAAGTTTATCAATATTAGAAGCTATAATGTGTACCTGCTTTGAAAGGTTTACCGATTTACGAATGATATAATTCTTACGTTCGTGGATGTTATTAATGGTACCTGTAGTATCGTCTGAAGTCTCGTCAAGCTCAAAATCCACCACATCACCTACCGCTACAGGGTTAGTACTCTTAATTCCCTTAATACGGAATTTACCCTTAATACGGCATTCATAAAAGTCGCCTGCTTCCGTTTTAACGGTATACCAGCTTCCGGTAGATTTATAAACAAGTCCTGTCATTCGGCAAAGATAATTATTTTAAACCCATGAGTTTTGCTATTCTTCCTTATTAATAATGTTTTGCTGATGATTGATGCTTTCCTGATGAATTGCCCTGAAAAGCTGAAGAATAAATTCTTCACTGAGGCTTTCTTCCTTACCGCCCGCTTTCATCTTTTCCAATATGGCTTTCCAACGGCGGTTTTGAAGTATGGCTACATTATTTTCTTTTTTAATAACACCTATTTCATCAGCAATACGCATACGGTTACCTAATATTTCTATCAGTTTTGTATCATACTCATCAATGCGAAGCCTTAATTTCTCAAGTTTATCATTAAAGGCATCCCCTTCTACCGATTTATGGCGCACCACAAGATTTTTCAATATCTGTTTAAGCGCATCAGGTGTTACCTGCTGCGCTGCATCGCTCCAGGCATTATCCGGATTATTATGGGTTTCAATCATCAATCCGTCATAATTAAGATCAAGCGCTTGTTGTGACACCTGCTGAATCATATCCCGCTTACCCGTTATATGTGAAGGGTCGCAGATAATAGGCAGGTTAGGAAATCTTTCATGAAGCTCTATCGCAAGCTGCCATTCCGGTATGTTCCTGTATTTCGTTTTCTCATAAGTAGAGAATCCTCTATGTATTACCCCCAGTTTTTCAATACCGGCATTGTACAATCTTTCAATGCCGCCAATCCAAAGGGCTAAATCAGGATTCACAGGGTTTTTCACCAAAACAATCTTATTGGTACCTGCAAGTGCATCGGCAATTTCCTGAACTGCAAAAGGGTTAACTGTAGTACGGGCACCTATCCAAAGTACATCTATATCATGTTCCAGTGCCAGTTGTACATGGTGGGCATTTGCCACCTCAACAGCCATCAGCAGTCCGGTTTCTTCCTTAGCCTTTTGCAGCCACTTAAGTCCTATGGCACCTACACCTTCAAAACCTCCCGGCCTGGTACGTGGTTTCCATATCCCGGCACGGTATATTGTAACGTCCGATTGTTTTAACTGCTTTGCAATATCCAGTACCTGCTCCTCTGTTTCTGCACTGCAGGGGCCTGCTATAACTAACGGGTGCGAAAGATTAAAATCTTCCAGCCACCTTCTAACTTCAATATTATTTTCCATTTTTTGCATCCGGATACAAATTTAATGCATTTACCCGTTATAAATACTAAGTATATAAGGGTTAAACAAGTGCATGACACAATTTCATAAAATTAACAGCTTATATACCCAACATTTATTTTTCTTAGTACTTTTGTTCAAAATCACAACATATGTCAATCGAGGTTAAGGGTATTTCTAAAAGCTACGGCGAACAAAAAGCGCTTAATGCTGTTTCATTTTCAGTAAAAAAAGGAGAGATTGTTGGTTTCTTAGGTCCTAACGGTGCCGGAAAATCTACATTAATGAAAATCCTTACCACTTATCTTATTGCCGATGAAGGTACGGCAAGTGTAAACGGGCATGATGTTACTACCGAGGAGAAAGCCGTACAAAAATCGGTTGGTTATTTACCGGAACACAACCCGCTTTACCTTGACCTGTATGTTAGGGAATACCTGGCTTTTAATACCGATGTTTATAAAGTCGCTAAATCCCGTATTGAAGAAGTAATACAACTTACCGGGCTTACACCTGAAGCACACAAAAAAATAGGTTCACTTTCCAAGGGGTACCGTCAGCGTGTAGGACTGGCTACAGCATTACTTCACGACCCTGAGGTACTTATACTGGATGAACCTACAACCGGGCTTGACCCAAACCAACTCGTAGAGATACGTGATCTTATAAAGAATATAGGTAAAGATAAAACCGTTTTCCTCTCTACTCATATTATGCAGGAAGTGGAAGCCATTTGCGACCGCGTTATTATTATTAATAAAGGAGAAATTGTAACCGACAAAAAACTGAACAACCTTGTACAGGATTCTCAGCAAATAATCGAAGTGGAATTTGATACTGCCGTAGAAGAAGCAAAACTAAAAACACTTGACAACCTTACAATCGCCAAAAACGTACAGGGACACATATGGGAACTTACGTTCAGTACGGATAAAGACATGCGCCCTGTAATTTTTGACTTTGCACAAAATAACGGCATCAAGACGTTACAACTTAATTTGAAAAACAGAAACCTGGAGTCTGTTTTCAGGGAAATGACCAAGAAGTAAGTTTAAAAAACTTCCTTACCAATAGCCTTAATATTATCTGACTTGCCCATAGAATAGTAATGTAACACAGGTATACCTGCTTTTACCAGCTCCTTACTCTGGGCAATACACCACTCTATACCTATTTGCCTAACGGCATCGTTATCTTTTGCCTTTACTATTTCCATAATAAGTTCATCCGGAAGATCTACCTTAAAGCGGTGTGGCACCTGATTTAGCTGTTTTTTAGTAGATAGCGGCTTTAACCCCGGTATAATAGGCACGGTAATACCCTCTTTCCTGCATTTGTCTACAAAATCAAAAAACTTCTTATTATCAAAAAACATCTGGGTTACTATGTATGATGCCCCATTTTTTATTTTTTGCTTAAGGAAATAAATATCACTGTCAAGGCTAGGTGCCTCCATGTGTTTTTCAGGATATCCTGCCACTCCGATACAAAAATCTGTTGCCGATGTGTTTTGCAAATCGTCATCCAGGTAAATACCTTTATTAAGATTCACAATTTGTGATACCAGTTCACTGGCATACTGATTACCCTCTTTTTCCGGCTTAAAATAAATTTCGCTTTTTACTGCATCTCCCCTTAGGGCTACTACATTGTCTATCCCTAAAAAGTCAAGGTCAATTAAAAAGTTCTCGGTATCCTCTTTGGTAAATCCACCACAAAGGATGTGCGGAATAGCATCTACCCCATACTTATTTTGTATGGCCGAACATATCCCTACCGTACCCGGACGCTTTTTAACTACCTTTTTTTCCAAAAGTCCGTTTGCCAACTCTTTATAGGTATACTCTTCCCTGTGGTAGGTCACATCTATAAAAGGTGGATTGAATTCCATTAACGGATCGATGCTATCAAAAATAGACTGTATGTTTTGTCCCTTTAACGGAGGTAGTATCTCGAAAGAGAACAATGTTTTGCCGTTTGCATTTTCTATATGTTCAGTAACTTTCATTTAATCTGCAATATTTGGGTTAAGCCATTTTATAGCTTCATCAATAGTTATATTTCTTCTTTTGGCATAATCCTCCACCTGGTCCTGTTTAATTTTCCCAAGTCCGAAGTACTTACTTTCAGAATTCCCGAAATAATACCCCGATACCGATGAGGCAGGCCACATAGCAAGACTTTCAGTTAGTGTTACACCCGTATTTTTCTCTACATCCAGCAATTCCCAGATGGTTGTTTTCTCTAAGTGATCCGGGCAGGCAGGATATCCCGGCGCCGGGCGTATACCTTTATATTCTTCTTTTATAAGTGCCTCATTACTCAGATCTTCATTAGAGGCATATCCCCAAAATTCCTTCCTAACCTTTTCATGCAGGTACTCGGCAAAGGCCTCTGCAAAACGGTCGCCCAGTGCCTTAACCATTATGGAATTATAATCGTCATGATTCTTTTCAAATTCGGTAGCTTTTTCATCCACACCAAAACCGGTAGTTACACAAAACGCACCCATATAATCTGTTTTACCTGTTTCTTTAGGGCAAACAAAATCAGACAGGGCAATGTTTGGTGCTCCTTTGGTTTTTTGTGACTGCTGCCTTAGCGTAAGGAACGTAACCAGTTCGTTTCCGTTTTCGTCATACACGGCGACATCATCGTCATTCACCTGATTTGCCGGAAATATTCCGTATACCCCTTTTGCTTCCATCCAGTTTTCATTAATAATAGAGGCCAGCATTTTTTTAGCATCATCAAACAGGACTACTGCCTGTTCCCCTACTACCTCATCTGTAAGTATATCGGGGTACTTACCATGCAGGTCCCATGTACGGAAAAAAGGTGTCCAGTCAATATAGGGCACCAACTCCTTTAACGAAGGTGAGATGGTATATATACCCATTTTCTTAGGTTTATAGGCAGTGTAGTTCTCCCAGTCCAACTGAAACTTGTTAGCTCTTGCATCGGTTATAGACAGAAAATCCTTATCGCGCGAACGGTTTAAGTAACCTTCCCTAAGCTTATCGTACTCTTCCCTTATAGTTTTGGAATATTCGGTTTTTGTACCTGTATTAATAAGGTTTCCGGCTACGGTTACAGCCCTCGAAGCATCGTTAACATGTACTACTGTTTCCCTGTATTCAGGCGCTATCTTTACTGCTGTATGCGCCCTTGATGTTGTGGCTCCGCCTATCATGATAGGAATACTTATATTCAGTTTATCGAGTTCTTTTGCCAGATACACCATTTCATCAAGTGACGGAGTTATCAGTCCGCTCAAACCTATAATATCCACCTCTTCCTTAATAGCGGTTTCAATAATCCTTTCCGGCGGCACCATTACCCCAAGGTCTATAATCTCAAAATTATTACAGCCCAATACTACCGACACGATATTTTTACCAATGTCGTGCACATCTCCTTTTACGGTTGCCATCAAAACCTTACCGGCCGATGTTCCTTTACCTTTACCTTCTTCGATAAAAGGCAGTAGGTATGCCACTGCTTTTTTCATTACACGTGCCGACTTAACCACCTGTGGCAGGAACATTTTACCACTACCAAACAGGTCGCCCACCACATTCATACCTGCCATTAGGTTTATCTCAATAACCTCAATAGGTTTTGAGGCCGAAAGACGTGCTTCTTCCACATCGGCTTCTATAAATTCATCTATTCCTTTAACAAGAGCATGGGTAATCCTTTCCTGCAACGGAAGCGAGCGCCATTCCTGCACCTGTTTTTCCCCCGACCTGGCATCACCTTTTACATTTTCGGCAAAAGCCAAAAGACGCTCGGTGGCATCATCCCTGCGGTCAAGCAGTACATCTTCCACATGTTCTAAAAGGGCCGCATCAATCTCATCATACACCTCCAGCATTTCCGGATTTACAATCCCCATATCCATACCGTGCTTAATAGCATGGTATAAAAACGCCGAGTGCATTGCCTCTCTTACCTTATCGTTACCCCTAAAGGAAAAGGATACATTACTTACCCCTCCACTTACATGGGCATAAGGCAGGTTTTGCCTTATCCACTGCGCTGCCCGGAAAAAGTCAATCGCATTTTTGCGGTGCTCTTCCATACCGGTAGCCACAGGGAAAATGTTCGGGTCAAAAATGATGTCTTCCGGAGGGAAATTTACCTTATCAACCAGTATATCGTACGATCGTTTACAAATATCAATACGCCTTTGGTAGTTATCTGCCTGACCTACCTCATCAAATGCCATTACAATTACAGCAGCACCATAGCGTTTTACTTTTTTAGCATGTTCAATAAACAGTTCCTCACCCTCTTTAAGGCTGATGGAATTTACCACGCTTTTACCCTGCACCACCTTAAGCCCTGCCTCTATAATCTCCCATTTGGAGCTGTCTATCATAATAGGCACACGGGCAATATCAGGTTCAGATGCTATAAGGTTAAGAAAAGTTGTCATGGCACTAACGCCGTCCAACATTCCTTCGTCCATATTAATATCTATAATCTGGGCACCACCCTCAACCTGGGCACGGGCAATATCTAACGCCTCTTCATATTTTTCATCCTTTATAAGACGCAGGAATTTTCGGGATCCCGTAACATTAGTACGTTCCCCTACATTTATAAAATTACTCTCGGGTGTAACGATTAACGGCTCCAGCCCCGACAGCTTTAAATATCTTTGAATATTCTCCTTCATATCTCCTATTAACTAATAACCGGCAACTGCCTTGGCTCATAGTTTGCCGCTACCTCTGCAATTAATTTAATATGCTCTGGTGTTGTACCACAGCATCCTCCTATAATATTAATCAGGTTATCATCTAGATACTCTTTAATAAGTACCTGCATTTCCTCTGCTGTCTGGTCATACTGCCCAAATGCATTTGGTAGTCCCGCATTAGGGTGTGCCGATACATTGAACGATGTATTGTGAGCCAGTCTTTTCAGGTATGGTTTTAACTGATCGGCACCCAATGCACAATTGAAACCAACACTCAGCAGCGGTATATGTGAAATTGATATTAAAAAGGCCTCAACCGTTTGTCCTGATAGCGTTCTGCCCGAAGCATCGGTAATTGTACCGCTCACCATTACAGGTATATCCAGCCCCAGTTCCTCTTTTACTTCCTCTATAGCAAAAAGTGCTGCTTTAGCATTAAGGGTATCAAAAATGGTTTCCACCAAAAGCAAGTCACTCCCCCCGTCAATAAGGGCACGTACCTGTTCTTTATAAGCGATTAGAAGTTGATCGAAAGTAATAGCCCTGTATCCGGGATCGTTCACATCGGGCGACATGCTTGCTGTACGGTTTGTAGGACCTATAGAGCCTGCCACAAAACGGGGTTTATCAGGATTTTTGGCAGTGTATTCATCAGCGACCTCACGGGCAATTTTAGCTGACTCATAGTTAAGCTCATATACCAAATGTTCCATGTGGTAATCGGCCATACCTATGGTAGTACCTGAGAAGGTATTGGTTTCCACAATATCAGCCCCTGCTTCAAAGTATAAGGCATGAATATCCCTTATAGCCTGTGGCTGGGTTAGTGATAAAAGGTCGTTATTCCCTTTTAACGGATGCGGAAAATCTGCAAATCGTTCGCTCCTAAAATCTTCTTCCGTAAAATTATACCGCTGAAGCATGGTACCCATAGCACCATCAAGTATAAGTATCCTTTCGTTAAGAGCCTGATGTATTTTTGACATAATAGTTTATATTCGGATTAATGTTCCGTTATAATATCAATATGTCATCAAAAAAGTGGAGAGAGAAAATACGGGAGTATTTTCCTTGTGTTATCTATCCGCGCTTGCGGTAGAATTTAGCACCTTCTTTAAAAGATTAAAGGGTTGCTAAGGCTTCATCGGGTCTATTCCCTCTGCCTTTCGTGATAACAAATCAATTTGTATAAGAACCCTGCAAAGTAATGTAATAAATTAATATTATGCAAATAAAAAATAGCAGACTGAATTACAGGTATATAATGCTACAATAAATATAGCCTGTAAAAGTACATAGAAAAAGACAGGCTCCAAAGCCTGCCCTTTAAACACACATGATAATGAATTATTAGTCCCTATTTTATTAAGCCGCCAGTTTCTTTTGTTTTTCGGCAATCTCTACCAAAGCTTCAAATAGCTTTTGTACTATTTCCCCTCTGCTGTCTTTAGGACCACCTAAAAAGAGGGCTTCTAACCCGTGTACCGATGCTGCCAGTTTGACCTCATCTTTAAATGATGCAGGTAACCCTGTTGCATTTTTATTTACCGACACTACATTAAACCCACTTTTAAGCAGTTTTGTATAATCTAACGGAAGACTGTCGTCCCCCGAAGCATCAACCGTAATCAGGTTGCTAATATTATTAGCATGCAGGTATTGCAATACATCTTCCATTTTAAACGGAATGCCAAACTGTATAAAGTTGGCTTCCCATGAAAAGTTCACTCCCTCCTTTTCAAAAAAGGCTACCGATGAGTTAGTGATTACCGGGAACCTCAGGTCTATTTTATTATCCAGCGCAAGGCCTTTTCTTTCTTTTAAAATTTTATTTATGAGCGCGCTCCCCACGTTTCCTATACCGAAGAGCACTATGTTTATCCTATTATTCATTTTTTTTACTTTTTTCTTTTTAAGAATGGACTCCCCCCTGTTATGGCGCAGGGGGAAAGACCAGTTCTTCACAAACAAACAAAAACAACTTAAAATATTTATATCAAACCTTTACCTAATCAGTAATGGTATTCTTTGTAGAGTATGAGGTCGACGGGTGTGGCATTGACCAGATTATCATATACAGGGCTGCGCGCCTGTATCTCTTTTACCCATCGCTGTAAAGCTGTTAAAGAAGCTTTTGTTGACGGCTTAAGAGTAACTTCCAGTTTACTGAAACCGGCTCTTTCTTTCGTGTTCTTTCCTTCATATTTTGCTGCATTGAAGTTCCCTGTAATTTCTACCTGTAATGAGTTAAGCGCTATACCCTGCTCTCCGGCCACCAGTTGCCCCAGTGAATTAATACAACCTGCAAATCCTGCTAAAATGTATTCGTAAGGATTTGACCCCTGTAGTTCCGGAAACTTTTCATTTTCGCTTATCCTTAAATCGGTATTAAGTGTTTTAACTACAAATTGCTTATTGTTACCTGTGTACCCCAGTACGTTAATAGATGTTGTGTTCATAATATTGCTATTTTTTTAAATGAGAATGATTGAAATAAAAAAAGGTCCTTCTGGAGTTTACCAAAAGGACCTTACACTTGAATTATAAAACTAAATATTAAGTCGTTCGCTTTTGGCAATGTACATAGTGCTTCCACATCCAGGTATACGAAATACAGATGAACTTACAAATGGTTGTGATAAATGATGTAAACGAATTAAAAACTTTCATGTCCCTATAACGGTTATTGCCAAATAATTAAAATAAAAAAGCCCCTGCTGTTGGCAGGGGCTTTTTGTTTTATATAATTTTAATTTAAAATTAGTCAACAGTCACCCCTGCGGAAATTTTCCACGTAAAGTATGACATATTGCAAATAATAAATTTCATTTCTCTGATTTTGAACAACAAACATCCGAACAATTCCCGACATAAACAACACAAAAAGTAAAAATTAACATTTTAAAAATACATAAGCAGAAACTTAAATACTACGTATTTAAATAAACAGCGTTAAAAAATTCTTTTAAAAATATTAAAATCCTGAGCAGTTTTTTTTATTCCAAATAGGTTTTATACCTTTGCAGGAGAAAAAATTAGAGGAAAGATTTGTACTGATTGCAACCTCAATAAAAAATGCTAAAGCAGGACCACTTCCCTTTAGCACTTGCCGCATTCAGCACTGTTTTTTCACTACATAAATTAGTAAACATTTTATGGCATATTTATTTACGTCAGAATCAGTGAGCGAAGGGCACCCTGATAAAATTGCTGACCAGATTTCGGATGCGCTGATTGATAACTTCCTAGCTTTTGACGCCGACTCAAAAGTAGCCTGTGAAACTCTTGTTACAACAGGACAGGTAGTACTTGCAGGTGAAGTAAAATCAAAAACTTACCTTGACGTGCAGCAAATTGCACGCGATGTAATTAAGAAAATAGGCTACACAAAAAGCGAATATATGTTTGAGGCTAACTCATGTGGTGTATTATCTGCCATACACGAGCAGTCTCAGGATATTAACCAGGGGGTAGACAGGCTTACTAAAGAAGAGCAGGGAGCCGGTGACCAGGGTATGATGTTTGGTTATGCTACAAACGAAACCGAAGATTATATGCCACTGGCACTTAACCTATCGCACAAATTATTACAGGAGCTTGCTGCTTTGCGCCGTGAGGACAAAGAGATCAATTATCTGCGACCTGATGCTAAGTCTCAGGTAACGCTTGAGTATGATGATGATAACAAACCTGTAAAAATAAAGACCATAGTTATCTCAACTCAGCATGATGATTTTGCTGATGAGCCAACTATGCTTGCTAAAATTAAGCAAGATATACTGGATATACTTATACCAAGAATACTGGAAAAGAACCCACAGTATGCTTACCTGTTTGACGATGAGATTGAGTATCACATTAACCCTACCGGTAAATTTGTTATTGGCGGACCTCACGGTGATGCCGGACTTACAGGAAGGAAAATTATTGTAGATACTTATGGTGGCAAAGGTGCTCACGGTGGTGGTGCTTTCTCGGGTAAAGACCCAAGTAAAGTAGACCGTAGTGCAGCATATGCTACACGCCACATTGCTAAAAACCTTGTTGCTGCAGGTGTTGCCGATGAGATTTTAGTACAGGTATCTTATGCTATTGGGGTTGCTAAACCAATGGGTATTTACATAAACACTTACGGTACTAAAAAAGTTGACCTTAAGGATGGTGAAATCGCTAAGAAAGTAGAGGAGATTTTTGATATGAGACCTTACTTTATTGAGCAACGCCTTAAACTAAGAAACCCTATATACAGCGAAACAGCTGCATACGGACACATGGGCCGCAAGCCGGAAACCGTAACAAAAACCTTCACCTCTCCAAACGGGGAACAAAAAACCGTGGAAGTAGAATTGTTTACATGGGAAAAATTAGACTATGTAGAAAAAGTAAAAGAAGCATTCGGGCTTTAATACCCCTATTGTTACAAATAAAAAAAAGGCAGCCAATTGGCTGCCTTTTTTATTTTTCTATCACTACATCTATGTTTATCATAGCATTTACAAAATCCTTTCTTACCTGAGATTTTGTTGTACCAATCCGCCATTCCTTGTTACGGTATCGATTCCATGTTATAATTTTTCTCTCAGTATGAGTAAAAAGTATACGCGGGGCAACTACAGCCATACTTTTAAGTTTCCCTTCATACCGTGTATTTATTACTTCTACACCTACACAAATGCCATTTCGGGGAAAAATAATATTGAGACTATCAACATCTATTTTTAGCTCATAGGTTTTATTATCAGGGAACACTATAAGGTTTTGACCGTACAATTCTTTTCCAGGCTTCTTTTCCAGTTTGTCATATTCGTAAAACCTTATATTATAACTTGCTTGGTAATCAAACTCTTTTTCCTTTTTTAAATCCAGATATACAGCCTTCACTTTACCTTCTTTGTACTCTGTATTTTCAATATAGGAGCAAAATTCAGTTCCAAAAGGGATCGATTTCTGCACCTTGTATTTCCTGCTTAAACCCAAATGTTTAGTACCGGAATATTTTTTCTTTTTGTAATCAATTACCACCTCATTAAGCACTAAAGCTTTTTGAACCAAAGCAATATGCAGTTCTCCTTTATAACTTTGAGGTCTAATTACTTTATTTTCATAACCTACAGAACTTATCAGCAAATCATCATTCTCATCATTAAGGTCAAACTCAAATCTACCTTCAACATCACAAGATACTCCACGGTCTTTTTTTAGCAGCGTAACATTTGCAAACGGTACTGGCTCTTTAGTTACACTATCCCTAACAACACCATGAATAATCTGGGCCTGAAGAGAAGACAACCCTGAAGAAAGACATAAAAAAAGAATTAAAAATGTTTTCAAATAATATTTTTTATAAACCATACTTTATAGTAAGCATTAAATATCGTGGCTGTACCCTATAGCGAGATACGCTTGTCCTGAACTGGTTAAAGCTGTCATCATTAAGCGAAGTGGTATTAAGCAGGTTAGTTCCACCCACTTTAAACTCCCATTTGCTTCCCGGTTTCCTGTACATAACATAAGCATCAAGAAAATCGTATTTATTATCTGATGTCCTTGCATCATTATAGTAATGGTTAAACTGATAATCAGCAGTAACGGTAAACGAATCCCAGAAGTAATAATCCAGCTTAGCAAATGGCCTATGGTTATAAAACTTGTTATTAGCATAGTCATTTATACTTATACTGTAACCAAGCTCTAAGTTAGGCATCGTTTTATAGTTGGTAGAGAAACTAACCGAATAACTTTGTGTAAACTGCTCGTTTGTCTGCCTTATTGAGTTTTCCAGTGATGGCACTCCCTGCACCCCGCTTTGCGGATCGAACCTGAAGTTGTTGTATTTATTCCAGTTTAGATTAGCTCCTACAGAGGCTTTGTAGTAACGCCAAAAACTCCTGTTATAACCTATCATACCGCTTAAGGATTCATCGGCAAAATTAGAGTTCTCCATAGTACTTATACTGTTAGCCCCGTTATAACCCGCAAGGCTTTTAATGGCATCCATACGGTGATTATATGTAACAGAACCAAACACCTGTGTAAAGTTGAACATATCAAACTTAAAGTAACGCAAGTTATGACTTTGATAAAGAGCATTTTCAAGATATGGATTACCTCTGAAAAGCGAGTTGTAGTTCGTGAATATAAGCCCTTGTGCAAAGTTGGTCACATCGGTAAACTGGGTAGTCATGTTGTAAGTATAGGTAAGGCTTTCTGATTTTTTAATCTGGTAAAGCGCATACACATCCGGCAACACTCTGTAAAAATCGTTATTGACTTTCACATCCTTCTGTTCATTATATACATTATAACTATGCAGACTAACACCCGGATTAAAAGTAAACTTACCGGTTATAAATTTATAATGTAAGCCAAGGAACACATCATTAAAACTATAGTTCACATCGTTCTTACTGTTATCATCAAGATTATCCTGCGAACCATCGTCCAGTATTTGGAAAATATCCGAATTGAAACTCTGGTATGAATAAGTATCGCCCAGCGTCAGATTGATGTTACTTCTTGGCGTAACCATATAATAATAGTCAGCCTTAACATCAAGCTTATTGGTAATCACAAAACGCTCCTGCGAAATATCATAACGGGTAGCAGGCGACAACCCTAAGTTAAGCGATGTATCTCCTGTGCCCGAATCAGGGAACGGATTATTACCCAAGTTGGCATTATAAAACGGATCTTCATCCTGATACAGGTGCTGTGCCTCAAAGGCAAATACATTCTTATCGTCTAAAGTATAGTACAGGTTAAAGTTTTGATTGAATGAAAAAGGCTTTTGCTTTTTAACCGAATAGATTTCCTGATCCTGTTCTGTTTCCGGAAAAACCGATGAGAACAAACCATTGTCTTCCTGTTGGCTTGAAGCTTTTACGAAAGCATCGTAATCAACATGAAGGCTTTTATTTGGAATATAGCTTCCGCTTAACTTAAACAGGGCAAAATCACTTTTTTGCAGTGACCTTTCATCTGTTTCCTGTGTGGTTTGTGTTTCTCCTGTTTCAGGATTTAATATCTGGTTACGGGTTTGTGTCTCGGTTTCCGTACGGCTTGAATTGTAAATACCAAAACCGCTAATGGTTAAAGACTGCGTTGGATTATAACTAAAGTTAGCTGCTCCAAATTTGGTTTCAATCTCCTTAGCCCTGTTATTTCTTAGCAGGGATATACCTAAATCGTTAGAACCAATATTAAAACTTGTACCACCTTTACGCATCATGTTACGAAAGCCACCCGAGAACTTCATATAATCCTGAATAGTAAGCGGTAGTTCTCCATTATTATTAATGTTACCTATTACATTAATACTGTATTTAGGACTATAGTAAAACAGCTTAGGGTTCACAAGGTAACGCTCACCCTCACCTATACTGGCTCCGGCAGTAACATCACCAAACCAAAAATTCTTTTTACCATCTTTCAGCTTGATGTTCATTGCCACATTATCCTGATTGTTTTCAAGCCCTTTTAGCTGGCTCACCTCATTATAGTTACGAAGTACCTCAATCTTATCCAGAGCATCGGCAGGAATATTTTTAACTCCAAGCTTAGTATCTCCGTCAAAAAAATCTTTCCCTTCCACCATAAGCTTGGACACGGTTTTACCC
Source organism: Flavobacterium sp. C4GT6 (assembly GCF_036347315.1). Taxonomy (NCBI): domain Bacteria; kingdom Pseudomonadati; phylum Bacteroidota; class Flavobacteriia; order Flavobacteriales; family Flavobacteriaceae; genus Flavobacterium; species Flavobacterium sp. C4GT6. Next base: position 43,513 of record NZ_JAZGZU010000004.1, read on the forward strand.
TCTACAGTTACTTCTCCGTCGTCATTCACCTCAACCCCCGGAAGCTTTTTTAGTACATCTTCCAGTTTACGTTCACTACCATTTGTAAAAGAATCAGAGTTATACACAATTGTATCTCCTTTTATGGTTACCGGCATCTCGTAAGTAATTTCAAGCCCTGCCAGCTCAACCCCCTGCTGAAGCACAAGGTCTTTTACCATATCATCGGTAGTTGTTGTTATTATCTCTTCCTTTGGTGTATATCCTATATAACTTGATTTTAAAATATAGCTGGTATTGGTTTTCAGGGTAAGCTGGTATTTACCTTTCTCATTGGTAATAGCATACGATTCCATTTCGTTAGTGGTTTTGTTAACCGCCATTATGTTGGCCATTTCCAAACCTGTCCCGGTAGAATCTTTAATCGTACCCTGCACGTGAATGCTTTGTGCCTGTACAAAGGCCGAAACCAATAGCACAACAGTAAATAAAAAATTTCTCATTGATTGGCTAGTGTAATTTATTCTGTTTAACCTGAGTAATGATTAATAGGGCTCCCCTCCATATTATACTTAGGCTTATTATTTTTTTCAATCAGGATTATGGTCTGCCCATACCACGATGACCGCCACCTCTTGGACCACCACGCATTTCCTGCATTTCCTGTATTTTTTTCATCAGGATTTCGGCAAATTCTTCCTGAGTTACTTTCTCCCCTTTTTTAAGCTCTTTAATCTCAGCTTTATCTTTAGGGTTAAGTACTATTTTAGAACAAAGTATCATTGTTTTACCATCGCTTACTTCCAGTATAAGTCCCGGAAGTCCCCAGTAATTACCCGGCCCCTGGCTAATAGGTATTTCAGGAGTATACCATGCAGTTATCTCAACTGTTTCCGGCATTTCCACCATATCCATAAAGTTGGTTTTTCTCAACTCCTCTTCCCTACCCTCTTCCTGTAATTTTTTGATTTTCTCTTCTGCTCCTTTTTTAGGACGCATGTTCATAAGGTTAGTTTTATCTACAGGCATAATAGCAGTAGCCTTAAAACAGGTGTAGTTGCCTATTTTTTTGGTTTCGTTTACCATTTTCCATTTAATTGCCGGAAGCGAATCGTCTACTAAAAACTCTTTTCCAAAAATATCTTTCTCTACAAGTACTCTCTTGTCCTTTATATTTTTGTAGTGTTTTCCGCCACCGCCCATCATAGATGACATCATTTTAAACATTCCTCCTCCCTGTCCCGGTGCATCAAGTTTTTGCTCTTCCTCATAAACAGAAGCCGTTTTATCAAAATGCAGTATAAAGGTTTTTTCAAACATTGGGCGCATTCTTTCCTCAATCATTTTTCTCATTTCCGGCGTAATGTTCTTGTTTCCATCAAGTTGCTTTGTAGCATCTTCCATACTGGTTTTAGACTCATACACGGCCTCTCCCTGAAAATTCTGAGCATGAGATAGGAATACAGAAAAAAGTAATGTTATAACATAAAAAGTGAATTTTTTCATATCGATTGGTTTTTGCATTTATTTGTTAGACTGTCTAAAAGCCGATTCGTTACATAGCTTTTTTAAAAAATATTAAGTTTTCTCTCATTCTAATTTTTTGTACTTTGGCTAAGTATGAAAAATACCATTATTATACTCCTGCTATTTGTTTGTAACTGTACCTCAGCACAGGAGCTTACCATCCCTGTTAAATTTCTTTCTAACAGCAAGGCAGCACCTGAAAGATATGTAGGAACCGATGCCTTTGGTTACGAGTACACCATAAGCGACAATGAGTTTAAAAAACAAAAGGACAATAAGGTTCTTAAATACAATAGCCTTTCACTGGGCGACATCTATCAGGTAGACCTGCAAAACCCATTACAGGTAGTTTTATTCTACAAGAACTTCAATACAGTTGTATTATTGGACAGTCAGCTTACCGAAACAGCGAGAATAAACTTTTCAGACACTCCGCAGGCTATAATAGCCGAAGCTGTTAGTTTAGCTTCACAAAACCGTTTATGGGTTTATGATATTAACACACGACAAATAGGATTGTATGATATAGCCCAGAATAGTTATAAAACAATTACACCACAATTGAGCGGCGGTATGCAGTACTACCAGTCTGACTATAATTATTTTTACTGGGTAAATAATACCAACACATGCTATAGGGTAAACCTGTTTGGCAAGGTAAGTACACTGGGAATAACAGAGGGCTTTGACCAACTGCAGTTTATAGCACCACAAAAAGTACTATTCAAAAAAGACAATAATATGTACCTTTACAACATGGAAACCCAAAGCCACAAACTAATTGAGGTAAAGGAAAAAAGCTTTAAGAGTTTTTATTACAAAGAGCAAATTTTATCTATTTTTACAGACAACGACATCATTCAATATAAAATAACAAGTACCGAATAATGCATATAGCAGTAGCCGGAAATATAGGGGCCGGAAAAACTACCCTAACAGAACTACTGGCCAAACATTTTAAATGGGAACCACATTTTGAGGATGTGGTAGACAACCCCTATCTGGATGATTTTTATCATCAGATGGAACGCTGGTCATTCAACCTGCAAATCTACTTTTTAAATACCCGACTAAGACAGGTATTACAGTTTAAGGAAAGCGGAAAGAAGATAATTCAGGACAGGACTATATATGAAGATTCGTATATTTTTGCACCTAACCTTCATGCTATGGGCTTAATGAGTAACAGGGATTTTAACAACTACACTTCCCTTTTTGAGCTTATGGAAACTTTTGTGGGCGCTCCTGATTTGCTTATTTATCTAAGAAGCTCTATCCCTAACCTTGTAAAGCAAATACATAAGCGTGGACGTGACTACGAAAACTCTATATCCATAGATTACCTTAGCAGACTAAACGAGCGCTATGAGGCTTGGATTCAAAACTACGACAAAGGTAAACTACTTATTATAGATGTAGATAAGAATGACTTTGTTGACAGCCCTGAAGATTTGGGAGACATAATAAACCGAATTAATGCCGAACTAAACGGACTTTTCTAAAAATAAAAAATGCCCCTGCAATTGTAGGGGCATTTTCTTTAAAGTGGATTAATTTACTTATTATTTTCCCGTAATTCGTTAATCTTTGCATCCACTTCTTCTTCTGTACCTTCAAAGGATTTCTCCTCCATTTTTATATCTTCGTTAGTAGTATAGGTAGATATTACCACATTAGCAGTAACCTTACCATCTTCACCCCTTACTTTTTCAACTGTCATTTCTGTACGTTTTTCAACCACAGTGCTTATAGGCTGTTCTATTACGGTGGCCGACTGCACATTCATACTGTGAGCATCATGGCCTCCCAAAATAGGAGCCACAACAAGACCGATAAGACAGGTTAATTTAATAAGGATGTTCATTGACGGACCCGATGTATCTTTAAAAGGATCACCCACAGTATCTCCTGTTACGGCAGCCTTGTGAGCATCAGACCCTTTATAGGTCATTTCCCCGTTAATCATAACCCCGGCCTCAAATGATTTCTTGGCATTATCCCAGGCTCCTCCGGCATTATTCTGGAATACTGCCCAAAGCACACCTGATACGGTTACACCAGCCATATAACCACCTAACATTTCAGCCACCAACTGATGATTATCAGGATAAACAAGCATTCCTATAAGTACAATAGCAATAGGAAAACCAATAGTTAGCAATCCCGGCAGCATCATTTCACGTAAAGCAGCCTTTGTAGAGATTTCTACACACTTACCATACTCTGGCTTACCCGTGCCTTCCATTATGCCTGCAATCTCTTTAAACTGCCTCCTAACCTCATAAACCATATCCATTGCTGCCTTACCTACCGAATTCATAGCTAATGCCGAAAACACAACAGGAATCATACCACCCACAAAAAGCATGGCCAGTACCGGCGCCCTGAATATATTAATACCATCTATACCCGTAAAAGTTACATAGGCTGCAAAAAGCCCTAACGATGTTAAAGCGGCTGATGCAATAGCAAAACCTTTACCGGTTGCTGCAGTAGTATTACCTACTGAGTCCAAAATATCTGTACGCCCTCTTACTTCTTTAGGCAGTTCACTCATTTCGGCTATACCTCCTGCATTATCTGCAATAGGACCAAAAGCATCAATAGCCAACTGCATAGCAGTAGTTGCCATCATTGCCGATGCCGCCAGTGCTACACCATAAAAACCTGCAAAAGCATAAGCACCCCAAATCGCACCTGCAAAAAGCAGTACTGTTGGGAAGGTAGAAACCATACCTGTTGCCAATCCGGCTATGATATTGGTTCCTGCTCCTGTGCTTGATTTTTGGACAATAGCCAAAACCGGTTTTTTACCAAGTCCTGTATAATATTCAGTAACCGATGATATAACACCACCTACAAAAAGCCCCACCAGCGTTGAGTAGAATACCCGTAGTGAAGAAATTTCCTTTGCATCTTCTCCATAAAAATTCATCATCATAGTTTCGGGCAATAAGTAAGTCACCAGAAAATAACATGAAACAGCCACAAGAGCAATAGAAACCCAGTTACCCACATTAAGCGCTCCCTGAACTTCTGCCTCTTTAGCATCGTTGCTTTTTATTTTAACCAATAAAGTACCTATAATAGAAAACAGGATTCCGAAGCCTGCTATAGCCATAGGTAATAATATAGGACCAATACCTCCAAAAGCAAGACTAACATCTGGGTTAGCAGCTATTATATCTCTTAAAACATAATTACCTAAAACCATTGCTGCCAAAACTGTTGCTACATACGACCCGAACAAATCGGCACCCATACCGGCAACATCCCCTACATTATCCCCTACATTATCAGCAATAGTAGCAGGATTACGCGGATCATCTTCCGGTATACCCGCTTCAACCTTACCTACTAAGTCGGCTCCTACATCGGCAGCTTTAGTATAAATACCACCACCCACACGGGCAAAAAGTGCGATAGATTCTGCTCCAAGCGAAAAACCTGCAAGGGTTTCCAGCACTATAGTCATTAATTCCTGAGCTGTTTTTGGGTCACCACCTAAATCTCCCGGTGCCCAAACGCCATTCATAAAGTAATGAAAGAAGAAGATAAAGAAACCTGTTAACCCTAATACAGCCAGCCCGGCAACACCAAGCCCCATAACCGTACCACCGCCAAACGAAACCTTAAGCGCCTGTGGCAGGTTTGATCTTGCAGCCTGTGTAGTTCTTACATTAGATTTGGTAGCTATTTTCATCCCCATATTTCCTGCGAGAGCAGAAAAGAAGGCCCCAAAAATAAAAGCTACCACAATAAGTATATCTGTAGTGGGGACTATATAAGAAATAACCGCCAGGGCTATACTGGCGGCTATAACAAAAAATGCTAGTAGTTTATATTCTGCTTTCAGGAAAGCTAGAGCTCCTTCATAGATGTGATCTGAGATTTCTTTCATTTTCCCGTCACCGGCATCTTGCTTAAGGACCCATGATCTTTTGACTGCCATAAACAGCAACCCTACAACGGCCATTATTATAGGCACGTAAATCATTATTGATTCCATAAAAAAATTGTTTGGTTTGTTAATACATTAGTAAATGTAACAAAACCATAACAAATAAAAAAGCAATATTCCGCATAGAATATTGCTTTTTTCACATTTTTTTAGGAAATATTATTATCTGATGCTAAATAATTCAGCAGGCTTATCTTGTAAAGACTCAAAACGATCAACACATTTCTCTATAATTTCACGAGCTTCCTTAACATCTCCCCACCCTTCAACATCAACTTTCTTGTTTTCAAGATCTTTGTATACTTTAAAGAAGTGCTCAATCTCTTTTAGAAGGTGCGGATTCATATCGCTTAGGTCTTCTAATTTATTCCAGATTGGATCTGACATAGGAACACAAACAATTTTCTCATCCGGACCTTTCTCATCTGCCATGTGGAACACACCAATTGGCTTAACTTCCATAACACAACCAGGGAAAGTAGGTTCTGTAACAAGTACTAGTACATCAAGAGGATCGCCGTCAAGAGCAAGAGTTTCAGGAATGAAACCGTAATCTGCAGGATACATCATAGATGAGAATAACATCCTGTCATAACGTATTTTCTTTAGTTCAAAGTCATACTCATATTTATTTCTGCTTCCTTTTGGTATCTCGATAAGTACATCGAACGAATTTGATTTTGCTGCGCTCATTTTATTTTGTTGTATTTATTTCATTTACAGTTTTGCGGCTGCAAAATTAATGCAAAAAATGCTGTTTACAAAGCAACACCCCTATTAAAAACACTGGTTAGTAGTGTATTTACATAAATTTAATAGGGAAAACCATATTATTTTACACCTTGAACAAAAATCAAAAGTGTATGAAATAAAAAAGTCTTCTTAAAAAGAAGACTTTAAACTACTATACGTATTAACTATTAATAAAAACTACTTTCAGTATTTTAAATTATTGATTTAAAGGATTACCTTCTTCAAATTGCTCACACCACCAAATAGTACAAGGTCCTTCATCACAGTAAGGTATAAGCTGACCTTCATGTTTCAAGAACTTAATATGACATCCGCTTGGACAACCTTCACAAAAAGCAACAAATTGAAACGAATCATCTACAGAAAATTGAGGTGAAGATGGCTCTGACCTTAATATAACATTAGCTGAAAGGTTATCAGCTGTTGAACCTATAAGAAAAAAACGTTCTATACTCGAATCGTTAGTTGCTACTTTTTTTACGACAGAAACAGACTGAACCTGCTCTACATGACCATTCTCTTTAAAATACTCATTGAAAGCCCGTAACAAATCACTTTCAGGTACTATTAGAACGACCTCACCATTTTGCATTTCAGCAATGGGTCTACTCCATATTTCAGACCTGCTTTTAAGGCTCAAAGCTGTATCTCCATTATTCATCTCAACATTAGATTTGTCATCACTACAGGATACAAAAGCTAAAGAAACAAATAAAAACAAAAGACCTAATAAAGTATTTTTTTTCATAATAAGGCAAGGTTTAATTATTTAAATGACACTATTTCAAACGAAATTAATCTTTTTCGCTTATCAAAACTCCTAACTAAATGTTAAAAAAACTATTACTTACTCCTCTTAAGCCTAAAAACACCTTCACGCTTAATACAATCAGAACATCCCTCTGAACATGAAAGACTTGCTACCCCTCCATTATAAGCCACAACAACATCACAATCATCCACACACCCCTTACACATTATCATTATCACCATATCCTGCGCAGCATAATAATACAGCTTAGAGTCCCGCACGGTAAGTAAAGTTCCAAATTTTGTTTTTTTATCTGCGCTGGATGCCAGCACCATATAAAAATTACCATCTCCATCCTGAACATCAGTTTCCTTAATTTCTATGGTTGCTATATCTCCTTCTTTACCGGTAAATAACTTCCATTTCTCAAAAAAAGCATCATAATCCGTATATTCAATATCTCCATTTTTAATTACAGCAACAGGGGTATCTGTAAAATATCTTTCGGCAGAAGCTACATTTTGCTGCGATTCTACAGGAGTTACTTTTTCAATAACTTCTTCAGGCTTACTTTGCTCTTCTTTTTTCTGTTGTTTACACCCCAAAGACACTAAGGCAAACAAAGTAAAAATGCATATAACTATGCTTTTCATATAATAAAAATTAATGGACAATTAGGTATTCGACACTAAAATACAATTTTTTTTATACCAACGAAGAATATTAAAAATGAAAACCAAAAGTTCCCTTAACAGCAAACTTGTTAATATCCGGTAAATCAAGATAACTACCCCTCCATGCAAAATCGATACGGAACACTTTAAATATATTCCCTACACCTGCATGATATTCCCAATACACGTCTTCAGGAGCACGATAGGTTATACTTGAAGCATTTAAATCGATATTTCTTTGAGAAACCGTACCATACACTCCTTTAATACCAACTATCTCCCTTAGGTTAAGCTTTCTTAAAAGCGGGACCCTGGCAAAAAGCCTACCGTTAAAGTTATGCTCCAAATGCAATGAAACATACTCATCGGCAGCAAACTCGTAGTAGTTCATTAAGTTATAAGTATTCTCTATAATAAAGTACGACTGGTTACCCGGCACAATACCCATTAACCCTAACGGAACAGCTCCAAATATTTTACCAGCCTCCAGTGTGGTAAACAATCTACCGAAACCACCTATAAGCACAGGCTGCCTATAGTAAAATTGTATTTTTTGATATTCAAAATCACTATCAAACAACTTCACTCCCTGTGTGAAGTTTAAGTACAGGCGGGCATAGTTTAAATCTACATCACTACGCTCCACACCATAACCTATTGTTCTCCTTCCGGGAGTATAATCTGCATGTAAACTATACTCATACTGATTCACCCTACTCCTCACTCCCTGCGACGGATCGTTTGGATCTATATAATAATCCATATTAAAGGTTTGAGGCGAAGCCGACTTTAATGTTCTATAAGAGAAACTTGTTCTGAACAACAAATTCTTAACCGGCTCTATTTCTGCCGAAAAAGTAGTTAGTCTTATATTAGTAAGCTTACTGTTATCCCCACTGGCAAAAAGAGAAGATGAAGCAAAGCTACGCCCCAACACATCATTAGTAGCGGTAAGGCTCACACCGGTTTGTTCTATATCTCTTCGGTTACCTCCAGACAGGATAATCCTTTTCTTTTTGTTCACCATCCATTTACCGGAGATTCCATACTTAAACTTATTATCCTTAAAGCCATAAGCCGTATAACCTTCTACCCTCCAGGGATCATTTTGACCAAAGTAGGTACGCCCTCCGGCTCTTAACCTTATTCCTTCAACATCATTATAACCGAAGGTGGAAAAAATAGGCCCGTAATCAAAATGATTTATCTGATAATAACCGGACCCCAGCGTTGCGACAAGATTGTACATTTGTTTAAACCTAGGTACCGTTTTGAGGGTATCCAGCATTTTATATATAGCCTTCTCATCTTTATTGAGCGACTCAAAACGGTTTTCCGCCCAGTAATCATCTGATTTATTATTTACAGTCTCGTCATACTCATTAACTTCCTTATGATAAAAATCAGATGGTTTTTTAATATCAAATTCGTAGTTCTGGAAAAGCGTGGTTCTTTTACCGTAAACTCCTTTAGAACCTTCTTTCTTTCTAAGTGCAAAATCAGACATCATATGATCTCGCGTTAACAGGAAAACAGAGTCGTTCATTACCTCAAACTCCTGCTCAATATAAATATCTTTTACCCAGTTAATGTTAGCACTTTTACTGGCCGACATTACAATTTTCTTTATCGCAAAAGTGGTATCGTTTACCCAAAAATTACCTTTAAAGGTAAGTTCGTTTTTACGCCTTGGATAGAATACTATATTATAACACCATTTATTATCTACATACGAACTGTCGTGCAATACATAATTATACACATTAATACCTGTACGCGATAAAGGGCTCACAAAGTCCTTATCAAAAAACTTAAGATAATTATCATAAATATCATAATCAGCATATAGGTCTTTTATAAAAGCTATTATTTGCTGATTATCACTAAAGCCCGAGTTTTTATTAGCCTCGGTTATTTCTTTGCGACTGTTTGTAGTATTATCTCCATACACTTTACCAATATTCTCATTAATAAATATTGGCAGATACGTTTTACCGGTAACACTAGAGGTATCTACATGATCAAATATAAACTCCATACCTTTAAAAAGCTTTCTCTTTGTAAAGGCACTATCTATATTATTCATATCAAACTCCACCTTTTCATACTTATCAAACTGGTACTGGTCAAACATTTTAAGTCCGTTTTTCCTTCTTCGTTCCCAAATTTTACGAAGTATATCTATGGCAGGGTTATTCTTTTTTGAAGTTTTACCCGAATAAAGCACAACCTCATTTAGCATTTGCCCTTCACCCAAAACCACTTTAAGGTCATAGGTACTTTGTTTTTGAAGCTGTATATCTTTTGATTCGTATCCTACAAAAGAGATTTGTATTTCCTTGTAAGTATTTTGAGACTCCAGATAAAATTTCCCGTCCTCGTTAGTTATTACACCTTCGGCCGTTCCCTTAAAGTAAACATTAGCATACGGTATAGGCTCATTCGCCTCATCCAGCACTATTCCGCTAACTTTAGTTTGTGCTGATAAACAGGCTGTAAACGCAATAAACGCTACCAGTAAAAAAAGTATTTTCTTTTTCATATATGCTATAAACAAAAAACTTCATCATATAGTATGATGAAGTTTCAAATATAATCAGATTTTGGCTGAATTCTTACTTATACATAACTTTCTTAACTGCTTTTACAACATCTTCAGAGTTTGGTAACCACTCTTTAAGCAGTACAGGAGAGTATGGTGCCGGAGTATCGGCAGTTGTAATTCTTTGAACAGGCGCATCAAGATAATCAAACGCTCTTTCCTGAACCATATATGTAATCTCAGAAGCTACACTCGCAAACGGCCAAGCCTCTTCAAGAACTACAAGTCTGTTTGTTTTTTTAACAGAGTTTAAAATCGCATCATAATCCATTGGACGTACTGTTCTAAGATCGATAATCTCACAGCTTATACCTTCTTTCTCTAATTCATCTGCAGCAATGAAAGCCTCTTTGATGATTTTACCAAAAGAAACAATAGTAACATCTTTACCTTCACGCTTAATATCGGCAACACCCAGCGGAATAGTGTACTCCCCTTCAGGCACCTCTGCTTTATCACCATACATTTGCTCTGACTCCATGAAGATTACAGGATCGTTATCACGAATAGCCGATTTTAAAAGACCTTTTGCATCATATGGGTTTGAAGGAACTACAACTTTAAGACCCGGAGTATTAGCAAACCAGTTCTCAAAAGCCTGTGAGTGAGTCGCAGCAAGCTGACCTGCAGATGCTGTAGGACCACGAAAAACAATTGGCATTGTAAACTGCCCTGCAGACATCTGTCTCATTTTAGCAGCATTATTTATAATTTGATCAATACCCACTAACGAGAAGTTAAATGTCATGAATTCCACAATAGGGCGGTTACCGTTCATGGCAGAACCTACTGCAATACCGGCAAAACCAAGCTCGGCAATAGGAGTATCGATTACCCTTTTAGGGCCAAACTCGTCAAGCATACCTTTAGATGCTTTATAAGCACCGTTATATTCGGCAACTTCTTCACCCATTAAATACACTGACTCGTCGCGACGCATCTCTTCGCTCATTGCTTCGCAAACGGCCTCTCTAAACTGTATAGTTCTCATGTAATATTGTATTTCTTAATTTTATGATTGGCAAAAATAAAGATTTTATATTTATTTCTGTCTCAAAAAACACCAAATAAATCCCCCTGTTTTTCTTCTGTTTTAAGCAATTAAAATTCCGCAATTATCAGGCTAAAACGTATGCGTTTTTCATAGTATATTAAATTTTAACAGTGTTTTATTAAAAAAAGTATATTTATTATGCGTGCATAGTTTTTTATTTAAATAAAATTATTAACTTCGTAACCGGAAAATAATCTTTATAACTTTATAAAAATGAAAATATTAGTTTGCATCAGCCACGTGCCTGATACTACTTCCAAAATCAACTTTACCAACGGAGACTCAGAATTTGATACTAACGGGGTACAGTTTGTTATAAATCCTAACGACGAATTTGGTTTAACCAGAGCAGTTTGGTTTAAAGAGCAACAGGGAGCAAACGTTACTGTTGTGAATGTTGGCGGACCTGACGCAGAGGCTACTCTTAGAAAAGCCCTTGCTATTGGTGCTGACGAAGCTATTCGTGTAAACGCTAACCCAACCGACGGATTTTTTGTTGCAAAACAACTTGCTGAAGTTGTGAAAAGCGGAAATTACGATTTAGTAATTGCAGGTAAGGAATCTCTTGATTATAACGGAGGAATGGTACCGGGTATGCTTGCAGCAAACTTAGGTTACGATTTTATTAACTCATGCATTGGTTTAGATGTAAACGGAACCGATGCTAAAGCTGTAAGAGAGATAGATGGCGGTAAAGAAACTCTTAGCGCTAAACTTCCTCTTGTAGTAGGCGGACAAAAAGGGCTTGTAGAAGAAAAAGACCTTAAAATACCAAACATGAGAGGTATTATGCAGGCAAGACAAAAAACACTTACAGTACTTGAACCTGTAGCTGCTAACAATGCTACTCAGGCTGTGAAGTTTGAAAAACCGGCACCAAAATCGGCTGTGAAACTTATTAGCCCGGATAACCTTGACGAACTGGTTAATCTACTACACAACGAAGCTAAAGTAATCTAATCAAATTTAAAATTATTACGACTATGTCTATCTTAATATATGCTGAATCAGCAGAAGGTAAATTTAAAAAAACAGCTTTCGAGCTTGCCTCTTACGCTAAGAAAGTAGCTGGTGAAACAGGTAGCACTATAACTGCAGTAGCTGTTAATGCTGCTGATGCTTCTCAACTTGGAAAATACGGAGTTGACAAAGTATTAAACGTAAAGAACGACAAACTAAATTCTTTTAACGCTAAAGCTTATGCCGATGTAGTTAAGCAGGCAGCGCAAAAAGAAGGTGCTAAAATTGTACTACTTTCCTCTACTACAGACAGCCTTTACCTAGCTCCGCTTGTAGCTGTAGGTCTTGAAGCAGGTTATGCATCAAACGTAGTTTCACTACCGGAAAGCGTTTCTCCTTTCCGCGTTAAAAGAAATGCTTTCTCTAACAAAGCTTTCAACGTAACAGAAATAAATACTGACGTAAAAGTTTTAGCTATCGCTAAAAACTCTTTCGGACTTATTGAAGCATCAGGCGCCGCTACAGAAGAGGAGTTTGCTCCGTCATTAAACGATAACGACTTCACTATTAAAGTAGAGTCTACAGAAAAAGTAACAGGAAAAGTAACCATTGCTGATGCTGAAATCGTAGTTTCAGGCGGACGCGGACTTAAAGGCCCTGAGAACTGGGGACTAATTGAAGATCTTGCTACTGCACTTGGAGCTGCAACTGCATGTTCTAAACCGGTATCAGATCTTGGTTGGAGACCTCACTCTGAGCACGTAGGACAAACCGGTAAACCGGTAGCTTCTAACCTTTACATAGCAGTAGGTATCTCTGGAGCTATACAGCACATTGCAGGTATCAACTCCTCTAAGGTAAAAGTAGTTATAAACACTGACCCAGATGCTCCTTTCTTTAAAGTTGCAGACTATGGTGTTGTAGGCGACGCTTTTGAAGTTGTTCCTAAGTTGACTGAAAAAATAAAAGAGTTTAAGGCTCAAAACTCATAATTTTATTATAAATTGTGCCCATGAAAGGGCTATCTGAAACAGATGGTTTTATATTTGTTCAGATAGCCCTTTTTATTTGAAAAGAGGAACGATTTTTATGAGCTTAGTTAAACTTACTATTAAAGGGATTTCGTACAGTCAAACACAAAACGGCGCGTATGCTCTTATCCTGAATGAGGTGGACGGTGAACGAAAATTACCAATTGTGATTGGTGCGTTTGAGGCCCAGTCTATCGCAATAGCGCTGGAAAAAGAGATTAAACCGCCAAGACCCCTTACCCACGATCTTTTTAAAAACTTTGCAGACCGTTTTGACATCGTAGTAAAGCAGGTTATTATACACAAACTTGTAGACGGTGTTTTCTTTTCGAGCATTATTTGTGAACGCGATCGCATTGAGGAAATTATTGACGCCAGAACTTCTGACGCTATTGCCCTTGCACTGCGTTTTAATGCTCCTATTTTTACCTATAAAAACATTTTGGACAAAGCCGGGATTTACCTTAAAATAAATCCTGAACCCGATAATCCTGAAAGCGAAAATGTACTTTCAGAACCGCAAACTTTCGGAACCGAAGAGGTTTCGGGTGAAGGCTATTCACAATATTCAATACAGGAACTGTATGATATGCTGGATGGCGCAGTGCAAAATGAAGATTATGAAAAGGCAGCTAATATAAGAGACGAAATATCTAAGAGAGAGAGTTAATTTGGTTATTCGTTAATTCGGTTATTTGAGAGTCAAATAAACAAATAGCCACATAAACAAATCCACACAATAAGATGAAGCAGTATTTAGATTTAGTGAAGCATGTAATGGATAACGGAAACCAAAAAGGTGACCGTACAGGAACGGGTACTAAAAGCGTTTTTGGTTACCAAATGCGTTTTAACCTTAGCGAAGGTTTTCCGCTTGTTACTACAAAAAAGCTACACCTTAAATCTATCATATACGAACTGCTTTGGTTTTTACAGGGTAACACCAACATTGGCTACCTAAATGATAACGGCGTAAGAATTTGGGACGAATGGGCCGATGAGAATGGCGATTTGGGTCCGGTATACGGTCACCAATGGAGAAATTGGGACAGTCAGGAAATAGACCAGATCAAAGAACTTATAGACACACTTAAAAACAACCCTAACAGCCGCAGGATGCTTGTTAGCGCATGGAACCCTAAAGTACTACCAGACACTTCTAAATCATTTGCAGAAAATGTAGCCGAAGGCAAGGTAGCACTACCTCCATGTCATGCTTTCTTCCAGTTTTATGTAGCCGACGGCAAATTATCATGCCAGCTATACCAAAGGAGTGCCGATATCTTTTTAGGCGTTCCATTTAACATTGCATCATACGCATTGCTTACCATGATGATTGCTCAGGTGTGCGACCTGAAACCCGGAGATTTTGTACATACTTTTGGCGATGCCCACATTTACAACAACCACATGGAACAGTTGGAACTTCAGCTAACGCGCGAACCAAGACCGCTTCCTAAAATGATACTTAACCCTGAGGTTAAAGACATTTTTGACTTTAAATTTGAAGACTTCACATTAACAGACTACGATCCGCACCCACATATTAAAGGAGTTGTGGCGGTGTAATTGTTTTTTTCCCTATCTTTAAGTTATATAATATTAACTTATGGAACCAAATCAACAGGAGTTGTATGAATATGCCCGCAAAAGGGTAAAGCAGAAGAAACGTGTTTACTTCCACTTTATACTGTTTTTTGTAGGCAGTATATTTTTATACATTATAAACAAATGGCTTAACGTAAACCCTGAAAAAGACTGGTATCTATGGGCTATTACCGCATGGGCTTTTCTGTTTATAATGCACTTTATAAAAGTTTTTGTTACCGAAAGTTTTATAAACAAGAAATGGGAACAGGAACAAATTGACAAGCTTGTAGCCCGACAGGAACGCAGGATAAGTCAGCTTGAAAAGAAACTGGAGAAAGACAGCGAAAACACACAAACAGAAACCGAAACCGATAATACTACTACCCCAACAGAATAATGACTATTACCCTTATAGCCGCTGCGGCAGAAAACAATGCTTTAGGAAAAGACAACCAGATGATATGGCACCTGCCGGATGATTTTAAACGCTTTAAGCAATTAACCTCGGGGCATTACATAATAATGGGTCGTAAAACTTTTGACAGCCTATCGGGAATGCTCCCTAACCGCACCCACGTTATTATTACAAGACAACAGGACTACACTGCCAAAAACTGCATTATAGCCAACAGCCTTGAAGAAGCTTTAAAAGCCTGCCCGCAGGACGAAGAAGTATTCGTAATAGGTGGTGGTGAAATTTACAAACAGTCCCTACCGTTTGCTAATAAAATAGAACTTACCCGCGTACATGGCACCACTCCCGAAGCAGATGCTTTTTTCCCTGAGATAGACCTCAACAAATGGGAACTCACCCAAAAAGCGTATCATCCAAAAGATGAAAAGCATAAGTTTGACTTTACGTTTGAGACTTTTGTGAAGAATACTGGTAAAAATGAATGATAACTTATTTGAAATAGAAAAGAATCAAAATAAAAACTGGAATTTATTTCTTTTTGATTTATCCTTTTCCATTCTTGATAAAAAACAGATTGTTCTCATAAATTATTCTGAAAAAAATTGTTGCTCATGGACAATTGAATACACTTTTAAAAGAACACTATATGATGGTAGAGATGATATATTCATAACACAAGTAAAAAACAAAGGTGAATGGATTAACACTCATGCTTTTTTCAAAAAAGAATTAACTTATACATTATTAGAACTAAGTATTAAATAACCAATCCATATAGCTAATAATTAAAAACTGTTTTCCAAAAAACTATTTTTATCTTTGCGCCGTAAATATTTGCAATGTCACAAAACGTAACCCCCTATAAAGATTCCCAACTGGGAAAAAAAGAACAGGTAGCCCAAATGTTTGATACCATTTCAGGCAAGTATGACGGGCTTAACCGCGTAATCTCTTTTGGTATTGATGTTAAATGGAGAAAAAAAGTATTGAAACTAGTATCGGACACAAACCCCGAAACCGTTCTTGATATTGCCACAGGTACCGGTGACCTTGCCATTTTAATGACACAAACCGGAGCAAAAAAAATTACCGGACTTGACATTTCTGCAGGTATGCTTGAAGTAGGCCGTAAAAAAATAGCCGAAAGAAAGCTTGATGGTAAAATTGAAATGGTACTGGGCGACAGCGAAAATATTCCGTTTGAAGACAATAGCTTTGACGCAATCACCGTAGCTTTTGGGGTTCGTAATTTTGAAAACCTTGAAAAAGGCCTTTCCGAAATTTTAAGGGTATTAAAACCGGGTGGTATTTTTGTGATACTGGAAACATCAGTACCTACAAAAACACCTTTTAAACAGGGATATAAATTCTACACCAAATACATATTACCATTAATAGGCAAACTGTTTTCTAAAGACAAATCGGCCTATGCTTACCTTAGTGAATCGGCCTCGGTTTTCCCTCATGGCGAAATGTTAAACAATATTTTGAGAAAAATTGGGTTTATAGAGGTGAAGAACAGACCACAAACAATGGGTGTGGCTACAATTTATTCCGCTTCAAAGTAATACAATGAAAAGATATTTAATATACCTTATCCTTATATGTGGTATGCAAGGCCATGCCCAGCTTAAAATATTTGGTAAAGACCCAATTATACACCTTGAGAATTTTGACAAACAAAGAGTTCACTGGGGGTACTTTTTAGGTTTTAACAGCTATGGCTTTAAAATGGATTACATTGATGATCCCGTAACCGATATTGTAGTAAAACAAACTACAGGATTTAACGTAGGGCTTGTAGGGAACCTAAGGATTATGGAGCACCTGGATCTTCGTTTTGAACCGGGACTATACTATACTCAAAGAGATCTTACTTATCCTGACATTGAACGCCAGAGCGATGCTTTAAGACAGGCAAAGTCAACTTATATCCATTTCCCCTTATTACTTAAGTTTTCTGCAAAAAGAACAGGTAACATAAAACCATACCTTGTGGGAGGTTTTTCAAGAACATTAAACCTTTCGAGTAATGCCTCATCCCTTGACGACAACTACTCGGGTACTTTCAGGATGAAAAAATGGACTACCAACTATGAAATAGGGTTTGGTATCGACTTATACCTGGAGTACTTTAAGTTTTCACCATCTATTAGAGGAGTGTTTGGGCTTAACGACGAACTTATTCGCGATAACAACCCCAACAGCCAATGGACAGGAAACATAAATTCCATGAAAACAAGGGCTATTTTAATCAACTTTACTTTCCACTAAAAGAGCGTCTAAACTCGCTTAGTATTATTGCAGTAGCTGTAGCCACATTAAGGCTTTCGGTTTTTTGTATGGCACCAAAACGTGGTATGGCAATTTTATCGGTAACGGTTTGCTCTATAGCTTCAGATATTCCGTTTGCCTCATTACCAAAAATAACAATACCGTTTTCAGGGAGTTGCTGGGTATAAATGTTTTCTCCGTCCATAAAAGTGCCATATACAGGCAGTGAAGTATCTTTAAGATATTCTTCTAAATCAGTATAAACAACGTTCACTCTGCTTATGGATCCCATTGTAGCCTGCACCACTTTTGGATTGTAGACATCCACACATCCTTTAGAACACACTAAATGAGTTACTCCAAACCAGTCGCACATCCTTATAATTGTACCTAAATTCCCCGGATCACGCACCTCATCGAGCGCAACTATAAGTCCACCGTCAGGCAGTACCTCATTTTCATCAGGCATTAAAAAAACAGCCAAACAGGTATTTTGTGTAGTAAGCGCACTAATTTTTTTCAGTTCGACATCAGTCACCTCTATCCTTTTGGATTGAGGTATTGTATTAAAATCGTTTTGCGTGGTAAACAACTGATATAATTCAAAATGCGATTTTAATAGTTCTTCCACCACTTTAACACCTTCGGCAATAAACATTTTATGCTCCTTTCGGTATTTTTTTTGCTGTAAACCCGTTATTGTCTTAATTTGGTTTTTACTAACCATAAAAAATGTATTTTTGAATTACGATTTAGAGCCCTGCCCTTGAGAAATAAGATAACAAAAATAGCACTTATTATATTAACCGCTTCTGTTTTATTTTCATGTTCCCTAACTAAAAGGGTTCCTGATGACAAACAGTTATTGCGTGAAACCAATATAACCGTAAACGACAAGAACGTAAATGACGAAGATGTAACCAATCAGCTATATCAGTTACCCAACAGCGATGTGCTTGGACTTAACATTAGACTGCACATGTACAACTGGGCAACACCAAACTCCGATTCATCATACCAAGCATGGCTGGACAGGAAACCTAACCGCCGCAAAAGATACACTGCACTGCTTTCAGACAAGCAGGTACAGCGCTTAGGACAGTCATTTTTAGTTGCCGGAATGAGCAGTTTTCTTAAAAATGTTGGAGAACCCCCTGTAGTGGTAGACGAAAAACGCACACAAAGATCGGCATCGAGATTAAGAGCCCATTATTTCAGACAAGGATATTTCCGTACAAAAGTAGACTACAAAATAGACAGCATTGGTTACAAAAAAGCAAAAGTAAACTATACAGTAAATACCGGTAAACCTTATATAGTAGACTCTATATCTACCCAAATTGCAACTCCGGTTCTGGACTCACTTTACCAAACCACAAAAGCAAAATCGCTTATCAAGAAAGGAAAACAATACAACCAAAATGATTTTTCGGGAGAGCGCGACAGGATTACAAACTATTTCTTAAACCACGGGGTTTACAATTTCCAACCCAACTATGTTTCCTATAATATAGACACAATTGGAACAGGATATAAAGCTAACGTAGAACTATTAGTTACCGATGAGCTTATAAGAACACAAGACTCTACCTACACAAGACCTTTTAAAATATACACCGTTAAGGAGGTTAATATTTATACCGAAAACCCAAACGGTGAAGAAAACCCTGTTATAGACAGCACTACCTACAAAGGCTTTAACATATACAGCAACGGAAAACTTAACTACAGGCCAAAAGCTTTGACCGACCCTGTATTTGTTACTCCGGGTAGCACCTATGCCGATTTTAGACGTACCCTTACTTACAGGTATCTTTCTAACCTTAGCGTATTTTATTACCCTAAAATAATTTATGAAGTAGACCCTAACGACCCAGCAGGAACATCGCTTATAACAAACATTTATCTTAAACCAAAATCAAAGTTTGACCTCTCTACCAGTGTAGATTTTAACCACTCAAACATTCAGGATTTTGGTATACAGGGTAATGTTACTTTATCTGCCAGAAATGTTTTTAGAGGAGCCGAGGTACTAAGTATCAGCACAAGAGGAAACATTGGTTCTTCAAGAGATCAGGCTATTAAGGACCGATCTTTTTTCAACATCCTTGAATATGGTGCCGATTTACGACTGACTTTCCCACGAATATTTTTCCCTATCAATACCGATAGGGTAATACGTAAGGAAATGATACCATCTACAACAATGAGTTTTGGTATCAGCAGGCAGCAAAACATCGGGTTGGACAAAGAGAGCTTTACCGGAATATTAAACTACAACTGGACACCTAAAAGAAACGTTACAGCAAAACTGGATCTGCTTAACATACAATACATCCGTAATGTAAATCCGCAAAATTATTTTAACGTATACCAATCGTCATACTCAAGATTAAATAATTATGCTCTGCAATACCAGTCGCAGGTTAACCCTGATTACTTCACCACTAATCCAGATACAGGAGCAGAAGAGCTTATTATAGAATCTGGAACTAATGGTTTTATAAACGACGTTAAAAATGAAAGTGTAACCGTAAGTAACGAAGATTACAAAAGTATTAACAGCCTTGAAGAAAGAAGGCAAAGACTTACAGAGAACAACCTGATATTTGCTTCAAACTTTACTTATACCACAAGTACAAAAGAGAACCTTTTAGACAATACTTTTTTCATCTTTAAAACCAAACTGGAAACGGCAGGTAACTTCCTTACACTACTTTCCAAATTACAGGGTGATAAAAACATGAATGAAAACGGAAGAAGGACATTTGTAAACGTAGAGTACTCTCAATATGTAAAAACAGAATTCGACTTTATAAAACACTTCGACCTAAGACGCGGAAAAGTACTTGCCATGAGAGCCTTTTTTGGTATTGCCATCCCTTATGGCAATTCTAACTCAATTCCGTTTACACGAAGTTACTTTGGTGGCGGATCTAACGATAACAGAGCATGGCAGTCCTACAGTCTTGGGCCAGGACGAAGCGGAAGCCCTAACGACTTTAATGAAGCCAACTTCAAAATGGCTTACAGTGCCGAGTTACGTTTTAATATATTCGGGCAGTTAAACGGCGCAGTGTTTGGCGATGTAGGTAACATTTGGAATATTTTTGATAACGAAGAAGACGAAGACTATACCTTTAATGGTATTCAATCCTTCCGTGACCTGGCTTTTGGTTCGGGTTTTGGATTTAGATATGATTTTAATTTCTTTGTAGTCCGCCTTGACTTAGGTTTCAAAACATACAACCCGGGCAGGGAGGTAAACGACAGGTGGTTTAAAGAATATAATTTCTCCCACTCTGTTCTAAATGTCGGAATTAATTATCCGTTCTAAATTTAAAAATACTATTTTTGTAAATTAATTTAAAAAACTATAAATAAATGGCTCATAATATTAAACCCGGGGTTGCAACCGGAGATCAGGTTCAGGAAATCTTTCAGTATGCTAAAGAAAAAGGATTTGCTCTACCGGCGGTAAACGTAACGGGATCAAGCACAATAAACGGAGTACTTGAAACAGCTGCAAAATTAAATGCACCGGTAATCATTCAGTTCTCTAACGGCGGTTCATCATACAATGCCGGTAAAGGATTATCTAACGACGGTCAGAAATCTGCCATTTTAGGTGCTATTGCAGGAGCAAAACATATACATACACTTGCAGAAGCTTATGGAGCTACTGTTATATTACACACAGACCACTGTGCTAAAAACTTACTACCTTGGATAGACGGTTTACTTGATGCTAGTGAAGAGCACTTCAAAGCTACAGGAAAACCACTTTTCAGCTCTCACATGATTGACTTATCAGAAGAGCCTCTTGAGGAAAACATAGAAATTTCTAAAAAATACCTTGAGAGAATGAGCAAAATGGGCATGACCCTTGAAATCGAATTAGGTATTACAGGAGGTGAAGAAGACGGAGTAGATAACTCTGACGTAGACAGCTCTAAACTATATACTCAGCCGGAAGAAGTAGCTTATGCTTATGAAGAACTAAGCAAAGTTTCTAACAGATTCACTGTAGCGGCTGCTTTTGGTAACGTACACGGTGTATACAAACCGGGCAACGTAAAACTTACACCAAAAATTCTTAAAAACTCCCAGGATTACATTCAGGAGAAATACAACACAGGTGTTAACCCTGTAGATTTTGTTTTCCATGGTGGCTCAGGTTCTACACTTGAAGAAATCAGGGAAGCAATCACTTATGGTGTAATCAAAATGAACATTGACACTGACCTTCAGTTTGCATTTACAGAAGGTATCCGTGATTATGTTTCTAAAAACATTGAATATCTTAAAACTCAAATAGGTAACCCTGAAGGGGCCGATTCTCCAAACAAAAAATACTACGACCCAAGAAAATGGATGCGTGAAGGAGAACTTACCTTTAATGCTAGGCTTGCAAAAGCTTTTGAAGACCTGAACAACGTTAATACCCTATAATAATTAGGGCCGTATAACTAACTAATATTTGTAAAATGGCTTGGTTTAAAAGAACGGAAAAAGGAATACAAACACCAACCGAGAACAAGAAGGATGTACCTAAAGGATTATGGTACAAATCACCAACCGGTAAAATTGTTGATGCCGAAGAACTGGCAAAAAACTTTTATGTAAGCCCTGAAGACGGATACCACGTTAGGATAGGCAGTAAGGAATATTTTGAAATACTGTTTGACAATAACGAGTATAAAGAACTTGATGCCGATATGACATCAAAGGATCCTCTTAAGTTTGTGGACACCAAAAAGTATGGCGATCGTTTAAAAGACGCTCAGGAAAAAACAAAACTTAAAGATGCCGTTAGAACCGGAGTAGGTAAATCTAAAGGAAAAGACATCGTAATTGCATGTATGGATTTTGCTTTCATCGGCGGATCTATGGGAGCTGTGGTAGGTGAAAAAATTGCACGCGCAATTGATCATTCTATCAAAAACAGAATTCCATTCCTTATGATATCTAAATCTGGTGGAGCAAGAATGATGGAGGCTGCTTATTCACTTATGCAGCTTGCTAAAACATCAGCTAAACTTGCTCAGCTTGCAGATGCTAAAATACCTTACATCTCTCTATGTACAGACCCAACAACGGGTGGTACAACTGCATCATACGCGATGCTAGGAGACGTAAACATTTCAGAACCGGGAGCTCTTATCGGGTTTGCAGGTCCGCGTGTAGTAAAAGACACTACAGGTAAAGACCTACCTGAAGGATTCCAAACTGCAGAGTTTGTATTAGAACACGGTTTCCTTGACTTTATCACTCCTCGTAGAGAACTTAAAGACAAGATTAACCTGTACCTTGACCTTATTCAAAATCAACCGGTACGATAAATAAACAAATAAAAAAGTCCCTGCAATGCAGGGACTTTTTTATTATATCTAGATTTATTACATTCCGCTTCTAATAGCCTCTACAGGATCAAGTCTTGATGCCGAAACCGCAGGCATTATTCCCGAAACAAGACCTATAGCTACCGATATACCAATACCCCAAATGATATTGGCTGCACTTAAAACAAACTCAAAGTCAAGCACCTTAGTTAAAACAGCCGCTATTACCCATACCAGTGCCATACCTACCAGTCCGCCAATTACACAAAGTATAATAGCTTCAAACAAAAACTGAAGCAATATAAATTTCCTTTTTGCACCAAGTGCTTTTTGAACACCTATAAGATTAGTCCTTTCTTTAACCGAAACAAACATAATATTAGCAATACCAAACCCTCCAACAATAATAGAGAAAAAGGCTATTATACCGCCACCAAGGTTTAGGTTAAACACAATATCATCAATAAAATCAGTAAAGCCCGAAAGGATATCAATCATAAAATTATCAATCTCACCGGCTTTAATCCCTCTGTAACTTCTTAACTTATAAGCTACCTCTGCCTTTACTTCTTCCCCAGTATAACCGTCTTTGGGCTTTATAATAATAATAGGCGTCATAAAATCATTATGATCACCATATTTACGACGCAAAAAGTTAACCGGAAGAAATACAGCAGTATCATTATTCTCGCCAAAGCTTCCCTGCCCCTGTTTGTTCAAAACACCTATCACGGTAAATTTCTGTCCATACATTCTTATCTTCCTACCTACAGGATCTACAGCCCCAAACAAAGCATCGGCCACTTCATAACCAATTACGATAACCGGTGTACCGGAAACCGATTCGGCCTCATTATAAAAACGACCGTTAGATATATCCAGCTTCTGTATATCGGTAAATTCATACGACACTGGAACCACATTTATATCACTAACCGATTTGTCATTGTATTTAACTACTTCCCTGCTGGTAAAAATTTGATAAGCCAGCTTATCAGCCATAGTTACCGATTCTTTCAGGTACTGGTATTCGGCATAAGTAACATCCGGGAATTGATCCCTTTTCCACCTTGGAACATTACTGGGTGCAAAAGAAAACCTTTTTAAATACATGGTATTCCTGTCTACACTACTAAGCTGCTCTTTTATTTGCCTATCCATAGAGTCTACAGCAGCCCAAACAGCAATAATAGAAAATATACCTATGGTAACTCCAAGCAGCGACAAAAAGGTACGCAGCTTATTGTTCCTAAGTGCATTTAGGGCAAATCCGAGGCTTTCTCTAAGCAAACGCAGGTATAACAGCATAACATTTTTTATTGAGTTGTGTAAAATTCAATATTTTTTTCGCAAAATCCTAAAAACTAAAAACATTAAAATTAAAAAAACATAAAATTATATGTTATATCTCTTTGAATGTTAGCTATACAATAACTACTTTTGCACCTTTAGAACACGCATCAAAATGAGCACAGTAAAAAACATTTCATCAGCCCTTATCTCAGTATTCGATAAAGACGGCTTAGAACCTATTGTAAGGAAACTACACGAAAATTCAGTAACCATCTATTCTACCGGAGGAACAGAATCTTTTATCAAAGATTTAGGCATACCGGTTGTAGCTGTTGAAGACGTAACTTCTTACCCTTCAATACTTGGGGGACGAGTAAAAACATTACACCCAAAAGTATTTGGAGGTATTCTTAACCGTCAGGACAACGAGTCGGACGTACAGCAGATGAAAGAATTCGATATCCCGCAAATTGACCTGGTTATTGTTGACCTGTATCCTTTTGAAAAAACTGTAGCCTCGGGTGCTCCTGAAGCCGACATTATCGAGAAAATTGATATTGGTGGCATTTCACTTATCCGTGCTGCAGCAAAAAACTTTAAAGACACTGTTATCGTTGCCTCTGTAGACGAGTACAGCCTGTTTTTGGATATGATTACTAAAAATAACTGTGGTACTACAATCGAAGAAAGAAGACTACTTGCTACAAAAGCATTCCACGTTTCTTCAAACTACGATACTGCAATATTTAATTACTTTAATACAGACGATACTTACTACAAAGAGAGTATTGCTAACGGACAGGTACTTCGCTACGGCGAAAACCCTCACCAAAAAGGTTTCTTCTTTGGCGAGTTTGACAAAATGTTCAGCAAACTTCACGGTAAGGAATTATCATACAACAACCTTCTTGATGTAGATGCTGCCGTTAACCTAATGCAGGAATTTAAAAACGATGACCCTACATTTGCTATCCTTAAACACAATAATGCTTGTGGCTTAGCAACAAGAAGCAATGTAAAAGAGGCTTACCTTGACGCTCTTGCAGGCGACCCTACTTCTGCTTTTGGAGGTGTACTTATCTCTAATGCAAAAATAGACAAGGCTGCTGCCAGTGAGATAAACCAGCTTTTCTGTGAAGTTGTTATTGCTCCGGCTTATGACAATGACGCTCTTGAAGTGCTTCAGGAAAAGAAAAACAGAATTATTTTAATCCAAAACGAAGTAGAACTACCTGCTAAACAGGTTAGAACATGCTTAAATGGATTATTAGTTCAGGATAAAGACAATATTACAGATAATAAAGAGCATTTAAAAACCGTTACATTAACTTCACCTACTGAGCAGGAAGTGGAAGACCTGCTATTTGCTTCAAAAATCTGTAAGCATACAAAATCCAATACCATCGTTTTTGCTAAAAACAAACAGCTGTTTGCAAGCGGCACCGGACAAACGTCTCGTGTAGATGCTTTAAGGCAGGCTGTAGAAAAAGCAAACTCATTTAACTTTGACCTTAACGGCGCTGTAATGGCAAGTGATGCGTTTTTCCCGTTCCCGGATTGCGTTGAAATGGCTAAGCAGGCAGGAATTACTGCTGTAATACAACCGGGAGGCTCAATTAAAGACGAGTTGAGTATAAACTACTGTAATGAAAATAATGTTGCAATGGTATTTACAGGAACACGTCATTTTAAACATTAATTTGTTATTTTTGTTTGTGCATCTTATTTTAAATAAACTAAACCCTGAGGAATAAAAAGTATGGGATTTTTTGATTTCATGACCGAGGACATTGCGATTGACCTTGGTACCGCAAACACCCTGATTATACATAATGACAAAGTTGTTATTGACAGCCCGTCTATAGTAGCGCGGAACCGTGTTACCGGTAAAATAATTGCCGTTGGTAAAGAAGCCAATATGATGCAGGGTAAAACCCATGAAAACATCAAAACCATACGTCCGCTTAAAGACGGGGTTATTGCAGACTTTGCTGCATCGGAAGAAATGATAAAAATGTTTATCAAAAGTATTCCGGCTTTAAAAAAGAAACTGTTTCAACCGGCCCTTCGCATGGTTATCTGTATCCCTTCGGGTATTACCGAAGTGGAGATGCGTGCAGTAAAAGAATCTGCCGAAAGGGTAAACGGCAAAGAAGTATACCTAATCCACGAACCTATGGCTGCGGCCATAGGTATTGGTGTGGATATTATGCAGCCTAAGGGTAATATGATTGTAGATATAGGTGGTGGTACTACCGAGATTGCTGTTATAGCACTTGGCGGTATTGTATGTGACAAATCGGTTAAGATTGCGGGTGACGTTTTCACTAACGATATTGTTTACTACATGAGAACCCAACATAACCTTTTTGTTGGTGAGACAACTGCCGAAAAAATCAAAATTCAGATTGGTGCTGCCCTTGAAGATCTTGAGTCTCCACCGGAGGAAATGTCTGTTCAGGGTCGTGACCTTTTAACAGGTAAGCCAAAACAGGTTGATGTTTCATACCGTGAAATCGCCAAAGCCCTTGACAAGTCTATCCAGCGTATTGAGGATGCTGTTATGGAAACACTTTCACAAACTCCCCCTGAACTTGCTGCCGATATTTACAACACCGGTATTTACCTTGCAGGTGGTGGTTCGATGTTAAGAGGACTTGACAAACGTATATCACAAAAAACAGACCTACCGGTTTACATCGCCGAAGATCCGTTAAGAGCGGTTGTACGCGGTACCGGAATGGCACTTAAAAACATCGAGAAATTCAGGAGCATACTTATCAAATAAACAGCAATAGTTCATGCAGCAAATATTTAATTTTATATTTAAAAACAGTATCTTATTACTGTTTTTGCTGCTTTTAGGCATATCGTTATCGCTGGTATTTCAGTCTCACTACTACCACAGGAGCAGAGCTGTTACATCGGCTAATGCGATATCGGGCTATACCTACGAAAAAATAAACGATGTCGAGCAGTATTTCAGTCTTAAAGAACAAAACGACAAGCTTGCTACCGAAAACGCTACATTAAAACAATTACTGTATAACAGTCAGGACACTATTGCTATTCCTGCCGTACAGAAACCACAGGGACTGGATAATTTTACCGTTATACAGTCTAAAGTCATATCTAACTCTTACAACAATTACGAAAACTACTTAACCATTAATAGCGGCACTAACGATGGTGTTAAACCCGACATGGGCGTTGTAAGCAGTTTAGGCGTTGTAGGTATAATAGAGAATACATCTAAAAATTATGCTACGGTAATCAGTATACTAAACTTAAAGTTTAAGCTGGATGCCAAAATTAAAGGCAGTAACCACTTCGGAACCCTAAAATGGGATGCCAAAAATGCAGGTTACGCCCAACTTACTGAGGTACCAAGACTGGCATCTGTAAAAAAAGGTGACACTATTGTAACCGGAGGACGATCGGTAATATTCCCGGAAAATATTCCAATAGGCAAAATCGAAAATATTTTCAGAGATACCAAAACAAACTATTACACACTAAGCGTTAGGCTGTTTAACGACATGACTAACCTTAACCATGTATACATTATAGAAAACAAAGACTTACAGGAGATAAGAGACCTGGAAGCCCGTACCGGAGATGAATAGCACAGTTATAGGCAACATATCACGATTTGTCCTTTTGATGGCAGCACAAATTCTTGTTTTTAACAAGATGGAACTGTTTGGCTACACCGCATTTCCGTATATATTATATATCCTTTTATTCCCTGTTAACGGCAATAAAGCTGTATTGCTTATTACTGCTTTCTTTTTAGGACTTACTCAGGATATCTTTTTAAACACATCAGGACCACATGCCGCTGCCTGTGTTTGCTTAGCCTATTTCAGGCCAGCTTTTTTCAGATTTTCATTCGGTATCAGTTACGAATATCAAACTATACGGATAAATGACCGCCTTACGCCCGAACGTTTTTCATTTATTCTGATTTCAGTTGTAACACACCATTTAATTTTATATCTTTTGGAGTTATTAAGGTTTACTCTTATCATAGACACCCTGATAAGAACGGTTGCAACAACTGTTTTCACCCTAATTCTTAGTATTACCATAATTTATTTAATTAAGCCGGGCAAACAATGAGAAAGATTTTACTGCCAGCCATAATTATAGCTGCAGCGCTACTGATAACGGTCAGACTTTATTATCTACAAATACTTGACGACTCTTACATTGAGGCATCGGACAACAATGCCGTTAAAATAAAATACGAATACCCTGAGCGTGGTTATATATACGACCGTAACGGAGAGCTACTGGTAGCTAACCAACCTTCATACGACATTATGGTTACTCCTAATGAAATGAAGGATACAGATACGCTTGAAATATGCAGCCTTCTAAGCATTACCAAAGAAGAATTTATACGAAAAGTTGAAAAGGCAAAAGTATACAGCCCAAGGCTACCCTCTATCTTTTTAGCTCAGCTAAATAAAAAAGAGTTTGCCGCTTTTCAGGAAAAAATACGACGTTTTAAAGGTTTCGACATTGTTAAACGTTCACTAAGAGATTATCAGGTAAACGAAGCAGCCAATGTTTTTGGCTACATCCAACAGGTTAATGATTATATCATTCAAAAAAATCCATATTACAAAAGTGGCGACCTTATAGGCAGACAGGGAGTTGAAGAAATGTATGAGGATGTACTTAGGGGTGTAAAAGGTGTAAAACGCATACAGAGAGACCGCTTTGGAAGGGAAATAGGCCCTTTTAAAGATGGCATGTATGACACTATTGCCGTTAAAGGTAAAGACATTACCTTAACCCTTGATGCTGAACTACAAAAATATGGTGAATCACTAATGTTTGAAAAGCGCGGCGGTATTGTTGCTATTGAGCCTAAAACCGGTGAGATACTGGCATTGGTTACCGCTCCCAGTTACGACCCGGCAATACTTGTAGGGCGCAAACGCTCAGAGAACTACACCAAATTATCCAGAGATACTATAGCTGTACCCCTATTTGACCGTGGACTTTTAGCCGAATATCCTCCGGGATCTCCGTTTAAAATTCTTACCGGACTTATAGGACTACAGGAAGAGGTAATTGACGAGAATACTACTTTTATTTGCCATCATGGTTTCTTTTATGGTCGCGGGGCGTTTATGAAGTGCCACGATAGCGGTCCGTCAAAACTGCATAACGGCATATACAACTCCTGTAATACTTACTTTGCCAGCACTTACAAACTGACTATTGACAAGTATGACAAACCAAAAGACGGTATGGATGCCTGGAGTAACCATTTAAAGAGTTTTGGGCTTGGTAACTTTTTAGGATATGACCTGCCACCGGGAAGAAGAGGATTAATACCCGATGGTGATTACTACAACCGTTACTATCCTAACGGCGGATGGAGAAGCACAACTACCATATCAAACGCTATTGGGCAGGGTGAGATTAAAATGACTCCTATCCAGCTGGCAAACATGATGGCTACTGTTGCTAACGAGGGTTATTATTACACCCCTCATATCATCAAAAATATTCAGGATGGTAAAATTGACGACAAGTTCACTACCAAACATGAAACCACTATCAACAAAGAGCATTTTAAACCTGTGATAGACGGGTTATATGATGTATATAATTTAGGTACAGCAAAAAGTCTTCGTATTGAGGGTATAGAGATTTGTGGTAAAACAGGTACAGCCGAGAACTATGCAAAAATAAACGGCAAAAGGGTAAAACTACAGGATCACTCGGTATTCGTAGCGTTTGCACCAAGGCATGATCCAAAAATCGCTATCGCTGTATTTATTGAGAACGGATACTGGGGAGCACGCTGGGCAGGACCTATTGCCAGCCTTATGATAGAGAAATACCTAAAAGGCGAAATAACACGTAAGGATTTAGAAACAAAAATGCTTACACAAGGCCTTAAAGAAGAATATGATAAAGTTATAAACGGATATTATAATAACAAATAATGAAAAACCAGAGTGTAATTAATAATGTTGACTGGCCTTTAATTTTCCTATATACCGCATTGGTATTACTGGGCTGGATGACTATATACTCTGCTTCCTTACCTACAAATCCGGGTTCTATTTTTGACCTGAGCGAAATTTATGGTAAGCAAATGCTTTTCATAATGATGTGTATCCCTTTAATAAGCGTGATACTTATGCTCGATGCTAAAGTTTACGAGAAGTATTCCCTTATATTTTACATACTCTCACTCATACTCCTTGCCGGACTATTTGTTGCCGGTAAAACCATAAAGGGACAAACCAACTGGTATGCATTTGGGGGCTTTAGTATACAACCTTCAGAATTTGCCAAGATAGCCACCTCGCTTATCCTTTCTAAATACCTTAGTGATGTACAGATAAACTTAAAGCTTGCCAACAACCAAATGATAGCCTTTGGTATTATAGCAATGCCTGTATTACTTATTATGATGCAGCCTGATGCCGGTAGTGCCATGATATTTTTATCTCTGGCTTTTGTACTGCATCGTGAAGGCTTACCATCATGGTATTTATGGACAGGCTTTTTTGCAATACTGTTATTCCTTTTGGCATTACTTATAAAACTTCAGTTTTTAGTAGTATATATAATTGCCGGAATTATTATCCATTATGTACTGAACAGAAAAAAGAAAAGAAACATATTCCTGTATGGCATAACTTTAATCACAATGATAGGCTTTACCTTCTCAGTAGACTATGTTTTTAACAACGTACTTGAAGAACACCAAAAGGACCGTATCAATGTACTTTTTGATAAAAATGTAAATATTCAGGCCGAAGGTTATAACCTAAACCAATCAATGATTGCTATTGGATCGGGTTCGTGGGCAGGTAAAGGATACTTAGAAGGAACACAAACCAAAGGTAAGTTTGTACCCGAACAGCATACTGACTATATTTTCACAACAGTAGGTGAAGAATGGGGCTTTGCAGGTTCAATGACTGTAATAGTTTTATTTGTGACCCTGCTCCTACGTATACTATATTTGGCAGAAAGGCAAAAATCGCGTTTTAGCCGAACGTATGGCTACTGTGTGGCAGCATTGCTCTTTACACACTTTTTCGTTAATATAGCGATGCTAATAAAGCTTTTCCCAACTATCGGGGTACCGCTTCCGTTCTTCTCGTATGGAGGATCAAGCCTGTTTGCTTTTACTACCCTGCTGTTTATTTTTATAAAACTGGATGCCAATAAGGTCAATGAGTGGTAGTTATTATCCTACTCTGCTTTCACATCGAGGGCATCCCTTAGAGCATTCCCCACCATCATAAAGGCAAGCACCAATAATAACATGGCTATACCCGGCGCTAATGCCAAATAGGGTTTACCTAAAATAATATAGTTGTAGTGATCTTTAATCATACCTCCCCAGCTTGGCACAGGTGGTTGTGCACCAAGCCCTAAAAAGCTAAGCCCACTTTCCACCAGAATAGCCGAAGCAAAATTAGCCGCCGATATTACTATAACCGGAGCCATACTGTTAGGCAGTATATGATTAAATATTATTCTGACATTGTTATACCCTAAAGCCCTCGCGGCTGTCACAAACTGCATTTGTTTAATACTCATAACCTGCCCTCTAACCACACGGGCAACCTCTACCCACATAGTAAGCCCGACAGCCACAAAAACCTGCCAGAATCCTTTCCCTAAAGCCAACGTGATAGCTATTACTAAAAGCAGTGTAGGTATAGACCAGATTATGTTTACCAGCCACATTACAAAAGCATCTACCTTACCTCCAAAAAAACCGGCAATGGCTCCAAAAAATATCCCTACAACAAGCGATATAAATACAGCCACAAAACCAATAGCAATAGACACCCTTGAGCCAACAATAAGCCTACTCAATAAATCCCTACCCTGACTATCGGTACCCAGTATAAACTTTTGTTCGTTTATAAAGTCTGTCTTAATAGTTTCGGGGTCATTTGTACCAAATACCGTAAGCGGAACAGATTTAGTAACTGCCAAATCGGGATCGTTAGTATATTCGATATAAGTAAGGCTATCATTCTTTATTTCATAACCAAGTATAGGCACTTTAGGCTGAACAAACTCTTTCCCCGTAAAATAATCAGAGAAGTGTGTTTTCTCAGTTTTTCCCGGCACAGGTAGTGTAAGCATCTCTACTTTAAAGCCCGGTGACTTAGAATGAATAGACAAATCTCCCCAGTTGGCATTTTTGGTACTATCAGGTGCAAACACATAAGCAAATACAGCAATAAATACCAAAATTAAAATGAATGATAAACTTAAAACGCCCCAAAAGTTCTTTTTAAACTTTTGGAGCGCTAAAATTGTGAGGGATTGATTATTTCTACTCATTAAAACTGTTATCTTGTTTTAATAGGTTTCTCTTTTTTATTAAGGGTAACCGCTGTTTTAGCCGATTTATCCTGCATGTCACCAAGTACATTTATTGCTTCTTCAACATAAACATCTTTAGCCAGGCTCTCATACCATATTTCCTTTTTCTCTGCAAAGGCAGGGTCTTTATCAAAAATTGCCTGTTCGTATGGAAGCGGTTTAAATTCAAGTCCGTTTTTGTAATCGGAGATGGCTTTAAACTTCTTGGTAATATTCTCGGTCTTTTTAAGCTCTGCCTTAAACTTGTCTATATTAAGGTCAAACTGATTGTCGTCTTTTTTAGCGTCAATCCACTTTGCATTTTCGTCAATTAGCTTAAACTGGTCATTTTTAGAAATCCTGTCATTACTTTTAGCAATAACTAAATCATAGTTATTTTTAAATGGCTTAAATGAAGCTGCATCTATTTTATCCCAAGGCATAGCCGTTTCGCTATCACGCTCACCCATTTGCAGGTAAGCATATCTGTCCGGCATTACGATATCACTGTAAACACCTTCTCTTTGAGTAGAGCCACCATTAATTCTGTAAAACTTCTGCGTAGTAGTTTTAAGCGCACCAAGGTCTCCCATTGAGTTACCTCTAACAAATTGGTTAAGGTCAATTACATTTTGTACGGTGCCTTTACCATAAGTATGCCTGCTACCTAGTATTAGTCCACGGTTATAATCCTGAATAGCCGCAGCAAAAATCTCTGAAGCCGAAGCCGAGAAGTTGTTCACCAAAACCACAAGCGGTCCGTCCCACTCTACTTTAGTACCTTTATCCTCTAAAACCTCTTTATTCTTGTTAGACGATTTTACCTGAACAACAGGTCCTTCAGGCACAAATAAACCTGTCATATCTACAACAGTTCTAAGTGAACCACCACCGTTATTTCTTAAATCAAGAACAATACCGTCTACTCCATATTCTCTTAATCTGATAACTTCCTGCTTTACATCTTTAGCAGCATCACGATTATCTTTATTTTCAAAGTCAATATAGAACTTAGGCAGGTTAATAATACCATATTTTTTTCCGTCTTTCTCTACAACGCTCGATTTAGCATAGGTCTCTTCGATCTCTACTACCTCTCTCACTATAGGAATAACTTCAATACTACCGTCTACTTTTTTAACTGTAAGTCGAACCTCTGTACCTTTAGGGCCTTTAATTTTTTTTACCACATCGTCAAGGCGCATACCTGCAATATCAACAGGCTCATCTTCACCCTGAGCTACTTTCATAATAAGATCACCCTGCTCAAGTTCTTTCCCTCTCCAGGCAGGTCCGCCCGGTATAAGTTCAGATATCTCTACATAGTCACTTTTCTTTTGCAGTCTGGCACCAATACCTTCAATAGAACCTCTCATACTGGTATCAAATTTCTCCTTATCATCCGGAGCAAAGTAGAATGTGTGTGGATCAAACCTCTCTACAATAGAGTTAAGATATATACTAAACCACTCATCACGGGTAAGATCGTCAATAAATTCAAAGTACTGATCTAATGATTTACGGCTTGATTCGCGAGCCTCTTCTTCAAGTTCATCAAAAGACTTCATTTCAGGTTTATCAGCTTTCTCTTTTTCTTCAGCCGACTTCTTGTTGTAAGTCTCAAGATT
This sequence comes from Flavobacterium sp. C4GT6, assembly GCF_036347315.1. NCBI lineage: Bacteria > Pseudomonadati > Bacteroidota > Flavobacteriia > Flavobacteriales > Flavobacteriaceae > Flavobacterium > Flavobacterium sp. C4GT6. The sequence continues at coordinate 77,711 of NZ_JAZGZU010000004.1, forward strand.
TTTCTCCTGTACCTTTTGCTTATCTGTTATAGACGAAAGCACAGAAAGCTTAAGTTGTTTTTCCCAACGTAACTTTAGTTCATCTTTAGATTTTGCATATGGCTTATGCTCATAATCGGCATCAAAAGTTTCATCAATACTATAATCAAAAGGTTTATCCAATATATCTTTATAAATATCTTCAGACTCTTTTAATCGCTGAATCAATTTAGTGTAAGTAAGATCAAAAAAGGTAAGATCCTGAGTATTGATCATATCATCAATCTGAGTTTCATATTTAGCAAACTCATCAATATCTGACTGTAAGAAAAAACGTTTAGAAGGATCAAGTCCTTCAATGTAATCTTTATATACTCCTTTAGAGAAATTGTCGTTAATAGCAGCCGGATCATAATGCCCTTTTTCAATAACAAACGTTATAAGTTCCAGTAAAAGTTTGTCCTTATCTGGGTCAGATTCTTTTTTTCCGGGGATAAAACTAAGTAGTGCCACCGCAAGTACGGTAACAAACATCAGTATTTTATAGTTTCTTTTCATAAATTCCAAAATAGCTTTCATTATGTAATCTGTATAAAAAAGCGTGCCAAAAATTCAAACGGCATGAGTTAACTTCAATAAAAATAAAGGGCACGAAAGCAAAAATGCTTATTTTAGCTAACGTAAAAGTACAATACTTATTTTGATTTTACTAAAAGCATGAAGAAAAAACCGCTAATACTGGTTACTAACGACGACGGTATTTCCGCACCCGGAATAAGAGCATTAATATCGGTAATGAAAACTATAGGTGATGTTGTGGTAGTGGCGCCTGACAGTCCACAATCTGCCACAGGTCACGCCATAACCATAAACAGTACACTATCTATCAATAAAATAAACACTGATCCCGATGTTGACAGCGAATATAGCTGCTCGGGAACCCCGGTAGACTGTGTGAAATTTGCCGTAAACGAAATACTGGACAGAAAACCCGATCTATGCGTATCGGGCATTAATCACGGGTCCAATTCATCCATAAATGTAATTTATTCGGGAACACTAAGTGCCGCTGTAGAAGCTGGTATTGAAGGTATACCTGCCATAGGTTTTTCATTAGTGGATTACAACTGGAACGCCGACTTTGAAGCTGCTAAATCTTTTATTAAAAAAATAACCCTACAGGTGCTTGCTAACGGGTTGCCGGAAGGTGTTATCCTTAATGTAAACTTCCCTAAACTAAAGGAGAACGAAATTAAGGGTATCAAAATATGCCGACAGGCAAAAGCAATGTGGATGGAGGAGTTTGACAAAAGACAAAACCCGCAGGGGCGCGATTATTACTGGCTAACCGGAAAATTTGTAAACCTCGATAATGGCGAAGACACTGACGAGTGGGCTTTAGAAAAAGGCTACATCTCCATAGTACCGGTTCAGTTTGACCTAACCGCACATCACGCCATACAACAATTAAATTCGTGGAAATTAAATGAAAATAAGTAAATACATACAGGTAGCCATAGGTATAATTATTGGCTTTGCTATTGCCTCATTAGGTATATTTTTATATTTAAAATATGTGGAATCTACTACAGGAAACAACCTAAACGATACTATCACTGCAATAAAGTCGCAGGGCGTAATGGGTAAAGTAATTACCATTGGCGCAATACCTAACCTGCTTATATTTTTCCTCTTGCTACGATTAAAAAGAGATATGATGGCCTGGGGCATAATAATTGCTACGGCTATTTTAACTTTAATTACAGTATTTGTATAAAAAAGGCTGATTAAATTAAGTACTTTTGACCTATAAACACTAAGCATGAAATATTACATTATAGCCGGTGAAGCTTCGGGAGACCTGCATGGTTCGAACCTTATGAAAGAACTGCACAAACAGGACCCAGAAGCAAACATACGCTTTTGGGGAGGTGACCTTATGCAGCAGGCAGGCGGAACGCTGGTTAAGCATTACCGTGAGCTGGCATTTATGGGATTTGCAGAAGTAGTAGCCAACCTACGTACTATTTTAGGTAATATTAAATTTTGCAAGGAAGACATACTGGGCTTTAAGCCCGATGTGATTATTTTTATAGACTACCCCGGTTTTAATATGCGCATAGCCAAATGGGCAAAGGAACTGGGTATTAAAACACATTACTACATTTCCCCACAAATATGGGCCTGGAAGGAAAACAGGATTAAAGCCATTAAGAGGGATGTAGACCACATGTATATCATACTTCCTTTCGAAAAGGATTTTTATGAAAATAAACATCAGTTTGCCGTCGAGTTTGTAGGACATCCGCTAATTGATGCCATTCACAATCGTAAACCAACCGATGCCGAAAGTTTTAAAAAAGAACATAATCTTGACGATAAACCTGTTATTGCACTTTTACCGGGCAGCCGTAAGCAGGAAATCTCAAAATTACTTAGCGAAATGCTTTCTATAGTAAAGGATTTTCCCGACTATCAGTTTGTAATTGCCGGAGCTCCGTCTCAGGATTACGAGTTCTACCAGCAATTCCTTAAAAACAGTAATGTTCATTTTATAAGTAATAAAACATACGATTTGTTGAGCATAGCTCACGCTGCTTTAGTAACATCGGGCACCGCTACTCTCGAAACAGCACTCTTTAAAGTACCCGAAGTGGTATGCTATAAAGGCAGCTGGATATCTTACCAGATAGCTAAACGTATTATCACCCTTAAATTCATTTCACTGGTTAACCTTATTATGGATCGTGAAGTGGTTAAAGAACTAATACAGGGAGAATGTAACCGTAAGAACATCAAAAAAGAGCTGCAAAAAATACTGGATCCTGAACACAGGAAGAAAGTACTTACTGACTACGACTTACTGGAACAGAAACTGGGCGGTGAAGGTGCAAGCCAAAAAACAGCTCAACGAATAATTAAGCATTTGAACGAAGGAAAATAAAACCCGTATTTTTATTTTTATATTTGTGTATAGCACAACTGTAATAGTAACCAAACAACAGCTTTTGAAAAAATTAGTATCCATATCCGTTTTCCTATTACTGGCGCTTTCCTGGAAAGCTTCGGGACAGATTATAACATCTAAGGAAGAGGCTGTGGAAAAAGGATTATATTCTTACAGTGAAGTACCCGGAAGCCTTGATATTACATCAGGCGGTAGCGGAAGTCAAAGTAACGACACTGAAAAATCAAAGAAAAAGAGAAAGCGCAAAAAAAGCGAGTCGGTAAATGAACCGACTACACAGCCTGTTACTGTTGTCAAAAAAGAAATTGAGCTGGACGAAAATGATTATGGCTTTGTTTCTGATTTTACCTTCGACAATTATACCCAAATCCAGATTGTAAATAACGCCATGGATTTTGAAGGCGTACGTTACAGAACCGGAGGAACTACAAAAGACGGCATGGACTGCTCAGGACTTGTTTTTACTACCTTTAAGATTTTTGACATTTCCCTACCCAGAAGTTCTTACGAACAGGCAAAGGTTGGCGAAGAAATTAAACTATCTGAAGTAAAGCCCGGCGACCTGCTTTTCTTTAAAACTAACCGTCGCAAAAAAACTATTAATCACGTAGGGCTGGTTACATCTGTAGAAAACGGCGAAATCCTTTTTATACATTCAACACTTAGTTTAGGCGTTACCGTATCTTCCATGAGTGAAGAATATTACACAAAAAGTTTCGTTCAGGCTAACAGAATACTTAACTAATATCTCCCTTTTACAAAAACTAACTTTTACTATCTTTGGGCAATACCTTACCTAAAGATATGATAATAGCATTACTAACATTATTTTTTGCAGTAGGCATTATTGCCGGCTATTACATAAACCCATCTGTAAATTCAGCCTTATATTTTTTAGCCGTTGCGTTATTGCTTTTACTATTCATATACAGGAGAAGCCAAAAACAACTAATACAAAAACCTTACTTTTCCATAAGTACATGGCTGTTAACTTTTAGCTTCGGGATACTTTCTTACACTATACACAACGCTCCCAATCAAAAACTACATTACTCGCATTATGTAACCGATAACGCAATTATTGAAGGCACTATAACTCACCGATTAAAACCTACCGAATTTTCCGAAAGATATTATTTTGAAGTTAGCAGAGTAAATCACCATAAAACCACAGGTAGGATATTAATTAGCTCTAAAAATAAAAAATTCAGCCCGGGAGATAAACTTATCATTACAGAATCACCAAACCAAATAAACAAACCTCTCAACCCTTATCAGTTTGATTATGCAGCTTACATGGAAAAACAGAATATTTTCCATCAATTAAACCTGAATAAAAATTATGCACTCATCGACCAGACCAAGAGCTTCAATTATTATCTTGACTACACAAGAAACAAACTGACAGAAAGTTTCAACAAAAACACTTTCGACCCAAAAGAAATTGCTCTACTAAAGGCTTTACTACTGGGACAACGGCAGGACTTGAGTACAGAAACAACAGAGACGTTTGCTTCTGCAGGAGCTATACACATACTGGCTATATCAGGGCTGCATATTGCGATTTTATTTTTCCTGCTTAATCTGTTACTAAAACCGTTAGACAGATTATCAAAAAGAGGCAAAACAATAAAGTTGATATTATTACTACTATCACTTTCGGGTTTTGCCATACTTTCGGGCTTATCACCGTCGGTAGTCAGGGCTGTTATCATGTTTAGTTTTATAAGTATTGGTCAATATTTAAACCGAAACAGTAGTATGATGAATTCGGTTGCCATATCCATGCTGCTTATACTCCTGTTTAATCCCAAGCAGCTTTTCGATGTTGGTTTTCAGTTAAGCTATACGGCAGTCATAGCTATTATTGCCTTAAGACCTATATACAAAAACATTAAGCTGTCCAAATACCGAGTTATAAACTACTTTACAGATATCGCTATTATATCAATAATAGCACAAATAAGTACCCTCCCGCTATGCCTTTACTACTTTAAGCAAGTACCATTACTATCTGTCGTTACCAATATTATTGTTGTTCCGCTAACCGGATTACTATTAACCTTTGGAATACTAACACTACTATTCAGCTTTATCAGCCCACACCTAGCACATATATCTGGAATAGTCTTAAAATGGCTTATAAAAATCCTTAACAATTATACCGAATGGATTGCTGGTTTTGAGAGCCTCAACATTAAACAAATTACATTCACTTTGGTGTTTTCAATTATCCTGACATTAGTAATGATTACATTAGGTATATGGCTAAAAAAACAGACATTTAAAACCACAATAGCTGTATTAGGTTGTTTTCTTCTCTTTCAAATAAGCTATTTGGGTTATAAAATCCATGTAACGAACAGCTGTGAACTGATTGTATTTAACAATTACAACGAATCAGTTATCAGTATAAAAGACTGCAACAGATTAACCATTCTCTGCAACGATACTACAGCATATCCTATAAAAACAATTAAACCCTACCTCACAGCCACTTTTAATCCCAAACCCACACTTACCCAACTCAACACATTATTATGGTTTAAAGGGCAAAAAATAGCTATTATTGAACCTAACACCATTTATCCCGAAAACCTGAATCCGGATATAATACTACTAAGCCATTCCCCTAAAATAAATCTTGAAAAAGTAATTAATGAAATGAAACCGAAAACAATTATTGCAGACGGCACTAATTACAGGAATTTAATACAACAATGGAAAGCTACCTGCCATAAACAAAATATCCTTTTCCATGCTACTGCAGAAAAAGGATATTATAAACTTGAATAAATAATTAATCACTAAAAAAATCCCTTTTCACCAAAACGGGAAAAGGGATAATATCTTTAATTTATTTTTTTTGTGTTTTACCGTGATTTAATATTGCATTAGCACCTTCAAGCCAAGCTGAAGCTCCGCCTCTAACATAGCCTGTTTTACCAAGCTGTTTCAGTACAGGTTTTTTATCTTCACCCTTTTGCACATCTACAAACCATACGGTAGGATATCCCTGCACAGCAAACGATCTTGCCAGTGAAGCATTTTGTTGCTTAAGTTCGGCAGACTGAGCTGTTCTTTTAGGAAAGTCAAGCTCTACAAGGATAACATTATCATTAGCCCATTTTGCAAATTCATCTGTTTTCAGCACTTCTTTTTGCAAACGCATACACCAACCGCACCAGTCACTTCCGGTAAAAAACAACAATAAAGGTTTCTTGTTTTTTTGTGAAAGCTCCATAGCTTTATTCATATCAGTATGCCATTCAAGCTCCTGAGCCTGTATGGTGATTGAACCCAGCACAATAAAAAGTGTTAACAGTATTTTTTTCATGAGCTATTGTATTAGCCGGCAATAACCGATATTAATTTATTGTTCCTTTAAAGCAGTTAGTAACTGATCGGGAGTTTGTAAACCAACAATGGTGTTTATAATCTCCCCTTTTTTATCAAAAACCATCATGGTAGGATATGCCCTTATGCTTAAAAGCTTTGCGAATTCATGATTGGAATTTCTTCCTTTACGTCCCTCTACAAAACCAGGGTTAGCATATTTTTTACCTTTATAGTTCACCTCAGAGTTACCTTCGGCATTAAACTTAACCGCATAGTAATTTTTACTTATGTACTCTACTACTGCAGGGTCATGAAAAGTGTGCTTATCCAGTATTTTACACGGTCCGCACCAATCAGTATACACATCCATAAAAATAGGCTTGGCTTCTTTTTTCTGAGCAGCCAGTGCCTCATCCATAGACATCCATTTTATTTCCTGAGCCTGTGCAGCTATAGTACCTAAAGCTACAAACAGTATTAAAAGTATTTTTTTCATAAGTATTTATTTTTCCGATTGGATTCCAAAAACAGTGCCGAAATTATTTCACCCCGTGCATCAATTTTTTAAGCATTGGGTTTAACGACATAACAATCAAACCAGCCACAACAGGAACTATTGTAAATATAAGGAAGAACACTGATAAGGAATATTCCTTGGTAATGTTTTCAATTTGTCCTCCTAATGTACCTGCAAGCTTGTTTCCTATAGCAATTGCCAGGTACCACATACCAAACATAAATGCAATCATCCTTGCCGGTACCAACTTACTCACATAAGAAAGTCCTACCGGAGACAAACATAACTCTCCCAATGTATGGAACAGATAAGCGAGGACGAGCCATACCAAGCTAACCCTTACACTACCTGCAGCTGCTCCCGGTGGGATAATTTGGGTACCATAAGCCAAAATACCAAAACCAACACCCATAATAATCAAACCAAGCCCATATTTAACTGCAGCACTAGGATTATATTTACTATCCCACCATTTAGAGAATAATGATGCAAATACAATAATAAAGAATGAGTTAAGTATACTAAACCATGAAGTGGTGATTTCAATATGGTTTTCTTTTATTTCAGAAATTGTAGCCGGTACTATAAGAGAAGGCCTTCCAGCCTTTTTGTAATCACCTCTAATCTTATCTTCTTTTTCTTTAGTAAGATACATCATCTTACCTATTTCACTATGAAGAGTAACTTTATCATTAACCCTTTTAATTTCCTGATCAGAAAGGTCCACAAATTGATCGGTTATAACCTCATTACCATTTAAAACGGTAGATTCTGTAACCGGAGTATATTCAAAAACAGGCTCACCTTTTTCGTCTTTTTCCTGCTCCTTTGTTTCCTCATTTAATTTAGCTGATTTAATTGCCTGATATTTTATCTGATAAGCCTGAGAAGTAAAATCGTTATTCATTTTCCATGCAACAATACCCCAAACACCTATAAAACTCAATGCTAATATAATATTAGACAAGCCAATTCTATTAAATGTCTTCCTGAATAATAAATACAGTACCCATGAAATAAGCAGTAAAGGCACAATTGTTAATAATGTATCAATAACAAAGAAGGCTATTGCCGAGTTACCGCTAAGCGTTCTGTCTGTAAAATCTCTAGCGAAAAGCACTAATGAAGTAGCTCCCTGCTCAAACGACATCCAGAAGAATATTGTAAAAAATGCAAACACGATTACAGCAATCATTCTGTCTCTCACAACTTTTTCATACCTCACAATCCTTGAAATAACAAGGTAAAGGAATAACAGTAATCCTATAATAGTAATTACTATTGAGCCCGGAAGTATATCTTTTGACAGTATAAACTGCTCTGGCAATAAGTGTATATTACCAATTTTAGATGCTGGATCATCAATAAGATAAAGCAAACCTATCAATGAAGTTATCACAATTAATACCTTATCAACCAGCGTAAAATTATTTAATTTTCCAGCAGGTTTACTCTCATTGCTTATAGCTTTATCTTCAATCCTTCCGTCTGGAGAGATTTCTGCATCTTCGTGTTTAGTTGTTTTAGAAGGCACATCACCTATAGTACCGAATAATGGTTTTGCCAACCAAAACTGCAGCATCCCAAGAAGCATAAAAATACCTGCCAAACCAAAGCCCCAGCTCCATCCTACTTTTTCAGCAAGGTAACCACACAGCATCATCCCAAAAAAGGCACCTGCATTAACTCCCATATAAAAAATAGTATAAGCTCCATCCTTTTTCTCAGGAAGATCTTTATACATTTCAGATATTATCGAAGTCATATTAGGCTTAAAGAAACCGGTTCCAACAACCAAAAGCCCTAAACCTAAATATAAAGAAAACTCAGTCTCGAGAGCCATAGAAGCATGTCCCAAGGTCATTATGATGGCGCCTATTACAACCGCCCATCTATAACCTGTTAGCTTATCGGCTATAATACCACCTGCAATAGGTGTTAAATATAATAATCCTGCATAAGTTCCAAACAGCGCTCCGGCATTCTCAGAAGTCCATTCCCAACCAGGATTCGTACCAATAGCCGCCATGGTTAAGAAGTTAATAAGAAGAACCCTCATACCGTAGAATGAGAACCTTTCCCACATTTCGGTAAAAAATAATACAAATAATCCTGCCGGATGACCTAATACTTTAGACTTAAAAAAATCGTTGTTTACTACTTGTGAAGACATTAAAAGTTTTTTTATTAATTATTTTACATCCTGCATTAGCTTTCTTACAATTGGTGATATTGCGATTAATACCACACCTGCTATTGCAGCATAGATTGCCAGTTGTAAATAACCTTCAGTATAAGTTACCAGTTTTTGCTGCAGTGAATCTCCTTCACCAGCCTGAGATAGACCAGCTCCAAGAATACCTGCCACATACTGACCGTATGCGCTTGCCAGGAACCACATACCCATCATTACACCCTGTAACCTTTGCGGAGACAGTTTTGTCATGATTGATAAACCAATAGGCGATAAACAAAGCTCGCCAAAGGTAATTACAAAATAGGCTAAAACAAAAACATCTAAGCTTGCAATTCCTGACCCTGCAACTACTTCAAAGAATCTTGTAGTATAAAACGTATAAAAACCACCTGCAAGGAAAAGAAAACCTAAACCAAATTTAATAACTGTATTAGGTTCTATTTTCTTTTTAGCCATAGCAATCCATATAAGACCTACTATTGGCGCAAATACAATTACAAATATTGAGTTGGCCGCATTATTTACTCCATTTGGATCAAGTGTAAATACGCCTAACACTTCATTGTTAAGGTTTTTAGCCGCGAAAATACTTAACGAACCTCCACTCTGCTCAAAAAATGCCCAAAAGACAATAGAGAACAGTATAAATACAAGTGCCGCTATAAGCTTTTTACTCTCTTCCCAAGAGTGTTTTGTCATTTCATAAATAAGATATATTAATGTACATGGTCCTATTATATACATAAACCAGTCTGTATACTCGGTCTTGGCAACCATGGTCATAATAACAGGAATAAGAGCAAGTGTACCTAGGTATACTACATACTCATACCAAGCTTTACCTGATTTAACTTTAGTTTTTACTGTAGTAGCTTCAGGCTGCACTGTACCAACCCCATCAATTTCAGGAATTTCTTCAATCGTATCGTTATTCTTTCTTAAAGGAGAAAGACCGATAGGACCTAATGTTTTTTGAGTAAAAATAAATGTCACTAAACTAATAGTCATTACAACACCTGCAAGACCGAAAGCTACATTCCACGTTTTATCGGCAGGGATAAAACTAGTAAATAACTGCCCCTTACCTATTGCTATACATGCGTACCCTCCTAAAAGAGCACCAATATTAATACCCGAATAGAATAACGAGAAACCTGCATCTCTTCTAGGATCACCTTTTTTATAAAGCGACCCTACCATGGTAGAGATATTCGGTTTGAAGAAACCGGTACCGATTACCGTGAAACTAATCCCTAAAAAGAAATTCTTTTCAGGAAAAGGGTCGAATGCCAAAATAAGGCTACCAATAATCATTAGGATACCACCCCAGAAAAGTGATTTACGAAAACCTAAAATCTTATCGGCAAACAAACCTCCTATAAATGTAAAGGCATAAACAAAGGCCTGTGTAGCACCATACTGTAAGTTAGCCTGACTTTCCTGCATGTGCTCACCATTTTCCAGTATAAGATGGGTAATCATAAAATAGGTTAAAACCCCTCTCATGCCGTAGAAGCAAAAACGCTCCCACATTTCAGAAAAAAACAAGCCCCATAGTTGTTTTGGGTACTTTCCTTCAAAACCCTGAATTTCTTCCAGAGTTGCAATTCTTGATGTTGACATTTATATTTATTCTATAAATTAATATACATTGTTTTCTTTCATTACCTTATTCAGCCATTTTAGCATAAGGAATAACATTAATGCTGCTCCAAGCACGAGTGCGAAGTTAAGGAAGAAAAAGTTTTCTTTCTCCTCAATTGTTTCCCAAAGACTGGAAAGCATCCCTGCAAGCTTATTACCTACTGATATTGAAAGGAAAAAACCTCCCATCATAAGTGCCGTTATCCTTGGCGGACTTAATTTTGAAACCAACGAAAGTCCCATTGGTGATAAACAAAGTTCTCCTAAAGTAATTACCGCATAAGAAACTATTAACCACCAGCTACTCGCTTTCATACTCAAATCGTTAGTAGCATATACAGCTCCTACCATAACAAGTGCAGACAGTGCTGTAATAACAAGACCTATCGCAATTTTTGTTGGTGTGCTTGGCTCTTTTTTCCTTTTTCTTAAAAAGCCCCAAACACCTACAAGTACAGGAGTTAATAAAACAACCCAGAACGGGTTGATAGATTGATATAGTTCTGTAGAGAACAACTTTAAATCCTTTCCGTTTGCCGGAACTTTATCTGCTGCCAGGTTACTAAAGTATTTTCTCGAAGCCACATAACCCGAAATTTCTTTAGCATATGCTTTTTTTGCTTCCGTTTCTTCATCAGTAGTCTCAGGCATTGCCTGTTCCTGGGCTCTCATTTCGGCAATCTTAGCATTAAAGTCGGCCTCATTCAATTCCACTATGTCATTATTTTCTACCGTTTGAGCCATATCGAATTTAGTTGCGATATTAGCTACAGATTCCGGCATTTCCCTATCAGTATAATCTTCAGCCCAAATGGTTAATGCATCACCATTTTGATGGAAAACGGCAAAGAAAAGAATCACACAGGAGAACACTGCAAGTAGTGCTCCTATTGCTCTTTTTTCCAGTCCTGATGATTTAAACCACAGGTAAATAAAGAACCCTATTACAGGAACACAACCAAAAATAAAGGCATCGTTAGTATCTGTCCCTAAAATATTACCAGGAATAAGGTATCCTAAAACACCAAATCCAAACATAGGTAATAAAGTATAGCTTAATATTTTTAAAGTAGACATATCACCTTCTTCAAGAGGCTTCATAACATCTACATGCTTTATATGTTTAGTTCCCGTAAGGAATATTAAAACCCCTAACAACATACCTACACCGGCTGCTGCAAAGGCGTATCCCCAACCAAAGTTTATTCTCATATAGGCAGCCACAAAGTTGCACACAAAGGCCCCTATATTTATACCCATATAGAAAATATTATATCCTGAATCTTTTTTATCCTTTAGATCATCTGTACTATACAAATTACCTACAAGAGTAGAGATGTTCGGTTTGAAGAAACCGTTACCCATGATGATAAAGAAAAGTCCAAGGTAAAAACTGGTCATATCATGAACAGAAAGTAAAAAATAACCTGCCGCCATAGACAGACCACCCATAACTATAGATCTTCTATAACCAAGAACCCTATCTGCAAGCAATCCACCAATAAAAGGAGTAAGATAAACCAAGCCAAGGTAAGTACCATAAATATCAGATTTCTTTTCAGGGGAGAAACCCATCCCTCCATTATTCCAGCCGTCTAACATATATAGGGAAAAAATCCCCAGCATTAGGTAGTAGCCAAATCTTTCCCACATTTCTGTGGCAAATAAAAACCATAGTCCTTTAGGATGCTGACCCTGTTGTGAATTGTTACTGCTCATAAACAATTTGTGTTATAGTTTTTCTTTTATAAAATTAGTCATCTTGGTAAACAGCTGCAGCCTTGTCGCCCCTCCATAAATTCCGTGATTCTTATCAGGGTAAATAGCCCAATCAAACTGCTTGTTAGCCTGAACCAAAGCCTCTACCATAAGCATAGTGTTTTGCACATGCACATTATCATCGGCAGTACCATGAATAAGCAGGTAAGAACCTTCCAGCTTGCCTACATGGCTTATTGGAGAATTATCATCATATCCGGATGCGTTTTCCTGTGGTGTTTGCATATATCTCTCGGTATATACTGAGTCATAAAGACGCCAGTTAGTTACCGGAGCAACTGCAATAGCCATTTTAAAGACATCGTTACCTTTTAAAATACAGTTTGAAGACATGAAGCCTCCAAAACTCCAGCCAAATATACCTATTCTTGACGCATCTACATAATCATAGCGTCCTAATACTTTTGCAGCATCAATTTGGTCTTCCACTTCATACTTTCCAAGTTCCTTGTAAGTTACTTTTTTAAAGTCGGCACCTTTAAAACCCGTCCCCCTACCATCAACACAGGCTACAACATAACCCTGTTGTGCCAGCATAAGGAACCAGTAGTCATTATAACTGTTCCACTTGTTAGCTACCTCCTGAGAACCGGGACCACTATATTGATACATGAACAGCGGATATTTTTTTGAAGAATCAAAATTTGCTGGTTTAATTACCCATGCATTAAGTTCATGCCCTTTATCTGTTTTAATGGTAGTAAATTCTTTTGTTGGAAGATTATAATTTGCTAATCTATCCTTAAGAGCATTATTATTAGCTATTTCTTTTACCTCTTTACCGTTTTTAGCACTTAATAAAGCATAAGAAGTTGGCTCCTGAGCACTCGAAAAACTATTAATAAAGTATTCGAAGTTGGGACTGAATGTAGCACTGTTAGTCCCTGTTTTTTGTGTAAGCCTTGTTTTGTTCTTCCCTGTTAAGGCAATCCTGTACACATCACGGTTAATGGAACCATTTTCTACCGACTGGTAAAAAATATTCCCTGTTTTTTTATCAAAACCATAGTAAGCTGTTACTTCCCAATCACCTTTTGTTACCTGACGGATAAGCTTACCTGATTTATCATAGTGATAAATGTGGTTAAACCCATCTTTTTCACTTGTCCATATAAAACTGTTATCGTTAAGGAAAGTTAGATTATCAGTAATATCAACATAAGCCTTATCTGTTTCATGAAGTACCGGTGTAACCTTACCCGAATTTCCGTTCACAAAAACAAGGTTAAGGTCATTTTGATGCCTATTGATTAACTGAACGCTTAATGTTTGCTCATCATTAGTCCATTTAATTCTAGGAATATAGTAAGCATCAATATTAGCAAAAGCTATTTTTTGCGTAGTATTATTTTTCACATCATAAATATGAAGAGACACCTTAGAATTGTTCTCCCCCGCTTTAGGATATTTAAACGAATATTGCTGAGGGTAAAGTCCGCCCTGGTAAATATCCATTGAAAATTCCGGCACTTCGCTTTCATCAAAACGGATGTAAGCAATTTTGTCTCCGGCTGCATTCCAGTCATAAGCTCTTACAAAGGCAAATTCCTCTTCATAAACCCAGTCGGTAATACCGTTTATCACAGCATTTCTAACTCCGTCGGTAGTAATTTGTTTTGTAGCACCTGTAGCCATATCATAAACGTACAGGTTGTTGTTGTAACCGTAGGCTATTTTAGAATTATCTGCAGAGAAGGTAGGCTCCTGAACTTTATTATCACTAAGTCTTACCAGTTTTTTGGAAGCAATGTCATAAATAAAGTAATCGGCCGTAAACGAATGCCTGAAAATTTGTTCTGAATTAACTGCTATCAGCACTTTTTTCTCATCCGGACTAAAAGTATAGCTATCTATACCATCAAGCTCACTAAAATCTTTTGAGCTGATAATAGTGCTAACTTTTTCCAGTGTTGCAAAATCATACAAATCGATTTGTCCACTACCCCAACCACCGTTTAACACAGTATACTGGTTAGTGTTTTTCATAGCTTCCCGCGAATACATTCCTTGTGTTCTGAATGCTCCGCCACAAATCTCTTCGAGGGTTATTTTTTGCTGACCGAGAACCGGCAGGCTTAACAGTAAAAATAAGTAAAGTGACTTTTTGATATTTTTCATTCTATACATGGTAAAAAACTTCCAATTTTAGTAAAATTTTATGAGATAACCCTGCTTTTTTTTGTTAAATGAAATTTTCATGTATAATTACTAACAATATCGCACCTATACTTTTTTAGTATTTACACGCGTTAAAATGTATCTTTGCAACCTGTAATTACTTTAAGACACTGAAAATGAGCAAGGCTATAGCTGGTTTTTCAAAACTGACTAAACAAGAAAAAATTAACTGGATTGCAAATGAATATTTCACCAATCCGGCGGTGGCTGTTTCACTATTAAAAAAATACTGGAACAATGACGAAAACCTGCAAAAACTACACGATGAGTTTATAGAAAACACAATTACTAACTTCTATCTTCCGTTAGGGGTTTGCCCTAACTTCAACATCAACGGAAGGGAATATACCATCCCAATGGCTATTGAAGAAAGTTCGGTAGTAGCAGCCGCATCAAAAGCAGCAAAATTTTGGGCACAGCGTGGCGGTTTTAAAACTATGATACTGGGTACCGAAAAAATAGGTCAGGTTCACTTTATATACAAAGGAGACAAACAAAAGTTAACAGCCTTTTTCAACACAATAAAAACAAAGTTTTTTAGCGAAACAGAAAGTATTACCAAAAACATGCAAAAGCGCGGTGGTGGTATTACAGATATAGAACTAAGAGACAAAACCGAATCGTTAGACAACTACTACCAGCTTCATGCTACTTTTGAAACTAAAGACAGCATGGGAGCCAACTTTATAAACTCCTGCCTGGAGCAGTTTTCCAAAACACTAAAAACCGAAGCATTACAACATAACGATTTTACCGAAGAGGAAAAACATATTGAAACGGTAATGAGCATACTTTCCAACTATGTTCCTAACTGCGTTGTAAGAGCAGAGGTTTCATGCCCGGTAGCCGATTTAAACGAAGGAAACAACATAGACCCGCAGGAATTTGCCGAAAAGTTTGTTACAGCCGTTAAAATAGCCGAAGTAGAACCCTTTAGAGCCGTTACTCACAACAAAGGGGTAATGAACGGTATTGATGCTGTAGTTGTAGCAACAGGTAACGACTTTAGAGCTGTTGAAGCCGGAGTTCATGCTTATGCGTCTAAAAACGGAACATACAGTAGCCTGTCTCATGCTAAAATAGAAAATGGTATTTTCACTTTCTGGATGGACGTACCTTTAGCTTTAGGAACTGTAGGCGGACTTACAACACTACACCCATTGGTTAAGTTTTCACTGGAGATGCTGGGCAACCCAACAGCAAAAGAACTGATGCAGATTGTAGCTGCAGCCGGACTGGCACAAAACTTTGCTGCCCTTCGATCACTTACCACTACCGGAATTCAGCAGGGCCACATGAAAATGCACCTGATGAACATACTGAACCAATTGGAAGCTAACGAAAGTGAAAAGCTACAAACCGTTAGACATTTTGAACAGAATACCGTAACTCATTCCGCAGTGGTAGACTTTATAAAAGATTTACGTAAAGCAACAGCAAGCAACATTGAAACAGACATTTTATAGTAACGGAAAACTTTTAATAACCGGAGAATATACCGTACTTGATGGCGCAGATGCTTTTGCCCTACCTACCAAATACGGTCAGTACCTGCATGTAAATAAAGGAGAAGACCTATTTATTAAATGGACAAGCTTTGATACTGATAAAAACACATGGTTTCAAGATACATTATCGTTCAGCGATATAAAAAAAGGCGAAACCGAAAGCATCAATCCTGTTACCCAAACACTGGTAAAAATACTACATACCGCAAACGGTATGAATCCGGAAATACTATCGGGTTCAAAAGGGTTTAATGTAGTTACAGAATTAACTTTTCCAAGATACTGGGGACTGGGAACGTCATCTACACTTATAAACAACATTGCACAGTGGTTTGCCATTGATGCTTTTATTTTATTAAAAAATAGTTTTGGCGGTAGCGGATATGATATTGCCTGCGCTCAAAACAACACCCCTATCATTTACAACATAGGCAACCCGACACCAACTGTAAAAAATATCAACTTTAACCCAGAGTTCTCTAACAATATTTATTTTGTTTACCTAAACCAAAAACAAAATAGCCGTAGTGCGATTGCAGCTTACAACGAAAAGAAAAGCAATATAACCTCTATAGTTACTCAGATAAACAATATTACAGAGAAGCTACTAAGCACAGATAACATTGAGCGATTTATGGAATTACTGGACAAACATACAGCCATAATGAGTAACGTACTGGAAACACCTCCAGTTAAAGAAGAACTATTTCCCGACTTTACTGGGAGCGTAAAGAGTCTTGGAGCATGGGGAGGTGACTTTGTATTAGCCGTATCTAAAAACAGCAACACAACCACTTATTTCAACCAAAAAGGCTATCCTGTAATCATACCTTACAAAGACATGATATTATAAATAAAAAATCCCGCTACTAAAGCGGGATTTTTTATTTATATGTGTTTGTGAAGTTATATTTTCACTCTGTTATCTTCGATATCAGCATTCTCTTTAAGAGCAGGGCTTATTCTTGAAGCAGCAGCAGTTTTCTCCTGTTTTTCAACTCTTGCTAAATAAGAGTTATAGTTAGGAAGCTCAGCAGCTTTCTCTACAGTTTTTGTAGCAATTTTAAACACACCTGATTTACCTACTATAAGACCTGATGTTTTACCAGCCTCAAGAGCAAAAGCAGAACCTACTATTTTTGGCTCAACACCAACCGTTGGAACCATAGCAGAACCCATTGTTACATTCTCTGCAGTACTAACTTTTGAACCCGATGCCTGTGAAACAGCCTCAAGAGTATCACCAGTCATTTTTGCTTTTATTTGTTCTGCTTTTTTCTCATTTCTGATTATCGGAGCAATAACAAGTCTAGCCTCTTCAACCGGCATTAACCCAGATTCGTTTACATCTTTAAGTCTTGCAATCACGTATCCGTCAGACACATCAAATCTCTTAACAGCTCCAGCTTCAGAATCTTTAGAGAAAGCCCAAAGAACAATACCTCTTTGCGCACCTAATCCCTGAATACTCTCATCACTTGGAAGTAATTTAGCAACATTAACAACATTTACATTAGCCGCTTTAGCAACTTCTTCAAACGGTTTTTCTGTAGCATCAAGTTCAAACTGAGAAGCTTTAGCATAAGTTTGGTCTCCTGTCTTATCACTTGGACGAATCTCTAAAGCTATAGTAGCAATTCTTACAGCCTCATATTTCGCATCTACTTTAATAACGTGGTAACCAAAATCAGTTTCAACAACTGCAGTTTTACCTACTGGGCTGTTAAAGATAAACTCATCAAAAGCAGGAACCATTTGTCCCGGAGTGATATTATCATAAGTACCACCGTTATTTTTAGATCCCGGATCATCACTGTTTTGAGCAGCAAGTACTCCAAACTTAGATGCGTCTGCATTGATTTGTTTTAATAAATCATCAGCTTTAGCTTTAGCTTCCTCTTTTGTAAGCTCTACAGTTGGAGCAGCTCTCATAGCTCCTTTGTATGCAATAAGAATGTGACTTGCTTTAACATTGCCACCATCATTTTTATCAAGCATTCTGGTTACTTTATAATAACCACCTTCTACATAAGGACCAAAAACCTCACCTTTAGCCAAATCAAAAATATCATCAGCATGGTCTTTTGGAAGACTATTTTTAACTACATAAGTAGAATCATATTTGATATCTGAATTTGCATTAACAAAATCAGGAACTTCTTCAAGCTTCATATCTTTAAAACCAGGAAGAGTATCGTTTTTACCATCTCTGTATTCTACTCTTGAATTAAGAAGAGAGTTTATTCTTTCTCTAATCTCAAGCTCATCTTCAGCAGAAGCTTTATCCTCTATCTTAACATACTCGATAGAACGTGTAGGTTGAGATTTGTATTTTTTCTCGTTCTTTTTCATGTAAGCAATAACCTCATCATCTGAGACAGTAATCTCATCATCATTGATTGTTGAAAAAGGAACATATACATAATCAAAAGTAACTTTGTTGTTTTCTGCCTCATATCTGGCTTTAGCATCATTGTTTGTTGCTACATAACCAGACTTAACCATTGCAGTATATATTTGCCTCATAGCAGAAGCCTCAACAGCAGGCGTGTTTCTTTCCATAGAATTCCACATTTCAGGATTTGTGGTTTTCATGTTCACAAGAAACTCATTGAACTTAGCTTTGTCAAACTGACCTGCAGCATTAAGAAACTGAGGATTTTGAGCTATCTGAGGATTTTGGGCATACATGTTAATAACATGATCCTTACCTACTCTCAAACCTGCCTGCTCAAATCTTTCACCAAAAAGGATTCTGTCTACTTCCTGACTCCAAATTGCATTAGATGCCTGAGTTGGAGATATCCCCGGCTGTCTGCTTTCCAGTTCATTTACTTTTTCTAAAAATTCCTGTACAGGTATATCGGTACCATTAACACTACCTATGTTTCTGGTAACTCCAAACCCGCCGCTTTTGATAACATCACCTATCACAAAAGCGAAAAGACAAAAGCCAATAACAAGTATCAGTATAAGCGAACGCTCCCTAATTTTTGATAAAACTGCCATTTTTAATGTTGTTAAATTTTATTTCAGTGGGCGAAAATACAATTATCTATTTAATAATAAAAGTCGTTAAGTTATATTTTCGGATTAAAATGTTAATTTTTTTATTTCTGCTGCAACGGAACAAACTTAATAAGCTCAATCTTCTTATTTGACGCCATTTCTATAAGAATTTCGAAATGATCAAACTTTACACGCTCCCCGGTTTTAGGGATCTCTTTGGTATTGTAAACCACAAAACCTCCCAGTGTAGAATAAGAATCACTCTCTGGAATTTCCAACCCGTATTCTTCGTTAACATACTCTACATCAAGCCTTGCAGAGAAAAGGCAAACTCCTCCTTCCAGCTCTTTTTCTACTAACTCTTCTTCATCATCATGCTCATCCTCTATCTCACCAAAAAGCTCCTCAATAATATCCTCAATAGTAACAATACCCGATGTACCCCCATACTCATCTATCACAACAGCCAGACTTTTTCTTTTCTTGGTAAGTATATTTAAAAGCTCTTTTATATAAATCGTACCCGGAACATATTCGGCAGCTATCATCATTTGACCCACTGTTTTCGGTTTTTTGAAAAGCTCAAACGAATGTATATAACCAATGATATTATCCAGTGATTCGCGATACACTATCATTTTAGAATATCCGGTATCCACAAATAAATCTTTAAGCTCCTGCACGGTATCATTTATCTCTACCGCTACAATTTCTGTACGTGGTGTCATGATATCCCTGGCCTTAAGATCAGAAAACTCAAGTGCGTTCTGGAATATCTGAATTTCAGAATCCACCTCTTCCTGCTCTTCCACACCATTCATTTGTTCAGTAATATAATGCCCAAGCTCACCACGACTAAAGTACCCCTGCTGTTTATCACCACTTGTACGAAATACTTTTATCAAAATAAAGTCAGACACATGAATAACAAATTTTGAAACCCACGAAAAGACACAGTAAAAAGCATAGGCCGGTAATGCAAAAAGCTTAATTAACTTATTGGCATACACCTGAAAAAAAACTTTTGGAATAAACTCGGCTGTAAGAAGTATTATAAAAGCCGATATAATTATTTGAAGTAATATAGCCGAAGCCAGTGAAAACTGCATTGGAGCAAGCCACCCCATTACAACTCCCCCCATATAGTAACCGTAAATCACAAGACAAATACTGTTACCCACTAACATAGAGGTAATAAAACGTGCCGGTTTTTCGGTAAGTTTGGTAAGTATCCTGGAGAGAAACGAAGTTTGCTTTCTCTCTACACCCAGATAAATTTTATTTGACGACACATAGGCTATCTCCATTCCCGAAAAAAAAGCGGAAAGCAATAGACATACTATAATAATTGTCGCTTCCATAAGCGTTTACTGTTTACCTTCTGTTTTGAAACTTCTTGATTTGGCTTTTCCTAAAGAAAAACATAAAAATACAAACAGCAACAATCGCAAAAGACATATATGGTGCCTCACCTGCCTGTATTCTCATAACACCATCGTACACAAAAAAAGCGGCTACTACAAGATAAAGATATGCTGTAAACTTAAAAATTCCCATTTGTTATAATTATTCAATATTATCTACATTTCCTTCACCGGAGTTCTGTTGTGCATTAATAATGCTGAAATCCTTATTGAAGTCTATACCCGGACCTTCATAATAACGCCCGTCCTCATCTGTAAATTTAAAATTTTTCTCGGTATAAAACCACTCATTTTTCTGATCGTAGTAAAGTTGCTGTGTCTCCAGCCTTTTTCCGTCATGCGAGGTAATTTTCACATTACCCTGTAAATCTATAAGTTGAGTCTTATTGTAACTAATAGCATAGTCCGACTCAATAAAGGTTTTATTCCCGTTTTCATCCAGCATAGTTACATGAACTCCCTTAGGAAACTCATTGAAACCATAATCCAGATTAGAAAAATCAAGCATTAACGGACTCTCAAGTATTGCCTTAAGCTCACCCGAATCGGTATATTTTAAATTTACATCTTCAGACTGACCTGCCGGTGAAAAAGCCACAGCATTCATCATCTGAACATCTTTCAGATTACTTTCGCAGGAAGCAAACATCACTGCTAAAAGACCTATACAAATAAAAGCTTTACTTTTTAAAAGCATCATTATTTCACTTTTGGAACAGTAACTGTTTCGTTAATCCAGCAACCGTAAACAATTTCATCGCCTTTTCTTTTCCCGGCCTCTTTCACTTCATCACGATTAGGCAGCCTTTTCTCATAATTCTCAATCATGGAAGCAACAGTGCCTTTATATTTAACATCGGCCTCTTCAGCTTTCTTTACAGTATCAATAGCAAGCCAAAGCAGCGCTTTCCTTTCAAAATCGGTCACATTGCACTCTTTAGTTACAGAAGCATACATCTCGGCAAGAAAAATATAAGCACGGGCTTTTTTAGGATTAGCCTTAACTGTTTTCAAAATATACTCTTTAGCTCTGGCCTTATCTGAATTTCTTAATATCCCGGCTACTTTATAATATACTTCAGCTTTTTGATCGGCATCCGTTTCAAGTTGCGCCGACTTATCAAAGTATTCGGCAGCACCGTCAATATTGTTTTTTCTAAGCTCAATAGTACCCATATTAAAAGCCGATTGAGCAGAAGGTTTTAACTCATATAAAGCTACAGCACCTTTCGCCAACACTTCCGACTCATAACATCTGTTTAAAAACATTACATTAACGAGAGCCTCCAGCCAATCACTATTCTCTTTGTTCTTTTCAAAATTAGCCGTATAATATTCCTCAAGTCCTTTACAACTAAAATGCTTTGACGATTGCCTGTCTACATTTTCACCCACAGCGGTGAGCACATCAATATCTTTATTTGCCCTAGCTAAAAAATCTTTTTCTTCCTGAGTAAGCGGCTCGGTTTCTTTTTTAAGCTTTAACTGATTTTGCCTATCGGCAATTCTGTTTTTAGCATACATTACCTGAGTGGAAATAGCACCGAATTTTTCGGTAAAATCAGTTAGCGTAATTTCCTGCCCTGCTTCAAAACGCTTAAGATAAATATTATAATAAGCCTCTATAGCCCTGTAATCAGTATAATCATGCGGTTGTAAAATAAAAGCAGCATCAAGAGCTTTAAAAACTTCCTTCTCGTCTGCCAACCTGTAATCGCTTTGTATTAAAGCCTTATTGATATTGTTAGTGTTTTTAGCTTTAGGGAAGTTTTTATTATGTAACCCGTACACCCCAAAAATACTATCAGCATACTGTTGCCTCAATTCTTTCGTTTGAGCCGATTCTATTTTATATACCAAAGCAGTTTCTGCCAGCGCATATAGCTTTTCATCAACATTAGGACATTTTTTCACAAGCCCTTCAAACTGTTGTAATGCATCATCATATTTTTCAGCCTTTACAGTTTGCTCAAAAGCAGCAATTTGCTCTTCACACTTTGAAGTTTGCTGCGCTACAGCTGTAAAAACCGAAGCGATAAATAAAAAAGCCGTTAGATTTTTCTTTATCATAAATGACACATTTTTAAGTATTAGTTAAACTTACGCTTAACAAACCATTTTTCGTTAAACGACAAACCTACATGCAGGTTAAAATAATTTTCCTGTATTAGTCCGGCGTTAGTAGTACCTCGCTTACCATACTCAAAACCTATGTTAAGGTTAGACCCGCCAATACCACTTCCAAGCGGCAAACCTAAACCGAAGCTAACACCAAGATCGGTTATATCTTCACCATTCAAAACAAGACCTGTATTTTCATATCTCACACCTGCCCTATAAGTAACCCTACTCAAATAACTGGTAAACGAATTGTATTTAGGAATAAAATATCCTCCTAACGACATTCTGTATGAGCTTTGGAATGAAGCATCAGATACGTTATCAAACCTATTACCAAGTTCATTACTTTCCTGAGCAGTATATTGCGCACCTACAAACCATTTTCTCTCTACACCAAATCCTGTACCAATACTATATGCTGAAGGTAATTTTACTTTTTCATCAAAGCTCGATTCGTCAAGCGCATCCATAATCGTTTCTGCCCCACTATTGACATAAGAAACTACCGCTATATTACGTGTTACCGAACTGTTTAAAGTAGTAGAAGGCGTAAAAGTCGCAGCTGCATACCATGTAGTACCGCTCTCAAAGCGGGTTTGATAGGTAGCTCCTAAGTTAAATGATGCTCCACCATAGTGAGCATCGTTACTTTCTCTTGTAGGATATTGTACATCTGAAACGGCTATTATAGATTTTGTTTCAATGTTACCAAAGTTGTACTGGATTTCTGCACCTACACTAAGTTTTGGAGTAATAGCATAAGAAGCCGCTCCATACACACGGTTCAATCCGCCCTTACCGTTAAACCTCCTGTATCTTTCCAAACCATCACCGCCTACAGATGAATTATCCAGCTTATACCCAACCGAAGTAAGCGGCATTAAACCAAAACCTACCCCAAATTTATTATTTACAGGAATCCCTATTGCAATATAATTAAACGTAGTTCTATTAGCTTTTTCACTAGCCTCATCTGTTTTTAAAGTGGTAGCCGAAGTATTAGCCCCAACTGTAAAAGTGGTGAATTTTAAAGCTGCATAACCCGAAGGGTTTTGAAGGTTGACATGAATACTATCTCTTAGTATCCCTACGCCTCCCATACTTATATTCTCTACAGTACCTTTAAATTTTCTGTCACCCAGGCCGTAGTATGAATATGGTGACGAATTACTCTCTTGTGAAAATATTACCCCCGAAGAAAGAAGGAATATACCTGCGATTATCTTTTTAATCATTGTTGGTTTTATATATATACAAATTGTTCAAACTTTCCAGTAGAAAATTTGAATTGGCAAATATGGTGTTTTTTAATCTTTTAGCCAAAAATTCAGCATCTCCTCCTGTTAATATAACCGTTAAATCTTCATAGTCCCTACTATAGTCTTTTATAAACCCCTCAATTTCATGCAAAAAACCATTAACCGCTCCCGAATGCATTGAGCCCGCAGTAGAGTTTCCAATATAGTTTATCGGCTCTTCAGGATATAACAACGGAAGTTTAGCGGTAAAATTATGCATGGCATCATAACGCATTTGCAAACCTGGGGCAATAGCACCACCCAGATAGTGATTGTTCCTGTCTATAAAATCGTAGGTTATACAGGTTCCGGCATCGAGCACCAGCCTGTTTTTATCCGGATATTGCAACACGGCACCTGCCGCAAGCACCATCCTATCGATACCTAGAGTAGCCGGAGTGGCATATTTATTTATAAACGGAAACAAAAAAGTTTGGTCCACCACCTCAACACGGGTATATTTTTGAAGTAGACTGATTACTTCTTTTTCCTTTTCTCCTACCGAAGAAAGAATGGAAACCTCAATTTTTTCATATTGATGAAAAATTTTTTTAATTTTTTTTTCGGCCTCGTTTTTCTCAAAAATAAATTTCTCTTTCAAGGCATTCACCTCAAACACAGCGGCTTTAATTTTTGTATTACCTATATCTACAGCTAAAAGCATTTTCCTTTTGTTAGTACAGCAAAGATACAAATTGATTTTTTTTGATTTTTGTTTTGGATAATATAAAAATGGTTCTATATTTGCACCCGCAATGACAACGGTACCTTAGCTCAGTTGGTAGAGCAATGGACTGAAAATCCATGTGTCCCTGGTTCGATTCCTGGAGGTACCACTTAAAAAAAGCCCTTGAAATTTCAAGGGCTTTTTTATTTGTATTCACTAAAGTAAATCGGCTTTTGTTTTTTTTATATAAAAACCTATACTAGTTTATTTGTACTTTTTATTAAAAGCATCACTACGCTTTTCATTTTTTGTTTCAGGCTGCTTTTGTACCGGTGGTGTAGAGGTTAACTGCCCGTTCTTGTCAACATAAACAAACATATCTTCCAGGCTTTTACCTTTATTGTTGTTTGTTTTCCTATCCTCTCTTTTTAACTCTTTGTCTTTTTTCTTTTTAATTTTCTTTTTGATATTCTCTTTTTTTGTAAATGAGTCTGGCATAAATGTTATTTAGTTTTTAATTTATATTTACTTGTTTGTGTTTGGCTATAAAAGCCAATAGTAGTTACATTAAGCACACGTTAAAACAAAAAGCTAAGGATAATACATAAAATGTGCTACCCTTAGCTTTTTAAATAAGGTTAGCTCTAGTAACTCCTTTTATTGAACTTAAAGTTCCCTCCTCCCGAATGGGTAGGCTTTTTACGTGCTTCGTTAACAACTATAGTACTTGATTCAAAAACGGTCGAATTAAGCTCATCAATAGCTTTCTCTCCTTCTTTTTTACTACTCATTTCAACAAAACCAAATCCTTTGGAAAAACCGCTAAGACTGTCTGTTATAATTTTCGCTGTTTCGACCTCGCCATACGTTGCGAATAGGTCACGTAATTTGGTTTCCGAAGTCTCCTGACTCAGATTCCCTACATAAATGTTCATGATAAAAATTTGTTTAGATTAGAAAAGTGGCAACTGAAACGCCGGGCTGAAGAGAAAGTGTAAACAAATTGCAGATCAGAAAAAGCTCAGGCAGAAAACCAATATGGGTAAAGGTAAGCATAATAAATTCATTTACACCATATTATTCAAAAAACTGCACAAAACAACAGTAATAGACCACTACATTAAGAGTTAAGAAAAAACACAATAATAAATACTTCATTTTTTTAAGGTTAAAACCAAAGAAAAAGCCTACAACATTTTTAAACCCTTAGCGTTATTCATTAAACAATCAAACCAACAGTAATGAATAATTCAAACACCTTGACCCCAACACCCTGGAATTGGGTTTCTAAATTTATTTTCAGGTTTTTCTTTGCTTATTGTTCCTTTTCAATACTACCCATAATAGGAAACACCCTGTTTAACATCACTAACGAATTAATCAGTCCGTTACTAGACATTGAGATTGTTAGACATCCAAGTGGCAGCGGAGACACCCTTTACGATTATTCCAAACTAGCATTTACACTTACTCTTGCACTAATAGTAGCATTGATTTGGACTCTTATTGACAGAAAGAGCAAAGAATACAAGCTTATACTCTACCTGCAGGAAACCTACATCCGTTATTATTTAGGCGGCTTTATGCTTATATACGGATTCTCTAAAGTTATTAAAACCCAGTTTGGATATCCTTCGCTTTCTGAGCTGCTTTTCCCCTTGGGCAATAAATCACCTATGGGACTGGCATGGACATTTATGGGATATTCTGACACCTACACTATATTTTCAGGTTTATGTGAAGTAGCAGGCGGACTGCTTTTAATGTACCGTAAAACACGAACACTGGGAGCTGTTGTATGTTTTGGCGTAATGCTAAACGTGTTTTTAATGAACATGTCTTATGATATACCTGTAAAATTATTCTCTTTCGAATTACTAGTCCTTTCCGCTTTCCTTATAGGGCTCGATTATAAAAGACTTGTAAATGTATTTATCCTGAATAAACCTGTTAGTGCACAACTTAACCGAAACCCTTTTAAACCAAGATGGGCAAATCTTACTACACAGGCATTAAAAGGGATAGCTATTATAGCAGCAGTATCACTTATGGTTTATAACGGACTCGAATCTCAGGCGCAATATGGCGATGCTGTCCCTAAACCACCTATGTATGGAATTTATGAAGTGGAAGACTTCATTATAAATAACGATACCATACCGCCCGTACTTACTGATACCATAAGATGGCGTTACTTTGTGGTAGACAAAGGAAATTCGGCTAATGTTTTTAAAATGAAAACATCAGGCTACCACAATTTGGTATATTACCGCTCAGAAACAGACACTGTAAATAAAGGCATTTCATTTTTTAGTTATAAAGATTCTACCGAGGTTGTAAAACTTAAGTATAGAAAAACCGATAGTATTCATTATGCCTTTGAAGGCGTTTATAAAAACGATACTATAAAATTAAACACATTGCGTACTGATGAGAATGACTACCTGCTTATGAACAGAGGGTTTCATTGGATAAATGAGTATCCGTATAACAGATAAATCACCATTATCACATCAAAACAAAAAAGCCTCTGAAAATCAGAGGCTTTTTTTATAAATTAGTTATATCCAACTGAAAACCAACATAATGAACAAAACATTACCTTACCTGCTTTTGCTCCTCCCCTTATCGGTATTTTCACAAACCGAAAGAGATTCTTCTGTAGTTAAAGTCCGTTACGGGCACAAAGGTTTCGAACTTACCACAGCAGACAATCGTTTTGAGATGCAGATAAGGACAAGATTACAATTTAGAGGTGCTACACCCGGTGACCAGAACCCGTTAACCTATGATGATTTTCAAACCGATAATAAAACAGTTTTCAAAATAAACAGGGCACGCCTTAAAGTAGGCGGACACGCCTATGAATCATGGCTTAAATATTATTTTGAATACGAACTGTCACAAAGCAACCTGCTTGACTTTAGGGTAATGCTGGAAAAATGGGATTTTTTAAACTTCAAGGCCGGACAGTGGAAAGTGGAGTTTTCCCGCGAACGCTTTATAAGCAGCGGTGAACAGCAAATGGTAGACCGCTCTCTTATAAACCGCGAATTCACACTGGACAGGCAACAGGGCATTGAGGTTTACGGACATCTGAAAGGCAAAGGTATAATTGACTTTAATTACTGGGTCGCCACCCTTACCGGAAACGGGCGCGGCAATACTGCTAACGACGATAATAACCTTATGTACTTCGGGCGATTGCAATGGAACTTTTTAGGGCGTGAGGTAGGGTTTGAAAGCAGTGATTTAGAGTTTCATGGAAAACCTGCCGCTATAATTGCTTTTTCGGCTGCCACAAACCGTAGCCCCTACACGCGTTTCTCACAGGCAGGCGGTGGTTACATAACCGGATTTGAAGATGGCCTTGACGGACAATACAGGGTAAACCAAAACAATTTAGAAACAGCTTTTGTATACCGCGGATTTTCTGCACAGGCCGAATGGCATCATAAAAACATTTTTGACAAACTTAACGGCAACGAGAAAACCCGAATGAGAGGATATTACTTTCAGGTCGGGTACTTTTTTCATTACCTGCTGGACTGGTTCCCTAAAAAAATGGAGATTGCCGCCCGATATGCCCAATATAAACCAAACATCGATATGGCACAAAACCTGGAAACAGAAACCTCCATAGCGTGTAACTGGTTTTTCCACGGGCACGCGTGCAAACTAACAGGCGAAGGATCGTATTTCAGTTATCAGGATAAAAGTCTTCCTTATAAAGGCGGATGGCGCTTTAGGCTTCAGCTGGATATTTCTTTTTAATATTTCTGTACGTTTATATTTTCTGTAACTAGGCTATACTTTACTTTTGCAAAGTATCGAGGTAAAAAACAATTATGGATAATTTTGAGTTTAACGATTTATGGGCACAAACCATAAAAGAACATGCAGCACAATCGGAACAAAATGGTAAACTGCATCATGAAATCCTTAACCTCATCCATTCCCAAAACTGGTTTAACATTTATGTACCGAAAGTATATGGCGGACTGGAAAAACCATTACCCGAAATACTACGACTGGAGGAACAGATTGCAAAAGCCGACGGTAGTACCGGATGGACCGTTACCCTTTGTAGCGGAGCAGCCTGGTTTGCAGCATTTTTAGACCCTGATTTAGCAAAAGAAGTATTCAGCACCCCAAAAGCCTGCCTGGCAGGAAGCGGTGCCGCAACAGGAACAGCAACCATTACCCCAAACGGATATAGTATTAACGGTAGCTGGAAATATGCCAGCGGAGCACTGCACGCCACTCACTTTACCATGAACTGCATGGTTAAAAACAATGATGGATTTGCAGTTATTAATGATAATAATGAAGAACAGGTAATTTCCTTCCTCCTCAAAAAAGATGAAGTAACCGTTGTACCTAACTGGCCTTCCATGGGAATGGTAGCATCGGGCAGCCATAGTTTTACCGTAAACAACATTGAAGTCCCTACAAACCGAAGCTTTACCATAAACGGAAGCCCTAAAACAGCTGCTCCCTACCTCAACTACCCTTTCCTGCAATTAGCTGAAGCTACACTTGCTGTTAACTTTTTAGGAATGGCATCACATTTTATTGATTTGGTTAAGGATTTGTTTTATAACAGACCGGGCATGGAACGTTTTACCCCCGAACAGAAATCATATTTTGAAAACGAATTCAGAGAACAACAATCACAACTACAGGAGAATTCTAAACTTTTTTATGATGCGGTCGATTTATCGTGGGAGAACTACATAAAACATTATACTATTCCTGACGATATACTGAAACAGGTATCGCATTACAGCAGAACTTTAGCTCATACTGCCCTAAAGATCACTGATACCCTATACCCTTACTGCGGACTGGAAGCTGCCAAAACCGAATCTGAACTTAACCGGGTATGGCGGGATTTACATACGGCAAGTCAGCATTCGCTACTTACTTTCCCTTTTTAAAAACGTTATCAATTTAAACATTACGTAACACAAACTTAAAATAAATCTCTGGTAGGTTTTACAGGATTGTCATTCATTTGCCTATGCTGTTTTTACCATGAGAGAAAAGCTTACTTCATTACCAGACAATGAATTACAAAACCTTTTAAAACAAGGGAATGAGGCGGCTTTTGGTGTTATTTTTGATCGCTACTGGAAAAAACTCTACAACTACGCCCACAAAATTTATCGCGACGAAGAAATTTGCCAGGACATAGTTCAGGAAATTTTTATCAGTCTTTGGAAAAATACTTCCTCCTCAAACATATTAAATCTTGAAGCCTACCTTATGCGTTCGGTAAAATACAGGGTAGCCAATCATATTAGAGGACTAAAGTTCACTCAGGAACATATTGATGCGTTACAGGACATCCCTACTCCGTCAAAAACAACCGTTGATATAGAATATCAGGAATTTGAAAAAGGCATCCTTACCGAAATTGAAAAACTTTCACCAAAATGTCGTGAAGTTTTCCTTTTAAGCCGTTTTGAAAACTACACTAATAGCGAAATTGCTAAAAAACTGGATTTATCAGTACATACTGTAGAGAAGCACATAAGCAACGCTATTAAACACCTACGCAACAACTTAGACAATTATCAGCTAGCAATAGTTGTTGTCTCATTGTTTCTTTAATGTTACGGCTTAACCTCGTTTTTTAAGAAAACATTAAACGTTATTTTCCTACTACTTGTTCGGGTCAAAAAATGTGACTTAAGGGTAAAAGCAAGTATTTTGAAAAAAGAAGATTTTATCGTTTTAGCCCAAAAGTATGCATCAGGCAACTGCACAGAAGAAGAAAAAAATGCCATTGAAGCCTACTTTGAAAACATGCAAAAAACCACTGATAATGTCCCTGAGTATATTCTTGACTCAAAAAGAGACAACATTTACAATACTATAAACAAAGCTATAAAACCGGTTAAGGTTATTCCGCTATGGAAAAAAGCCATGAGGGTTGCCGCTACCCTGTTTATAGTAGCCGGACTTGCTTTTTGCTACACGCTTATCAATAAAAAAATCCCTACTGTTACCGAGTTTGCCGCTAAAGGGGAGAAAAAAGAAGTTATGCTGCATGATGGTAGTGTAGTTGTACTTAACTCCAACAGTAGTATAAGTTATCCTGAAGAGTTTGGCAAAACCAGAGAAGTAACCCTGAAAGGTGAAGCGTACTTTAAAGTATTTCGCAACCCGCAACAGCCTTTTATAGTTCAAACCCATAAGGTAGATATAAAAGTACTGGGAACCTCATTCAACATTAATGCTTACGACACTCTTAATACCAAAGTAAGTGTGCTTACCGGAAAAGTACAGGTGACTGACGATACAGGAAAAAAAGTATTCCTTATTAAAAATGAGCAGGCAGAATATACTACTCAAAATGAATTTGTGCTCTCTAAAGAGAACAGCAGCGATGGTATAGCCTGGACTAAAAACATAATAATACTTAAAGACAATACTCTTGCCGAAACTGCCAGAATACTTGAAAACTGGTATGATGTATCCATAAAATTTGAAGACAGCCGCCTTGAGAACCTTACCATAACCGGTAAGTATAAAAACGAGAAGCTGGAAAACATATTAGAAAGTATCGCCTTCCTTAAAGAAGTAAAAATTGATTATTTAACTAAAAACCAAATCATTATAAGAAGAAATACTCAACATTAACCAACACAAAAAAACCCGCGTCTGCTGCAACAGAAACGGGCCACTTACTTAAAACAAAGACTACAAACAAAATCAAATTTATAGCCTATAGTAATGGATACTAAACTACAATTTTTTTTGAATCGAATATTAAACAAATTATTTTATTTGTTTTGCACCATCCTCATGGCTGCAACCACAATTGCAGCTCCGGTAAAAGGACAGACAACAGGTAAGCAAATTAACCTAGACCTAAAAAATGCCTCAATAACAGAAGTTTTTTCTGCTATTGAAAAAGAAACAGAATTCACTTTTGTTTTTGACGAAAAAATATCGGGAGCTAACCAGCGCCTAACCATTAAAGCAGTTAACGAAAGCGTTGAAGATGTTTTAAACAAAATCACCATTAAAACAGGATTTCTGTTCAAAAAAATAAACAACACCATCACTGTTACTAAAAATCAACAGGAAATAATCCGCGGTAAGGTAATAGATGAAGACGGACTTTCACTACCGGGCGCCTCGGTACTTGAAAAAGGAACCAACAACAGTGTAGTGACCGATATGGATGGTAACTTTACCATTACCACTTCTACAGGTGCTACCCTTGCAGTGTCATTCATAGGTTTTGAAACCGTAGAGGTAAAAGCAAACCCTTCTAAAGAACTTATTATTACGCTTGCTCTAAAATCAAACGAGCTTAATGAAGTAGTAGTAACAGCTCTTGGTATTAAAAGGGAAGAAAAACGTTTAGGTTTCGCACAGCAAACTATTAAAACGGATCAGCTTGAAACTACAACTCCAAACAACTGGTCATCTGCCCTAAAAGGTAAAGTAGCCGGTTTAAATATAGTATCATCAGGATCAGGGCCACTTAACTCACAACAAATTGTATTAAGAGGAAACAGATCACTTGTTACCGAAAACAACTATGCTCTTATAGTAGTAGACGGTGTGCCGATGAATCAGGAGATGACAACATCTGGATCATCATCAGCTTACATGGGGCAGGACTCTCCTATTGATTATGGTAACGGTATATCTGAACTTAACCTTGACGATATAGAGACCGTTACTGTACTTAAAGGTGCAGGTGCAACAGCTCTTTATGGTAGCCGTGCTGCAAACGGTGCATTAATCATTACAACAAAATCGGGTAAAAAGAACAAAGGTTTAGGTATTACTTATACAACGGGAGCTACGTTTGATGTAATACAAAGATGGCCGGACTGGCAGTATAAATACGGTCAGGGTACAGGAAACTCTTTTGGCGCAGACGGAAACCCATACTATTCTTACGGGAGTTCTGAAGACGGAGGTAGTACAGGTGGTACAAGTAGTGCATGGGGACCTGAATTTAACGGTCAGTCATTTTACCAGTACGACCCAACTCTTGAAGGTCAGTCGGCAGAAAGACAATTATGGCAGCCATACAAAGATAACCGTAAGGATTTTTGGAGAACAGGTGTAACTTACAACAACAACCTTTCTATTCAGGGAGGTGACGAGAAAGGTTCTATGCGTTTTTCTTTAGGCCACCAAAAAAATGAGTGGATAATGCCTAACACAGGTTTCGAAAGAATATCTGCTGCCGTGAACGCTAACTATCAGGTTTCAGAAAGAATTAAACTGGGAACATCGGTTAACTTTAATAACAGAACCAGTGACAACCTTCCTTCTACAGGTTACAACAACGGATCTATTGCTTACTTTATGATATTCCAAAACCCTAACGTAGACCTTGACTGGTACCGTAGCATATGGAAACAGGGACAGGAAAATATCCAGCAGGTACACCCTTTCAGTTCGTATATAGACAACCCGTACCTTATAGCTTATGAAGCTACTAACTCACTGGACAATGACCAGATAGTAGGTAACATTTTTGCTAACATTAATCTGGCTTCAAACCTTGACTTAATGCTTAGATCGGCTATTAACACTTACAGTCAGCACAGGGAGCAAAGAAGACCTTACAGCATTAACCGTTATGCAAAAGGTTTCTTTAAAACACAAAATGTATTTAAGCAGGAAGTTAATACTGATTTCTTACTATCATACAAAAACAATATAAGTAACACTATTGCATTCTCGGGATCTGTAGGTGGTAACCTTAAAAACTACAAATACAGAAACACTGAAGCAGAGGTTGAAGGACTTGTAGTACCGAATGTTTACAAATTAACAAATGGTGTTAATGCTCCGCTTATCAGGGCAAGAGATGCTTTTGAAAAGGTAAACTCACTTTACGGCTTAATGTCGTTCTCTTATAAGGATCAGATATTTATTGACCTTACCGGACGTAACGACTGGTCTAGTACCCTCCCGGCTGCTAACAACTCATTCTTCTACCCTTCGGCAAACTCGAGTTTTGTTCTTTCAGAGATGTTCAACATGCCAAAGGCTATCGATTACTTAAAATACCGTTTCTCTTTTGCACAGGTAGGTAACGATACCGGACCTTACAAAACACAGAAATACTATGACCAGAGTGATTTTGCAAGCTCGGCTGTAGCTCCGGTATTATTATTTAACGACCACTTTAAGCCTGAAATTACTACCAGCTTTGAAACAGGTATTGAGTTATACATGCTTAAAAAACGTATTAATCTTGATGCTACTATTTATGAAAGTAACACCAAGAACCAAATTATAGAAGTGCCTATGGATTACAGTACAGGTTACAGCAGAGCCGTACTTAATGCTGGTAAAGTAAGAAACCGCGGTATAGAAATATTATTAGGCGGTAAAATATTTGACAACCAGAAATTTAAATGGTCTGCTAACCTTAACTGGTCACGCAACTGGAACAAAGTACTTTCGTTAGCCGAAGGCATCCAGGATCAGCAGGTAATTGGTGAAGGAGGTACTGCATCGGTAATTGCACGTGTAGGTGGTACAACAACTGCAATTTACGGTTATGGTTTTGTACGTTCTGACGACGGACAGATTGTTTACGACAATGCAGGTTTACCGGCTTACCCGGATGAGATACAATACATAGGCGATGCCAGTCCTAAATGGAAAGCTGGTTTAACAAACGTATTCACCGTTGGCGATTTCACTGCCAGTGTAACAGTTGACGGACAGTATGGCGGTATCATTTATTCGCAAACGCACCACAAGTCTATGGAGCAGGGTAAACTTACCTCAACTTATTACGGTAGAGAAGAAGGCTTTATTGTAGGTGACGGTGTTGTTCAAAATGGCGACGGTACTTATTCTCCAAACACTACGCAGGTTAAACCTGCCGACTGGTATAAGAGATACTACCGCAGGGCTAATATTGAGTCAAACTCATTTGACGCTTCATACCTAAAACTTCGTGAGGTGAGCCTTGGATATAACTTCCCAAAAACGTGGTTAAAAAATACAGGACTTAACTCAGTTCAGCTTTCAGTATTCGGTAGAGACCTGGCAGTAGTTTCAGACTTCCCTATATACGATCCGGAAACTGCAGCACTTAACGGTAACGTAATGCTACAGGGTATAGAAATGGGGCAAATGCCTTCGCCTGCAACTTATGGTTTTAACTTAAAAGTGAATTTTTAATCTGATTTGAAAATGAAAAAGATAACTTATATAGCCGCCTGTTTATCGCTGTTTATGCTTAACACAGCCTGTACAGGTGATTTTGAAGAAATAAACGAAGATCCAAACCGTATAGCACAAATTAGTCCGGGTACACTTATTAACCCTATCATTTATGGTATGGCCAGTCACAATGCATCACGCAGTGCCAGTACTAATTTTGATCTTATGCAGGTTACCCTGCCTTTCCCAAGTGTATCGGGAGGCTTACATCGTTATGACGTTAGTCCTAATATAGGTAACTCGTCATGGAATACATCCTACAAGTGGCTGGCAAACATACGCGAAATGCGTATGGCTGCCGAAGCTTCGGGAGATAACAACTACCTTGCAGCCGCTTTAACGCTTAACGCATGGGTATACTCAAACCTAACAGACCAGTTTGGGCCTGTACCGATGACTGAGGCCGTAAGAGCTGAAGACGGTATACTTTACCCTGCATACGACAGTCAGGAACTTATTTATGAAACCATACTTAACGACCTGGAAACAGCTAACCAACTATATGATACCGATGCAGGTATGATATATGCAAGTGACATCCTTTTTAACAATGATGTTGAGAAATGGAAAAAATTCACCAACTCACTACACATGAGACTTTTATTAAGGGTTTCAAACCGTACTGAGACGAATGCCTTCCAAAAGCTGACAACAATGATAAACAACCCTGAAGAATATCCTGTATTTGAAAGCAATGCCGAGTCGGCTATACTACAGGTAACAGGTGTGGGTGCAAATGTATCGCCATGGGGAAGACCACAGGATTTCAGGCTTAATGTAAAAATGGCATCGTTCTTTATTGACAATCTTAACGACTGGAATGACCCAAGGAGACCGCTTATTGCAACTACAGGTACTGATCTTGACAATAACAACATTGGCTACATCGGTATTCCCAGCGGATATGACGGACCGGATTCTCAGTTTGAATACAATGCCTCAACCTTACAGATATTACAGGTTACAAACCCTATGCAAATTTTTATACTTCCTTATTCTGAAGTAGAATTCATTAAGGCTGAGGTAGCACAAAGAGGATTTACAGGTGATGCTGAAGAGCATTACAACAAAGGTGTTAAAGCAGCTATAGAGCAGGTTAAAGCCACTATGTCCGAAGATTACTTTGATAACACAGCAGCACAGTATGACGGCACACTGGAACAGATAATGCTTCAAAAATACTACGCACTGTACTTTGTAGACTATCAGCAATGGTTTGAGTTTAGAAGAACAGGTTTACCTGAACTCCCTACAACTCCGGCAATGCTTAACAACGGTATAATGCCATCAAGATTTCCTTATCCATCAGATCAGCAGATTTATAACCTTTCAAACTATCAGGACGCTGTACAAATGATAGGTGAAGATGAT
Source organism: Flavobacterium sp. C4GT6 (assembly GCF_036347315.1). NCBI lineage: Bacteria > Pseudomonadati > Bacteroidota > Flavobacteriia > Flavobacteriales > Flavobacteriaceae > Flavobacterium > Flavobacterium sp. C4GT6. The sequence goes on from NZ_JAZGZU010000004.1 coordinate 113,931, forward strand.
ATCAACACCAAAGTTTGGTGGGATAATTAATAGATTCAACTAAAAATGAAGAAACACATTATTACAACAGGTATGCTGCTTTTCGCAGCATACCTTTCTGCCCAAACCGTTAAAGGGACAGTATATAACGATGCTAACCTAAACGGTAAAAAAGAAAGAAAAGAAAAAGGCGTTGCCAATGTTGCCGTTACTAACGGACGTGATGTTGTACTTACCGACAAAAACGGTAATTATGAACTTAGCCTTAGCGATGATGCCATAATATCGGTAATCAAACCGGCCGGATATAATGTTCCTGTAAACAGTGACAACCTGCCTCAGTTTTTTTACATCCACAAACCACAGGGTTCTCCTAAAGCAAAATTCGATGGTGTTGCTCCAACAGGGAAACTACCTAAGTCGGTAGACTTTGCTCTAACAACCGCTAAGGAAACCGAAGATTTCACCGCGCTTGTTTTTGGTGATCCGCAACCATACAATCTTGAAGAGATTGACTTTTATGCAAGAGGTATTGTTGCCGATGTCCAGGACACAAAAGGTGTTGTTTTCGGGCTTAGTATGGGTGACCTTGTAGGTAATGACCTTAGCCTTTTTAATCCGTACATACAGGCTACAAAAAAAGTAGGATTGCCATGGTATAACGTACTGGGTAACCACGATTTGAATTTTGATACTGAAAGTGACAACCTTGCCGACGAGACCTATGAGGCTCACTTTGGCCCTGCCAACTATGCATTCAACTATGGTAAGGTTCACTTTATAGTGCTGGACGATGTTATGTACCCGGACCCAAGGGATGCAAAAGGCTATTGGGGTGGTTTTAGGGAAGACCAACTTGAGTTTCTTGAAAACGACCTGAAATTTGTACCTAAAGACCATCTTATCGTACTGGCATTCCATATCCCAATTAGCGAACCGGATGAAAATGACGATTCTTTTCGTGATGAAGACCGTAACAGGATGTTCCGTGCGTTAAAAGATTATCCTTATACCCTTTCCCTTTCAGCTCATACACATTTACAGCGTCAGGACTTCTTCTCTAAAGAAGACGGATGGTTACAGGACAAACCGCATCACCATTATAATATCGGTACAACTTCGGGCGACTGGTATTCAGGTAAACTGGATGAAAAAGGAATTCCTATCTCTGTAATGAGGGACGGTACTCCAAAAGGTTATGCCTTTATTCGTTTTAACGGAAATCAATATACTATTGATTATAAAGCTGCCGGAAAAGCCAAAGAACATCAAATGGAGATATTTGCCCCTAAGGTGGTTGCTAAAGGAAAAAGAACAAAAGCAGGTGTTTTTGTAAACTTCTTTATGGGTGGTAAAAATGACAAAATTGAATATCGTGTAGACAATGGTAAGTGGGAGCAAATGCACCATATTGAAGCGCAGGATCCGTCGTATGTGGAACTGGTTTACGAATGGGACCTTGCCGAAGAGCTTATGGCAGGAAGACGCTCGTCAGATCCGGTTATCAGTACACACGTATGGAGAGGCAGCCTTCCGGCTAACCTTGAAACCGGTGAACATAAAATTGAAATCAAAGCTACAGATATGTTTGGTAAGGTACACACAGCTGAAAAAAGCTACCGAATAGAAATGCCTAAATAATTATGAAATACAATAAAGCCTATTTAGTTTTCGTAATGGCAGTGACAATGATTTCCTGTAAAAACGAAAGTAAAAAAGTACAGGAAACTGCCAAACAGCCAAAAACTACTGTAGAAGTACAGGGACACAGGGGTGACAGGGGTAATTTTCCCGAAAATACCATACCTGCTTTTTTAAGTGCCGTTAAAAAAGGTGCCGATGTGGTTGAGCTTGATGTGGTAATCTCTAAAGATGGTAAAGTAGTAGTTTCACACGAACCGTTTATGTCATCATTATACGTTACTACTCCGGCAGGAGATTCTATTGCTAAGGAAACCGAACGCAACTATAACCTGCATGAAATGACCTACGACAGTATAAGGAAGTTTGACACGGGTTCTAAAGGAAATAAAAACTTTACGCAGCAGCAAAAAATGCATACCTACAAGCCATTACTTGAAGAAGTGATAGACAGTGTGGAAAATTATGTAAAGGCAAATAATAATAAACCGGTACATTACAATATCGAAATCAAATCAGAGGAAAAAGAGTATGGCATAAGCCAGCCTCAACCATCGGTTTTTGTAGATATGGTAATGAAGGTACTTACCGAAAAAGGAATAATAGATAAAATGAACATCCAGTCATTTGACCCTGCTATCCTTAATGAAATGCATAAAAAATATCCTCAGGTAACCCTAGCTTACCTTACCGCAAAACCGGGCATAGACAGTAACCTATCGCAAATGGATTTCACACCATCTATTTACAGCCCTAACTATAAGCTGGTAAATGAGGCTTTTATAGACTCTTTAAGACAAAAAAACATGCGTGTTATTCCGTGGACCGTGAATAACGATGAAGACATAAACCGCATGATACAGCTTAAAGTAAACGGTATTATTACCGATTATCCCGAGAGAGTACTTAGCAAGTTATAAAAATCGTTTCGTTGTGTTTAATTGAAAAAACCCTCAAAGGCAGTGCCGGCGAGGTTTTTTTACTATATATAAAATAGTTTGATTGCTTAAGGAAGATGATTAATAATTTCATCAACACTTGCTCTTTCCCTATAGTTAGGATTAAAGTGCCTATACACTATTTTACCGCCTTTATCAATAACAAATGTTGCCGGAACCGGTAACACAGCTTCGCCTGTAGCATTGGTTTCTGCTACCGATGCGCTTAGCTTTTCCTTAATCATATCCTGATAACTATCGGTTACCTTAAAGTCAACATCAAAAGCACGCATTATACTTCCATCAGTGTCAGATATGGTTGTGAAATCGGTTTTAGTCTGCTCCTTAGTTTTGGTTACATTCTCATAGGTTTCAGGTGTAACAATAACCAGTTTGGCTCCTTTATCTTCAATCTCCTTAGCTCTTTCGGCAAACTCAGTTAAGTGCCTGCTACATACCGGACACCAGTAAGCGCGGTAAAACAATACCACAACAGGTTGTTTTTCATACAGGCTTTGTAGTGTAACCGTTTTATTGTCGGCTGTAGTCATAGCAATTTCCGGAGCCATATCCCCTACTTTAAGCCCTTCTGGCAAATCAGCAGTATCCATACCAAAATCAGCATAAGGGATAGTGTCTTTTACAGGTTCAGCCTGCTCTGTTGTTCCAGCAGGTTCTTCAACTGTTTCTTTGTTTTCATTTTTACAGGCAGTCACTGCACTAAGCAGTAATAAGGATGCCACAATTTTTTTCATAATGTTTTTTTAGATTTCTATGTGCATTATCAGCATACTTTTAATAATAAATGCAATATACGGATAATTAAGAATCCCTAACTGCGCAAACAAATGATGTGCAATATGATAGATAAAACTTTTTGTAAAAATTTGCCATTTTACTGTAAGCACCTAAATCTTTTATCTGAAAAACGGTAAAAGTAACAGCTATAAACACTTAATTTTACCTCTCAACAAGTGTTTCAGTTTTCTTAAAACACATTGCCTCTCGTTTAAAAATTCCTAATTTTACAGCTTTTACAACCAGCCTATGAACGAACTTCACTTTGAAACAAGTCCGTATTTACTACAACACGCCAATAACCCTATACATTGGAAAGCATGGAACGACCATGCGCTGGCCAAAGCCCGAGAGGAAAATAAGCTCATCATACTAAGCGTAGGATATTCGGCCTGTCACTGGTGCCATGTAATGGAACATGAAAGTTTTGAGGACAGCGAAGTGGCCAAAGTAATGAACAGCCATTTTGTATCAATAAAAGTGGATCGTGAAGAAAGACCCGATGTTGATGCCGTCTATATGAAAGCCGTACAGGTAATGACCGGGCAGGGAGGCTGGCCCATGAATGTAGTTTTACTACCTGACGGAAGACCGGTTTGGGGAGGCACCTATTTCAAAAAAGAAAACTGGATTACTTCACTGGAGCAACTGCACCAACTTTATGCAACAGATCCTAACAGGGTAACCGAATATGCCGGAAAGCTTATTGAAGGCTTGCAGGCAATGAGCCTTATTAATACAAATGAAGAGGAACACATCCCTGAACCCAACGCAATAAGACCACTAGTTGAAAAATGGTCTAAAAGTTTTGACTGGGATTTTGGCGGTTATGCACGTGCTCCTAAATTTATGATGCCTAATAATTACCTGTTCCTGCAACGTTACGGGTATCAGGCACATTCAGAAGACCTGCTTAATTTTACCGATCTTACTCTTACCCGCATGGCATATGGTGGGTTGTTTGATGCTGTAGCTGGTGGATTTTCAAGATACTCGGTAGACATGAAGTGGCATGTACCCCATTTCGAAAAAATGCTTTATGACAACGGGCAATTGATGAGCCTGTATGCCGAAGCCTACAAGCGTACCAAAAATCCATTATACAAAGAGGTTATAGAAAAAACCCATCGTTTTATTAGCGACGAACTTACCACAACAAACGGTGCCTTTTACAGTGCGCTGGATGCCGACAGTCCTGATAAAGACGGAGATAGTGAAGAGGGTGTTTTTTATGTATGGGAACAACAGCAATTACAGCAATTACTAAAGGATGACTTTGATGCCTTTGCAAAGGTTTTTAATATAAATGATTTCGGGCACTGGGAAAACGGAAAATATGTACTTATACAAAGTGAACCTCTTGAAAAACTGGCAGAGCAACTGGGTTATACTCCGGAAGAATTAAGCCGTAAAAAGAAAGAATGGGAAGGCATATTATACCATGAAAGGCAAAAGAGAACCAAACCCGGACTTGACGATAAAATACTTACCTCCTGGAATGCCATTATGCTTAAAGGATATGCCGATGCTTATAAAGCCTTGGGAGAAGAACAATATCTTAACGCTGCACACAAAAACGCGTTATTTATAACCGAATACCTTTGGGATAATGACGGATTTTTATGGCGTACCTACAAAGACGGCAAAGCAAAAATTGAAGCCTTTTTAGAAGATTATGCTCATACGGCAGATGCTTTTATAAGTTTATATCAGGCAACACTTGATGAGAAGTGGCTGCTTTATGCCAAACAACTAACCGACTATACGCTGGAAAATTTTTATGACGAACAAAAAATGTTCTTCACTTACAATTCACAAAAAGCAGAACAGCTTATAACTCCACATTATGAAACCGAGGACAATGTTATCCCGGCATCAAATTCGGTTATGGCAAATGTGCTGTATAAACTAAGTGTGATTTTTGATAATAGCTACTACGAAAAAACAGCTCTGCAAATGCTGCACAACATAATCCCGAATATGGATTACCCATCTGCATTTTCCAACTGGCTGAACCTGTGGCTGAACCTTTCGGCAGATAATAAGGAACTGGCGGTATGTGGTACAGAGGCAACAACGTCAATCAAAGCAATAAATAGTAAATACCTGCCACATGTACTGATAGCGGGAAACAACAGTGAAAGTAACATACCAATACTTAAAAACCGCTTTGTGAAAGACAAACAGCTCTTTTATATTTGCAAAAATAAAGCCTGCGAACTTCCGCATACTTCAATAAGTGAAACTCTAAATAATTTAAAAATAAAATAGAAATGGAAAACTTAAATGAATATTTAAAATGGTTTTTAAACTTACTCGTTGAATATACCCCTAGACTTATATATGCTTTTGTACTTTTAATAGGTGGTTTACTTGCCATTAAATTGATAAGAACAATTATACTAAAAGTAATGAAGAAAAGGGATATGGACCCCACTGCGGTACGTTTCCTTTTAGATATACTTACCTGGGTATTAAGGGTAATGCTCTTTATTATTGTGATAGCTAAATTAGGTGTTGAAACTTCTTCATTTGTCGCCATACTGGGTGCTGCCGGTTTAGCTGTAGGTTTATCACTACAGGGATCACTATCCAACTTTGCAGGCGGATTACTTATTATAATATTCAAGCCTTTTAGAGTTGGAGATTATATAGAGGCACAGGGTGAAGGTGGTACCGTGAACGAAATCCAGATTTTTGCAACCAAACTTACTACTCCAAGTAATCAGGTTATTTACATTCCTAACGGATCACTTTCTAATGGTAACATTAAAAACTACTCTAAAGAGGTTACGCGTCGTGGTGAAATTATAGTTGGTGCAGGATATGGCAGCAATATGAAACATGTAAAAGATGTACTGACTAAAATAGTTACCGAAGAACCTAAAATATTAGAGGAACCGGCTCCTATCATCAGGGTTAAAGAGCTTGCAGACAACTCTGTTAACTTCCAGATACTGGCTTGGGCTAAAAATGAAGATTACTGGCAAATGCTTTCGGATGTTCAGGAAAATGTAAAATTAATGTTCGACAACGAAAAGATAGAAATACCTTTCCCTCAAAGAGATATTGTTATAAGAAACCTGGACACAAAAAACCTACCTTCTTAAATAATATATTCAAATATAATGCGTTAAAAAAACACAGGTTTCATAAAACGGCACATTTGTTGCCGTTTTTTAACATAACAACCTAGCCATATTACCTATTTTTGAGCATAAAAAAACTATAAAAATGAAATTAACTAAATTACTTGTAATCCCATTCCTATTTTCGGGTGCATTAATGAGTGCCCAGCAAACCACTTATAATTATCAGGGTGGACAAATTGGTTACATAAATAACAAAAAAGCAGACAGTGAAGTTGCACAGGGTTCTCAGTATTTTTCAGAAAAATTCCTTCCGGCTAACATTAACGGAGAAAAAGAAGTTGTTCTTGCGAGATATAATGCTTATCACGATGAAATTGAAGTTCAGGTAAACGGAGAAGAGATGGCAGTTCAGCCTGTAAACAATCAGGTTATAGAATTAAAAGGACAAAACCTTAGCTACGAATATCTGCAATACACAGATAAAGAAGGTACAAGCAGGCAACGTTATCTAATACCTATAAGTAAAAGCGATAAAGTAAGCATTTACAAAGAAGAAAGCATTTACCTGCAACCGGAAGAGCACCCTACAAGTGGTTACGGAAGATATAAAGCACCTATGTTCAGGAAAAATGACATTGAATACTACATTCAGTTTAACAACGGAGAAATAGTGCACATGTCGACTAAGAAAAAAGATATCTTAAGTCTTGTACCTGGTAAAGAAAAAGAGATAAAAACCTTTATAAAGCAAAACAAAATCTCTACAGACGAAGACGAAGACCTAAAGCAACTTGCAAATTATCTTGGCACTCTTATCTAAGATTATTATTTATTTACAATAAAGTCTTTTAAATAAAAAGGCTCGAAATAAGCGACATCTACAGTGTCGCTTATTTTGTATTTATTATAAGCTATACTACATATTTGTTTAGCCGACGGGAACAATGCCTCGTCATGATAAACAAATTTATCATCTGTTAGCACTTCTTTACACTTAGCAGCTCCGTCACCTAAAAGATGTACTTTGCCACTCAGTTCGGCAAATAATTCTTCGGTTATTATTTCGGCTTTGGTTTCCCTTAACTTATTGTAGTTATTATCAAAAATAGCTGTATAAGCTTCCATTCTTCTGGCATCAATCATAGGTAAGAGATATTCATCTTCTCCAACCTTAATATTCCTTGCCAATACCTCTAAAGTATCTACCGCTATTAACGGAATACCTAAAGCATAACATAGTCCTTTAGCTGCCGAAACACCTATGCGTAATCCGGTATACGAACCCGGCCCCATACTTACGGCTATTGCATTTAAGTCTTTAACTTCCTTATTAGCTTCAGTAATACACTCTTCAATAAAAACATGCAGTTTTTCGGCGTGCAGGTATCCCTGAGCCGCTATTTCTCTTACTGCAGTTACCTCTCCGTTTAAAGACAAAGCTACCGAACAGTTTCTGGTAGCCGTTTCAATATTAAGTATTAAAGCCATTTCTATCTTCTGCCTTCTGTATAAAATTACTTTTTAGATGTACCCTGCTTAACTCTTACCATGTCATTTGGGTTAAGCTCTTTTGAAACTAAAGTATAAGGACCTGTAATCACTTCATCACCTTTTTCAAGTCCGCTTACCACCTCTATATTAGTATCGTCCTGTATACCCGTCTTAATAGGCTTAAGAACAGCTTTACCTCCCTGGTTTATAAATACACATTCAAAACGCTCATCCAGTTTACCTGTTTTCTGTTCTTTTTCCTTGCGCTCCATTTCGGCAATAACATCTTTTTTAGCCGATGTGGTATCTGTTTTTATTACTACGGCACTAATAGGTACTGCAAGTATATTTTCCTTACGCTGAGTAATAATTTCAACCGTAGCGGTCATTCCAGGTCTGAAAGGTGAATAATTAGACGCCTTACCTTCTGTCATATCTTCATACGACTCTTTAAGTATTCTTACTTTAACCTTAAAATTGGTAACCTGATCGGCAGTAAGATCACTACTGGCTGAATTTGATATACTGGTTACAACACCTTTAAACTTACTTTTTAAGTAAGCATCAACCTCAATATCAGCCTCATCACCTATTTCAACCTTAACAATATCATTCTCGTTAACATCAACTTCCACTTCCATGTTATTAAGGTTTGCTACCCTTAAAATTTCGGTACCTGCCATTTGCTGAGTCCCTACAACACGCTCACCCAGTTCGGCATCCAGTTTTGATATAGTACCATCTACCGGAGAATATATGGTTGTTCTGTTTAAATTATCGCGTGCTTCACTCACTGTAGCATTAGCACTTTGAACGTTGTAATAAGCCGATTGCTTTGCGGCAACTGCCACTTCATAAGCCGAAACGATTTTATCCCATTCTGATTTGGATATTACTCCCTTATCATAAAGTGACCTGTTCCTGTTATAGTTTGCCTCAGCTTCCTTAAGCTGCGCTTCAGACTGGCTTAATCCTGCCTTAGCAGTAGATAATGCCGCTGCACTCCTATTAACGCCCGACTCATACAAATCAGGATTAATTCTTACCAGTAAATCACCTTTTTTTATGGCTTGTCCTTCTTTTATAGGGAGTTCAATTATCTCACCCGAAACCTCAGAAGATATTTTAACTTCTACCTCGGGCTGTACTTTTCCTGTTGCCGAAACCGTTTCGGTAAGTGTAATCGCTTCCACTTTTGCAGTTTCAACTTCTTTACCTTCTTCTCCTTTACCTATAACTCCTTTTTGCTTTAAAACAATAAGCAACACTACAACAATAGCTGCAGCTCCCAGTAAATAATATAATGACTTTTTAGACATAAGGTTTTAGTTTTGAGTAATTGGTATACCGAAATAGAATTCTAATATCTTAACTTTAAATATATAATCGTACTTAGTTCTAAGCACTTCACTTTGTGCATTAGCGGATAGTGTTTGTGCCTGATTAAGGTCAAAAACATTAATAAGCCCCACTTCATAACGCTCTTTAGCATAAACAAGTGCTTCCTTTCTGGCATCTGCCGCCGATACGGCTGCCTCATATGCTTTTTGAGCTCCCTGAACATCTGTATAAGCAGTATAAACGTTACGCTGTAAATCCAGTTCTTCTCTTTCAAAAGCCAGTTTAGAACGCTCTAAAGCTATTTTAGACTTTCTCACATTGTTTCTGGTAGCAAAACCATTAAATATAGGTATGTTTAACTGGAACCCAAATGAATGCCCTTTATTATCCCAAAACTGATTCCAGAATGGCGGCGGAGTAACACTCACTACCTGACCGTTTTCAAAAGAATTATAATCAGCATAGGTAACCCTTGTATTCAGGTTATAAAATCCTGTAAGTGTAGGTTGGTATGCTGCACGTGCAATTTTCACATCCTGCTCGGCCACTTCAAGGTTAGCCTGTGCTATTTTAATTTCGGTACGCAGTTCCCTTGCCTTATCATATACCTGCACAGGAGTATTAAGCATTACTTCACTTTCACTTAAATCATACTCCTCGTCGGCTATGTCAAATTTCCAAAACTCCTCCAGCTGTAATAGTTGTGCAAGGCTAAGTTTAGAAATAAGCAATTGATTTTCTGACTGTATTACTTTTTGCCTGTCGGCAGCAACGGTCGCCTCGATATCTAAAAGGTCTCCTCTTGGCACCATTCCTCCCTCAACAAGATCGGCAGTACGGTTTTTCTGCTCAAGGTCAACCTTTAGCTGCTCCTGCTGTACTTTTAAATTCTCTTTATTAAAAAGGATCTCCAAAAAAGCATTCGCAACATTAAGCGAAATATCCTCTTTCATTTTCACTAATTGATACTGACTTGCCACCAGTGCCATTTTTTGCCTCCTGTATTGCTTTTGGTTCAAAAGCCCTTTATACAAATCTATACTGGCACTTGCACCGGCATTGGTAAACTGGGTAGTTTGCTGTTCAAGGATACCACTAATACTTTGGGTTAAACCTATGTTCCAAAAGTGGCTGCCAGTAACATTAACATTCGGCATAAAGTTTCCTGAAGCATCACTTTTGTTAACTTCTGCCAACTGAACATCAAGTCCGGCTTCTCTTATCGAAATGTTTTTTTCCAATGCATAGTTTACACACTCCTCCAGCGTCCATTTCTTTTCCTGAGAAAAGGAAAAAAATGCGCAAAATGAAAAAAACAATAAAAAAGTTATTCGTAGGTTGGTTTTCATAGCGTAAAAATACGGGTTTCACAAAGGTATTTATTTTATTTAAAGTAAATACCCTTATACTGTATACTTTTAGTCGACAAGATATTGTAAATGTTACAAATTAACCCTTAAATTAGCTAAAAAAAGCCGCACACTTAATGAAAAAGTTACTCGTGTATAGCCTGTTAGCCGTTATAGTTACAGCCTGCTCCACAACAAAACACATAGAAGCACTAAAGCCCGAACCTTCAAAAAACACACCAACGGTTTATGAAACCACAACATCATTTATAAACCTGCCGGTTACCATATCCCTGAGCGACATTGAAAATCAGCTCAACAAATTTTTTACCGGACTCATTTATGAGGACAACGATATTAACGATGATGATATTGCTCTCAAAATATGGAAAACAGCTTCTATAAAATTTACCGATGAAAACGGGAAACTAAAATCCAGGGTTCCAATAAAAATAAATGCTAAGGTAAGATATGGCACATCGGCACTAGGTATAAATATTGAAGATACCAGAGAGTTTGACCTTAATGCCATTGTAACTATGGAAAGTAATATCGGGCTAACCAACTGGGAACTTAAAACCGTTACAAACCTTGAAAAAATTAAATGGCAGGAAAGCCCAACCACAACTATTGCCGGACAAAAAGTAGCCATAACCTACCTTATAAACCCAGCAGTAAAACTCTTTAAATCTAAAATTGAAGAAATGCTGGATAATGCGATTAAAGAGGCCACTAACTTTAAGCCAAACGTACTTAATGCACTGCACAAAATAAGCACCCCATTCCTATCCAACGAACAATATGAGGCCTGGTTCAAGCTAAACCCAATAGAACTATATGTTACCGATGCCGTTTTAAACGACAAGAAAATCACTATGGAAATGGGACTGAAGTGCACTATGCAAACCATGATAGGACAAAAACCAAATAACACTTTTAACAAAGACAAGGTTGTACTAAAAGCAGTAAGTAAAATGCCTGATAAGGTTAATGTAGTGGTAGCCGGGATATCGACCTATGAAAGCGCCTCAAAAATTATAACTAAAAACTTTAAAGGACAGGAATTTGGTTCAGGTAGCCAGAAGGTAATTGTAAACAATGTTGAACTATGGCATAAAGACGGAAAGATGATAATAGCCCTAAACATGTCGGGCAGTATAAACGGAACAATATACCTTTCGGGGTACCCAAGCTACAATGCCACAACACAGGAAATTTATTTTGACAGACTGGATTATGTACTGGATACCAAAAGTGTTTTGATAAAAACCGCAAACTGGCTTGCTGAGAAAACGGTATTATTAAAAATACAGGAGAACTGCCGTTACACCATAACAGAAAATCTAAATGAAGGCGAGCGAAGTCTGACTCCATACCTTAACAATTACTCACCCATGCCGGGAATATTTGTAAACGGCAAACTAAACGGTTTTGAGTTTGATAAAATCGTACTTACAGACAATGCTATTATAGCCTTTATAAAAACTTCGGGTAATATGAATATAAAAATAGACGGCATGAAGTAGCCGTCTATTTTTATTATTACTCTGCCTTAGCAGTTTTCTTTTTCCTGAGCTTGTAAACGGCAAAACCTACAAGTCCTACAAGCAGATAGGGAAATATCATCAGGTAAACTATACCATCGTTAACCGCTTCGGGTTTAATGCCACTGTCACTGCTTTCTAAAGCTGCCCTGCACATGGCACATTGTGCCTGCCCCTGAACTGAAAGAAACAGTATAATAAGCAGGAATCCATATTTTTTAAGTCCGTTATTCATAACGTTCTTTATTTAATAGTTATAATAAGGCGATATCATCAAATAAACCACCACTCCGGTAACTGCCACATACAACCATAACGGATAGGTTATACGAGCCAGTTTTCTGTGCCTTAAAAAGCTTTTTGACAAAGCCCTTACATAAGTTAATAACACAAGGGGGATAATGATTACAGAAAGCGCTATATGAAATAAAAGAATAAACAGGTAAATATACCTTGAGAAGCCTACTTCATTTTTTTCAGAAAGTTCTAATATACCATTGTGGTTAAAATCACCAAATATGGTAGAATCGGCAGTCATATGGTAAGCCACATACATTACAAGAAACATACAGGAAAGAGTTATAGCAAACTTCATAAGGTTTTCATGCAGTTTTTGCTTACCCCTCCTAATCGCCATAACAGCAACTACAAGCACCACAGCTGTAAGGCCATTAATTCCGGCATATATAGGCGGAAGAAAATATAACGGCTCTACATCAAAGCCAAAATCCTTAAGCTTAACACTAAAAAGCACCGCTACTGCTAAAGGGATAACTATTGATAATAATATTATCCAAACCCTGTACTTTTTTTCAACACTTTGAGCTGCTGCATCCATATTACTCTGCTAATAATTTTCGTATATCTTCCTTAATTGCCTTAACGCCTTCTTCCTCCAGCCCGTCATAATATAAAATAGGATTACCATACTGATCTTCCCTACATCTTATATTACCATCCTTATCAATAAGAGCAAACAAACCAGAATGCTCAAAACCTCCCGGCACCTTATCGTTTTGACCTGCATAAAGATTAAAACCTTTTTCCGCAAGGTTAAAAATATAATCTTTATCGCCGGTTAAAAAATGCCAATTGTAATGCTTAACCCCTAAATCTTCGGCATGCTGTTTTAATACCTTCGGAGTATCATACTCCGGATTAATAGTAATTGAAGCTATACCAAATTCAGGATTACCATAAAACTCATTTTGTATCTCAACCATATTTTGGTTCATAACAGGGCAAATTGTAGGACAGGTAGAAAAAAAGAATTCCACTACATATACCTTACCTAAATAATCTTTATCAGTAATGGTTTTGTTGTTTTGATCTGTTAATTCGAAAGAAGGCACAGGTCCTATCTCTACCAAATCAGATTTACTAAAGCGTTCTCCTATTTCTTTTACTGCCCATATACCAAAAACCAGGACAATAAAGGATATACCTATATATGACTTATTTTTCATTGTAATTAGATTTCTCTTTTAACACCTTTGCCTGTATTTTTTTTCAAGGCCAATCTGTACTCTCTTAAAAGGATTTTTATATCATCGGTCATCTCATTGTGAAGTTCGGCAGCAGAGAAGGTATTATAGCCATCCATAACATCCTGCCCTTTTTCACTTTTAACCTCACCATTTCTACCTCTAAGATTTCTGTCCTTATCAATTATGTAAACATAAAAAGACCCGTAATCCTTATCAAGGGGTTGTTTAGTTTGCAACGATTTATGAAACGCCTCTATATTTTCAGGCTCAGTAAAAAGAAACCTCCATCCGGACAGGTCACTCATTCTTTTTAAATCAGAAATAACTTCTTTCACTTCCTCATCACTACCTTTAGGCAGCAGCATCACCATTTGAAAATCATCAAACTCCGCACACTTATTATAAATCTTCTGATTGAGATTAAAAAGACTTTCTTTTCTCTTTGAAAGATCATCTCCCGGAAAACCCACTACCGTGATTTTATCCAGCAAATGCACCTTCATACCATTAAGCGTTGTACCCTCAGGTAATTCATCTACATCCTTAACAAGTGTAGACAAATAAATAGAATTATGCTTTACCATTGAAAAGTAAACATAAGCTGTTATTGGGAATATAAGCAGCAGTATAAGGACAAACTTTTTTTTCATAATATTGAGGGGAAGTTTCCGGGTACAAAAATAAAAAAAGGCGGTTGAAAAACCGCCTTTTTTATCGTTAATATGTGCTCTTTAGAATATCCATTTATATTGAGAAACCTGGAACACATCAAATACATAATTACCTTCTATAAGTAAGATGAACACTAAATAGATAATTAGGAATACCAGTGGAGCTACAATAGACCATCTTAAATTAGCCTTCTCCCCTTCAAGGTGCATGAAAGCCCACATGATATAATAAGCTTTTACTACTGTAAGGATAATAAATATCCAGTTAAGCAGGTGCATTTTAAACAAGTCAGTTTTGAAAAGGAAATCAGGTTTAATAATACCTAATGCTACCTCTACCACTGTAATTACTGACAGTAGTCCGAAAACGGTCCAGATTCTTTTTGTATTAGATTCGTGAGTATGTGCCATGACATTAATACTTTTTAACAATTAAACAAGATAGAAGAATGTAAATACAAACACCCAAACTAAGTCTACAAAGTGCCAGTAAAGACCAACTTTCTCTACCATTTCATAGCTTTTTCTTCTTTCATAAGTTCCTAACAGTACGTTAAGGAAAATAACGATATTAATCATTACCCCAGAGAAAACGTGGAAACCGTGGAAACCTGTAATAAAGAAGAAGAAGTTAGCAAACAATTTGTGACCGTATTCATTTCTAACAAGGTTAGCTCCCTCAACTACATATTTAGCATCTTTAATCCTTACCAGAGATTCTTCTCGTGAAAGTACTGTCTTATGTTTATCTTTAATTACTTCTGTTCTGATTAAAACTTCAGGATGTGCCTCAAGACCTTTTGCAACTTCCTCAACACTAAAACTTGGTAAAGCTGCAGAGTCTTCAAACCAAATACCATTACTTCTGGTATTGTTTACACGATCAGTTTGAATATGAGCAGCAAAATCAGCAAGCTTAACTCTTTCATAAGTACCATTTTCACCTTGTTTAACAAACTGAAGAATCGCACCACCTTTAGTTTCAATTGCTCCATATTCACCTTTGATAAAGTTTTTCCACTCCCAGGCCTGAGAACCTAAGAATATAAAACCTCCTACAATAGTAAGAGCCATATAAACAGCAACCTTTGTTTTTTTCAACTGGTGCCCCGCATCTACGGCAAGTACCATGGTTACTGATGAAAAGATCAGGATAAATGTCATGAACGCTACATAGTACATAGGTGCATCAACACCATGCATAAACGGGAAGTGATTAAACACCTCATCCGCAATAGGCCATGTTTCTATAAATTTAAATCTTGAAAAACCGTAAGCTGCAAGGAATCCTGAGAAAGTTAGAGCATCTGATACGATGAAGAACCACATCATCATCTTGCCGTAACTCGCACCCATAGGTTCATTACCGCCCTCCCATGTTTTACCTGTAGTAGCTGAAGAAGTAACTGTCGCTGCCATAAAAGTTAGTTAATTATAAAAAGTTTCCAAATTTACATTTTTTTTTATTAATAGAAATACAAAAACAAAAACAAGTAAACCCACAAAACATCGAGAAAGTGCCAAAACATCGCACCTAACTCTATACCAAGCGTTTGAGAAGGGTTGTATTTTTGTTTAAAATGATTATAAATTACCACCAAAAGCACAATAAGCCCGGCAAAAAGGTGAGCCATGTGTACCACAATAACAATGTAAACAAAAGATGTTGTTACACTGCTCTCACTTCCGGTGAAAAAATAACCGTTTTCTATTATCTCATTAAAGCCGTGAAACTGACAAAAAACAAAAGCAATACACAGTGCCAGCGTAGCCAAAAGCATAGTACCCGCCATACTGTTATTACCTTTTTTTACAAAGGTTTTTGCCATGTGAAACGTAATACTACTTAAAAATATAACTACAGTACTGATTACAAAAGCCTGCGGAAGCTTAAAGTCATTAAGCCAGTCAGGTCTTGATGCACTCACAACATAAGCACTCGTTAAACCGGCAAAAGTCATAAACATACTAATCATAGCAAACCAAAGTAACATTTTCTTTGATTTTGCATTTCTATCCATATGCTCCTGGGCAGTCATTTTCTCTACCATAATATTATCTAATAAATTTATCTATTACATATATCACCTGTAAAAGGGAAATATATGATACACTTACCAACATAAGTTTTCGGGCAGTAGGCCCATCCATTTTTTTATAAAGCTTTATTGCATAAATAAGCATCCATACCCCTACAAGTAATACAACAGCTGCCGAAACATAGCTTAGCTTAAGCTCTCCTGTAAACCCTGTAACCGGAAGCAATGATGCTAATATCAACCAAACGGTATACAATATGGTATATAAAGCTGTTTTCTTATCTTTCTTCCTTGTAGGAAGCATAAAGAAACCTGCTTTTTTATAATCGTCATACAAAAACCAGCCAATAGCCCAAAAGTGAGGAAACTGCCAGAAAAACTGAATCATGAACAGTGTCCCTGCCTCAATACCGAAATTATTTGTTGCAGCTACCCACCCTAACATAAAAGGTATAGCCCCCGGGAAAGCCCCCACAAATACAGCAAGAGGTGTTTTGGTTTTTAACGGGGTATAAACACTTGTGTAAAGAAAAATTGAAATTGCCCCAAACATGGCTGTTTTAGGATTAATCGCATAAAGTATCCCTATCCCTAACACAGTAAGCAGACAACCTAACCAAAAAGCATTTTTTACAGATATTTTTCCGGAAGGAACAGGCCTGTTTTTAGTCCTGTCCATAAGAGAATCCAAGTCTTTTTCTATTATCTGGTTAAAAACATTTGATGCCCCAACCATACAGTAACCGCCTATTCCAAGTAAAATAAATGTAGCCCAGCTAAACGGATTTGCATCAGAAAAGCCTAACAGATATCCTGCCATAGACGAAAAAACAACGCTTACCGCAAGCCTTGCCTTGGTAATTGCTGTAAAATCTGCAAATAAAGACTTAACGGAAATAGTTTTTTCAGTAGTATCCAAAGTAATTTTCATTGTTTTCAAAAACTGGCGCAAAGATACTTGAAAAATTGCTTTTCATCAAAGCATTAGCTTTTTAAAAAGGGATTTTATAAAAAAAATATTTTTTTCACTACCCAACGCAACCTTTTGCGATAAATACGCATCTATATATATACAGCTGCTATGGTAGTGCAGGTGTAACGAAAAAGAAAAATTGGGAAAAATTGCTATGAAAAAGAAGCCTTCCTCCATACCGGGAAGGTTTTTTTGTTTTTAATATTCATCCGAAACCTGTTCGCCTGCAATTATCTCACTGGCAGAAGATGTACCAATACGCTTTACACCAAGCCTTATCATTTGCACAGCATCTTCATAATTACGTATTCCTCCGGCAGCCTTAACAGGCAACGGAAAAGAATTCTCAAGCATTAGCTTAACCGAATGAATAGTTGCCCCATTTGGCTTACCACTCTCCGTTTTATAAAACCCTGTTGATGATTTTACAAATACATTGAAATAATCAGACTCTGAAAAATAAGTTAGCACTACATTTTTAACCAATGCAGTAATGGATATAATCTCTTTATCTGATAAAGCCGCTACCTCAATAATCCATTTCGCTATCTTTTTATGATCTAAACACAAACGGGTACATTCAATCACATCAGTTTTCACTTTTTCGAAATCTCGTCTCTTAAAAGCTTTGTAATCGATTACAAAATCAAGTTCATCAGCACCATCATAAATACTCTTATTCGCTTCATCAAGCTTTTTAAACAACATACCCTCACCTTCAGGAAAATCAATCACGGTTCCAATCAAAACTTTACTCTTTTCAACACAAAGCAACCTCTTAACAAAAGCAACCATTTCAGGCCTTACCATAACTAACTTATAACCATTAGCCACAGCTTCATTAACAAGGCTTCTTACAACCTCATTGTTTTCCTTGATGGTAGTACCTGCCATAGCAGGAGTTTTTAAATAGGTAGAGTCTATGTATTGCCTTATATCCATACTATAAAAATAAAAAATCCCGCATAATGCGGGATTTTTATTTTTGCTTATTTTGATTTAAAAGCCAAAAAAGTATAGTTCCTAACAGTGCTCCGCAAGTATTAACCAGAGCATCTGTAACATCAGGACTTCGTGTCACTGTAAATAGTTTTTGACATAGTTCAATTACAACTCCGTAAAAAACTGCACCGGTAAAAATTAAAAGTCTGACTTTTATATTTTGTTTCTTTTTAAATGCGTTATTCCACAACAGAACCAACACAAAGTAAAAAGTAAAATGAACTACTTTGTCTTTATAAGGGATAGGAAATTCTTCAAACTCATTGAAGTTATTAGCAGGCATAAGACACATAACTGTAATTACAACCAGCCAGACAACCGCACCCCAAAAAGATTTATTATGCGCCAATTAGTTCTTTATATTGGTCACTAGTTAAAAGTTCACTTTCCTCTTCAGGGTTAGAAATTTTCACTTTAACCATCCAACCGTCACCATAAGGATCAGAGTTAACAGTTTCCGGTGTAGTCTCAAGAGAGTCATTGAATTCAATTATTTCTCCAGATAGAGGTAAGAAAAGATCAGATACTGTTTTTACTGCTTCAACCGTACCGAAAACTTCATCTTTATCAAGAGCCTGGTCAAGGGTATCAACCTCTACATAAACAATATCACCTAGTTCTTTTTGAGCAAAGTCTGTAATACCTACAGTAGCTACATCTCCATCAATTTTAACCCACTCGTGGTCTTTTGTGTACTTTAAATCTGCCGGAATATTCATGTTAGTTTATATTTTTTAGCAAATGTATGCTGAATAAAATAATTATAAAATGTTTTTTTTATTAATTTCCAAAATTATACCTCAAAGTAAAGCCTGATCGAATATTTGTTAACGGATAGGCTGTTGAAATAACCGCTTTAGAGAACGAATGGTCGTAATAGAAGATAGCCGTAAGGTTTTTACTAAACGAATAACTGGCCGTAAACTTAACTGACCATATATTTTGACCACCACCTAACTGGTTGTTATCATAATCCAGATAACGCACTATGGTTTCATTTTTCCTCAGTGTAAAATCGGCTTTCAAATCAATGTCACTCTTAATAACATTTGTAGGATTATCTGCAAGGCTTGAGTTAATTGTTACATCTTTAATACGGTAGCCTAACCCTACAGTATACTCATTACCCTTAACCTCAGTTAAAAGGTTATTATCAAAACTCATGTTAAGCGTACGGTCTTTTTTAATCTCTGCTAATATCTTAATAGAGTTTTTCATCTCCATATCAACACGTATAAGCGGATTAAACTGCTCTGCAAGGTTAATGTTAGATATAATGTACTTATTAGCGAAGTTACCGTTAGCATCTATAGGTGTTGATTCATACTCTAAATTAGTTCTGTAAGAGTTGATATTGTAAGAAGCCCTGTAACCGTGTTGTAAAGAGAATCGTTTAAACCTCTCTTTAAAGTACTTGTAACGCATTAAACCGGTATACTTAACTACCCAGTTAGGAAGTGGAACATCTCTAAACGGACTTGTTTTTACCTTTGATGCATCCTGACCTGAATAAGCTGAAAGGAAAGCAGGAAGTAATACTGCCTGAGAGTTTTTACCATAACCTAAAGGATAACCTGCATTGGCAACACTATATTCACTACCTGCATTATCATCAAGCGGACCGTTATAAACAGGGAAGTTTGTAGTACCATAACGCTGTTCAGCCAGTCTGTTAGCTACAACCAACCTATTTTCACGGAACTGATCAAAAGCTTCAGACGAATTTACATCACTCTTACTGAATGCCGTTGAAATAAGTATAGTACTCATTTGAAGATTACCCGTTGTATAAGGAGACTCTGCTATATATAAACCATCCTCTACGTGGTATTGTTCTGAGTCGTTTTTAGAGTAAGTCCTATCGGCACTTAATTCTATTTTTAAATCAGGGAAAAGGTCTATTGAAGCCGTCATGTTCAATATTTGGGTTTTAACCCTGGTAAAGTTCTGATTATAATCCTCATAGTTGGTAAGATAACCATTACGCGCCATTTCATACCTAATATCACCCTGACTACCCAAAACAAAATCAAGACCAGGCTTAGTTGTACCAAAGAAGCCTATACCCGGTATATAACCCGGTAATACAGTACCCCTGTTCTCTACATATTTAACACTAATATTTTTCACACTGGTAACAACACCTACAAGTCCGTTTAAGAACATATTACCATCGTCTCCTGTTTTTTGATTGTTAGTAACCTTTTGACCCGGTTTTGGCGCCTGTGGTTTAGGCTTAGCATTTTTAGCTGCCTTTTTACCTGTTAACCCAATATACTTATAGAACACATCCATGTTTAACTGTGTGTTCAGATTATGGGAACTTGAGTTCTGAATAAGATTACCTAGATCGTATGTAGTTGTTACATTATTAACATCTGTTACATCAAAATAACGTAATCCATCAGTAGACCTTTGCCAGTTAAAGGTTGTATTATAAGTATAAGTTGGCTTAATAAAAGCAAACATTGGCAACTTACTAATAGGAATCTCATAATTCACGGTAAGCTGCTGTGTATGCTGATTAGCCGAACCTACACTCCAAAAGTCATCCCATATGGTAAAATCTTCAATAGGGACATTATTTTCATCAAGGTAATTTCTAACAATATTACTTGTAGAAACACTATAATTAAACTTAAGGCCTTTTGACAGCACATAGTTAAAACCATACTGATAGTTAAAGAAATAATTCCTCCTGTAAAGCGGATCAATAGGAATACCTTCTACATCTACATTTCTAAACTGCTGCCTGTTATACTGCCTTAATATATTAGAACTAAAAGAAATACTGGTAGGCAGATAATTAAAATTAAAATCCCTTAACAGCTTCCAGTACTGGCTCTTACTCATAAACTTTGTTTTAGCAAGAGGCTCAATAGGCTTACTGTTAAACGAATAATTATAATCTACAGATGCTCTTACCTGCTGATCAACCAAATCCTCTACCTCATAATCATGGTGATTGGTTTGATTGTACGAATATGAAAGTGTAAAGTTTTCAGGATCGTATACATGAGGTTTTTGCTCTGGCGACCTGTTCTTTTTAACCCCTATAAAGTTGATACTTTTTGTCTTGGTATAATCTATTGCCCTATCCTTAAGATTGTCTTTTTCGGCCTGCGTCTCTGCTAAATCTATTAACTGATCGAGCCTAACATCCTGTTGGAACGGATCGTATTCAGGTGTAATTATCTCTTCACCCACACCATAGTTAAACGGAAGGTTAATTCCCCATTTTTTAGGAAGTAACTGCCCAAGGTTAAGATTAGTTACCACATTATACTGCTTAGCATCTTCCCTGCTTCTTTCATTAGGCCCCTGCTCAATAGTACCAAAACCTATAGTACTTACTCTACCCGTTGCCGAAAAGTTTGCAAAATCAGCAAAGTTAGTATCCATACTGGCAAGTGCAGCCATACCACCATTACTGTCCATATCTGAAAGGCGCAACTCATTAAACCAAACTTCACCTCTAAGATTTCTGGCTCCCGGATCTCCTACTTCATATCCGTTTTTAACACCCACCATTAAGGTACGTACCAAACCAAAGTTAGGATTACCTTTAATTCTTACCGTCATCCTGTCGCCAAGTGAAGGATCTAAATCACTCACATCAGCATACCTTGCTCCTTCCTGGTCAATAGGAAGGTTATCCTGCATTGCTAAAATTTTTATTTGGGTAAGCAATTCCAGCGGTAAGTTAATTTCATTTTCCTCAGGCCATATCGCTTCAGCCGTAGTTGCTTGTAACGAGGTTTGATCAAGCTTAATTTCCACCTGATAATAGTTATCAGTAAAGTCATTACCAAAACGGATAAATGCTTTTAGTTCTCCACTCTGTACAGCACCGTTTTCTTCTAATTCTCCACCTCCGCCGGCAGACAATGGTTCTGCATGCAGGAACATTCTCAGCTTTTTAAACTGACGCATGTCTACATTTACATTTTTAAATACAGCACGAGAGTCACCCGGTTCTAAACCACCATCTGTACCCGAACCGCTGGTAGAATAAACCCTTAACGATAACGCCTGCTCATTTTGATTAATAACAGCAGTACCACTATATAGTTGTTCACGAACAACTCCCGGTGGTGATACATAATTAATAGGTGAGCGCGCTCCGTTTTCCTGTACGTTAAGTGATGTTACATCAAAGCCGGTTTGAGTATCACTGGTATTCCCGTCAGGATCTGTATCTTCATCAAACAATCCTGTATATCTTCTCCATTCACCCCTTACAAGGTCTAAAGCACCAAACCTTAGGGTTATTTCCTCTTTAAATCCGGAAACAAACATCCTCATAAAACGTATAGAACGGGTATTCGTTATACCTCCTACTGCATATTCTTCATCATCCTCATCCGGCACCTCAATAGGCACTTTATATAATAACCATCTACCGGTAGCCTGATTACTTCCTGCATCACCATTATTACCAGGCACATCTACAGTAAAAGTTCTTGCATCTATAACATAGCCCTGTCCCGGCTGAACTCCCGGCTCAATAGGGATTCTATACCTGTAGTAGGCATCAATGGTATTCATGGTATTATCCCTGTTAATGTCTTCTACATCAGGAAGTGAAGTAGACCCCCTACTGTTACTCGTAACATCTACAGGAGAGTTCCCCTCTGTACCATTATAATTTTTATATCTGTTTATTACATCTCCATCAGCATCAAGGAAAAACTGATAGTTATCTCCCGAAGGGTCTTCATAACCACCATATCCCTGAGCCGCAAATTTTGCTGCTTCTTCCTGATCGCTTAAACCATCAAGACCTACATCCTGCAAAGCCCTGTTACCTGTATCGGTATCAAAAGCATAAATAAGCGATTGAGAAACCGGAACCCTACTCCATGAAGATGTAAATGTTGGCTGAGTTCCTCCCGCTGCCGGAAGTCCGTTCTCATACTGCTTACGGTTATCTTTTAATATATCTTCAGATATTTCTCCAAGGTTAATTTCAAGCATACCTGTATTAGTAGGGTCTGCTACATCACCTGCATTACCCGAATACGGGTCAAGAACCCAAAACTGAATATATTCAACATTGGTTTGCTCAAAGTTCGTAGAGGTTATAGATCTCATTATACCTCCCCAGTTTTGTTCAGCCTGTATCTGGTCAAAAACACCTCCTGTACCTGCTACCGTAGGGTTATAGTTGTATGGACCTCTTTCCTGTGGGAAATAAGTAAGGTCTAAAGTATTAACTACTGTAGTTTGTCCCGGCGCAACATCTGTCACAGGGTAAAGCTCACTGTAATACACACGTCTTGTTCTGTTTGAAGACAGATCATCGTCACTAATACCGGTAGGACGCTGGTTTGTAAAGAATGTAGGATCTATAGTATACCATGCAAGTTTTGCTCTCTGGTAACCATAAGAAAGATCATCTACAGGTGGTGCGTTACCCGGAAACAGGGTAATTGGTGCACTGGCAAGCGACCACGATAGCGGCGAACGCATATCTATAGTAGTTTGTGAACCCTCAAAGTCATCTACATAAGTAGTAGGCTCACTGTTAAACTGGTCTGCCTTAGAGGCTCCCGGTTGTAAGTATGCTATTTCCCCTCTAAACGATAAGTTAGAAGGAACATCAGTATCTATGTTTGGAAGTTTATTTACCAGTCGGGTAAAGAAAGGTACTTCGGTAGAATAGGTAGTATTAAGTCCGAAAATAGTATTGTTAACCGATTCCTGTCCATAATTGGTTTTTTGGGTAAACGGCCTTTCTGCCATATTCAATAAGGTAGCCCCTACTAAAAATTTATCGGTAAACTTATGTTCAACATACACCCCCGCAAAACGACGGGTTTGTTGCCCGAATACCGCATTGTTCTCTACAGAAACTTCAATAGGTGTATTTGAGTTTTGAAGGGAAGCATCTAAAATTTGTACCCTACCTAACTGATAGTTCACCGTATAGTCTACACCTTCAACAAGTGTACGACCTCCGGCTGTTACTACAACCGAACCCTGAGGAATATTAAACGCTCCCAGAGATATACCATCACCTCCTGTAGATTTGAACTTACCTCTTAACTGGAATTTATTTTTTGCACTTTCCTGCGATGCATCTGCCTGTGTACTCATGTACAGCCTGCGGTATACATATTTTTCCTGGTTAGCATTATAGGTGGTTTCATTTTCGTCACCATAATTCTCTAAACCGTCTAACCTTAATTTTTCAAACAGGTATTGACCAAACGGCTCTACAGTCGTAAAAATTAAATTACCGTTTTGCGTGTTTACAGTAATCCCCGGATAAAAGTCAAAGAAACCGTCACCTCCCGGCTGCGGGTCATTAGCATAACTTAACCTATCTACATTGAACACTCTTAAAAGAGGTGTTTCTGCAACCTGCTTATCAAATTCTCCAGGTCCGGCTGGAGGGAATTGATCTATAATATTACCATTAACATCGGTAGCCGGTGTGATATAATTTAGCGGAGAAGGATCGGTATAAAGGATATTCATTTTGAAATCCTCCTGCTCTAGCTGGTAAGCTCCCGGGATAGAATAGATGTTTTTCATCATCAAATTCCAAACCGGCTCATCTACATTTACCAAACTACTCTTAAGCATTTTCAATATAAGACTCTTGGTACTGATAGAAGCGTCTTCGTTTGGATTATCTGATTCTGTTACCGAAGTAGCATCGGTACCGTCTGTTGCAAATTCACCTACCTGATACACTTCGCCACCAATAGTATACTGATAAGCTACAGCAAGAATTTCATCGTTAGAAAGTCTTTGGTTTAATGAAATATAACCTAACTGCGGATGGAATGTAAATTCATTTGAAGTAAGTTTCCTCGCATTTTCAAGTTTAGCATAATCACGCCCTTCGTTAGCATCAAGACCACCAATAAAGCTATTGTTACTTAGCGTTACAATTTCCCTTACCGACGGACTTAAAAACTGGCTATTTCCCTCATCAAGAAGAGAAGGATCAAGTCCGTTATTACTATTATCAGAAGGCGAGTTAGGGCTCGATGTAAAGAAACCTCCCGGCGCACCACCACTTGCAAAACCTACAGCATCACCGGTAATATCGGCATTACTATAATAACCGGTTAGTTGTGATTCACCTAAATCCTGAAGTGCAAGAATGTTACGGGAGTTATTTTCCTGAGAATTTATCCTGTTTTGCCTGTTTGTAACCCATACTTCCACACGGGTAATTTGTACACGGCTGTCTATTAAAGGATATTGTTTTAATGCCTTATCATAATTATTCCTAAACCATTGTGAAAGGAAGAAGTGCTTGTCGCTATCATACTCAGCAGCAAAGAAACTAAACTCCTGCACTGTACCACCACCCTGAGCGGTTATTGTTTTGGTTTGTGATTTTTGTTCTGAGAAAATCCCCGTTACAGTAGTTTTACCAAACTGGAACTGTGCCTTAACACCAAAAAGGCTTTGCGCCCCTCTAACCAATGAGTTAGACAGCGGAAAGCTCACATTACCTACTTCAATTTTCTGGATAATATCATCCTCATCGGGTGTATATTCTAACTTGATAAGGTTTTGGAATGCAAAGGTCGACTCGGTATCATAATTAGCGGTCACCCCTAATTTAGTACCTACCTGTCCCTGGAGACTCATACTAATCCTTTGGTCAAAATCAAAGGTAAAGGTACTTCTGTTTCTTGGCGAAAGTGACGGATTATCCTGCTTGGTATACCTAACTCCTAAGTCGAGTTCTACCGAACCCTGAGGCTTAATATCAATGGTATTACCTCCAAATATGGTTTCAAAGAATTTGGAGTTGACATAATATCGCGGAAGCAGGTTTTTCTGCTCCTCCTCTGTTCCTTTACCATCAAGCGCTTTTGATTTTTGTTGGTAGTATTCACGAATGGATTCACGTAAAACCAGCTCCTCATACTCCTCAGGTGTAAGAATAAGCGGATAATTGATATTAAAATCATCTACACTTTCCGTGTATATATATTTATTTGTAATTGGATCATAAGTATAACCCTGTACTATACTCCTGGGATTTTCGAGCTCTACCCTTGCAGTACTGTAACCGGTAAGAGTGTCCTGTTTTTCGTTATCATCTTCATCATCCTGTGCCTGTGCGGTTAAATTGAAAAATAAGAACAATAGCGAAACAGCCAGCCTTAACTTTATATAAAAATCTTTAGAGTATTCTGTTTTCAAGGACTATAAATTTTTTAATGCTTGTTTGATAATTGTTTCAACAGTAACATCCGGATTTTCCCTAACAATCTTATCTACAACTTTTTCTGCAGATTTTTTGTTAAATCCTAAAACCTCTAACGCAGATAACGCCTCATCTTTATTTGTATTGTAGCCCAATACCGAAACTTCACCCAAACCGTACACTTTTAACACTTTATCCTTAAGGTCCAGTATTACCCTTTGTGCCGTTTTTGCACCAATCCCTTTTATAGACTGGATTGTTGCCACATCTCCCGATGCGATGGCGTTTATAATTTGTTTCGGTTCAAGCGAAGAGAGCATTGTACGTGCCGTACCTGCCCCCACTCCTGAAACAGAAATAAGAAACTTAAATAGTTCCCTTTCGGCTTTCTCCATAAAACCAAAAAGAGTGTGTGCGTCTTCCTTAACCTGTAAAAAGGTATACAACCTTATGTTTTCAGAGTCAGGTAAAAGAGAAAAGGTGTGCAGGGAAATATTAACCTGGTAACCAACCCCATTACAGTCTATTACTACTTCTGTTGGTGTTTTCTCAACAAGTCTTCCCTGAAGATGTGCTATCATAACATTTTTTTATCCGTTCCCAAAAATAATAAAATTCTCTAACGATTAGCTATGTATTAATTTTTTGCCATTTTTAAACGTTTTTCCTTCTCCTGAGCATCTACAACAGCTACCGCTGCCATATTTACCATCTCCTCTACACTGGCTCCTAACTGGAAAACGTGAACAGGCTTGTTCATACCAAGCATTATAGGCCCGATAGAAACTACCTTATTGAGTTCTTTTAACAACTTATAAGTAATGTTAGCAGCATCCAAGTTAGGAAAAATTAATGTATTAACCTTTTTTCCTGCAATTTTTGAAAAAGGAAACTTATCTTTTGACATTTCTGCATTTAAGGCAAAATCAGCCTGAACTTCTCCATCTACCATTAAATCAGGATAATCACGGTGAAGTATCTGTACTGCCTCCCTTACTTTTACCGCTTCAGGATCGGGCGACGAACCATAGTTTGAGAATGATACCATTGCCAATACAGGCTCCATACCAAACATTCTTACTGTTCTTGCTGTCATAATAGCTATCTTAGCAAGCTCTTCAGCGTTTGGATTAGGGTTAATTGCCGTATCTGAAAGGAACATTGGTCCGCGTTTGGTAAGCATAAGGTTAGTAGTAGCTATTTTAGTTACACTTGGTGCTTTACCTATAAGCTGGATAATAGGTTTAACCGTTGCCGGATAACTCCTTGAATACCCTGTAACCATAGCATCGGCGTCTCCTTCGTTCACCATCATTGCCGCAAAGTAGTTACGTTCACGCATCCACTTTTGTGCATCTAAAAGGCTTACACCCCTCCGGTTCCTCGAACTCCAAAACACATCAGCATAACGGTTTCTTCTTTCCTCTTCCTCATCGGTTTTAGGATCAATAATAGCCACTTCGGCCTCAAAACCTATTTCTTCCTTAAGTTCATTTATAATTTCGCTGTTACCTAACAGGATTGGTATACCAATTTTCTCCTCATGAACAATTTGCGCAGCTTTAAGCACATCAAGATGATCTGCCTCGGCAAATACAATTCGTTTAGGATCGGTTTTAGCCCTGTTGGTAAGCAGTCTTACCATTTTGTTATCGTTACCCAGCCTGTCTAAAAGTTCCTCGGCATACTTATCCCAGTCGGTTATAGGGTTTAATGCCACACCCGACTCCATTGCTGCCTGAGCTACTGCCGGCGGCACCACTGCAATAAGCCTTGGATCAAAAGGTTTCGGGATAATATAGTCACGACCAAAGTTAAGTTTAGTTTCACCATAAGCGATATTTACCTGCTCAGGCACCGGGGCTTTAGCCAGTTCGGCAAGCGCTTTAACAGCAGCCATTTTCATAGCCTCGTTAATTTTTGTAGCCCTAACATCCATAGCACCCCTAAAGATATAAGGGAAACCAAGCACGTTATTTACCTGGTTAGGGTGATCAGATCTACCCGTTGCCATAATAATATCGTCACGTGTTGCGACAGCAAGGTCATAATCAATTTCCGGAATTGGGTTGGCCATTGCAAACACAATTGGGTCATGATTCATAGTAAGCAGCATTTCAGGTGTAAGTACATTACCTACCGAAAGTCCTAAGAAAACATCGCCTCCCTTAACCGCTTCGGCTAAAGTA
This sequence comes from Flavobacterium sp. C4GT6, assembly GCF_036347315.1. Lineage (NCBI taxonomy): Bacteria > Pseudomonadati > Bacteroidota > Flavobacteriia > Flavobacteriales > Flavobacteriaceae > Flavobacterium > Flavobacterium sp. C4GT6. Next base: position 142,644 of record NZ_JAZGZU010000004.1, read on the forward strand.
ACAGACTCAGCATCCTTAGCATATTTCATCTGAAGATCTAATAAATCGGTACGGCTTTTTACAAGCATACCATCTTTATCAAACATGGTTATATTTTCGGCCTTTACCCCTAAAAGCAGATAAAGGTTAGCACATGCCAAAGCAGCCGATCCTGCACCCGAAACCACCACCTTAACATCTTCAATTTTCTTATTAGCAAGCTCCAACGCATTTAAAAGTGCAGCCGAAGAAATTATGGCCGTACCGTGCTGGTCATCGTGCATTACCGGAATATTAAGCTCTTCAACAAGCCTTCTTTCAATTTCAAAAGACTCCGGCGCTTTAATATCCTCAAGGTTAATACCCCCAAAAGTAGGAGCAATATTTTTTACCGTTTCTATAAACTTATCTATATCCTTAGTATCTACCTCGATATCAAAAACATCGATATCAGCAAAAATCTTAAACAAAAGACCTTTACCCTCCATTACAGGCTTAGATGCTTCAGGACCTATGTCCCCTAAACCTAAAACCGCTGTACCGTTTGATATTACGGCTACAAGGTTACCTTTTGCAGTATATTTATAAACGTTATTTACATCTTTGGCTATTTCAAGACATGGCTCTGCCACTCCCGGAGAATAAGCTAACGACAAATCCCTTTGTGTAGCATATTTCTTTGTAGGCACCACCTGTATTTTACCCGGATGGGGTTTGGCGTGGTATAAAAGTGCTTCTCTGCGCTTACTGTACTTGTTCATTCTATTTGCTTTTATTACAGAACTTACAAAGGTAAGCGTATCGTCGAAATTGAGAAATTTTTAAGAACTTTCTTTTTATTTAATTAATGAATAGTTAACAAATGAGCTTGTAACCAAAACCCCGAACATTTACAATCTCTAACCGTGCATCTTCACTCAGCTTTTTCCTGAGCTTTGTTATATATACATCCATATTTCGTGTGGTAAAAAAATTATCATCTCCCCAAAGTCGCATCAGGGCTTAAGGAAATTTATATTTCTTGTAAGCCCTTCAAATTTTGTGCGCTTAACCGCCGAGTTTTTAAACACCGCCCTAAAAGTTTCCTCGGTAATTTCATCCCAGTCCTTTTTTGTCATGGATAATAAATCAGGATGCGGATTAAATAACGGTTCACGATGTGGTTTGGAAAAACGGTTCCACGGACATACATCCTGGCAAACATCACAACCAAAAGCCCAGTCGTCAAACTTACCCCTCATATCTGCCGGAATGTTTTCCTTAAGCTCAATGGTAAAATAAGAAATACACTTACTGCCATCAACAACATAAGGTTCTATTATTGCCTGTGTAGGGCAGGCATCAATACAGGCTGTACAACTTCCGCAATGATCTGTAGTTACACCGTCGTATTCTAAATCTATATCAACAATAAGCTCGGCAATAAAAAAGAAAGAACCCACCTGCTTACTTAACAGGTTACTGTTTTTACCTATCCAGCCCAAACCACTTTTTGCCGCCCAAGCCTTATCGAGCACCGGAGCCGAATCGACAAAAGCCCTACCTCCTACTTCACCTATATTCTCCTGAATGGAATGCAGTAGCTCCTTAAGCTTGGATTTTATTACAAAGTGATAATCCTGCCCGTAGGCATATTTTGATATTTTATAACTCCCCTCCGTCTGGATTTGCTCAGGATAGTAATTCAGTAAAAGTGAAATCACACTTTTAGCTCCGTCTACAAGCAGGGTTGGATCTAATCTTTTATCAAAGTGGTTTTCCATGTACTGCATTTGCCCGTGCCTATTCTCATTAAGCCATTTTTCCAAACGCGGTGCTTCCTCTTCAAGAAACCCGGCTTTAGATATACCACATGACAAAAAGCCGAGGCGTTTGGCTTCGGCTTTTATAAAATCAGAGTATTTCTTTCTGTTATCAGTCACTGTTAAAACAATCCTCCCTGCGTCATTCTAATCTTACCCAGATGCTTGTATGCTTTCTCGGTAACTTCTCTACCTCTTGGCGTTCTTACTATAAACCCTTCCTGAATAAGGAAAGGTTCATATACTTCTTCAATAGTCTCTCCGCTTTCAGACACTGCTGTTGCCAGTGTAGACAAACCAACAGGTCCACCTTTAAACTTATCGATTATAGTATTAAGTATCTTATTATCCATTTCATCAAGACCATGAGCATCTACATTAAGAGCCTTAAGTGAATATCTGGCTATCTCGATATCAATTTTACCATTACCTTTTATCTGGGCAAAATCACGCACTCGTCGTAAAAGTGCATTGGCAATACGGGGTGTACCACGACTGCGTCCTGCTATTTCAATAGCAGCTTCCATAGTAATAGGCATTTTAAGTATGGCAGAACTACGCTCCACTATACTCGTTAACAGCTCAGTAGTATAATACTGAAGTCGGCTTGAAATACCAAAACGGGCACGCATAGGCGCCGTTAGTAAGCCCGAACGGGTTGTAGCCCCAACCAGTGTAAACGGGTTAAGACCTATTTGTACTGAACGGGCATTAGGTCCCGACTCAATCATGATATCTATTTTAAAATCCTCCATAGCTGAGTAAAGATACTCCTCCACAACCGGACTAAGACGGTGAATCTCGTCAATAAAAAGTATATCCCTTTCATCAAGATTGGTAAGCAATCCGGCTAAATCACCCGGTTTATCTAAAACAGGCCCTGAGGTGATTTTAATACCAACCCCAAGCTCATTTGCCAGTATGTTTGCCAAAGTGGTCTTACCAAGCCCCGGAGGTCCGTGAAAAAGGGTATGATCTAAAGCTTCGTCACGAAAATTAGCCGCTTCCACAAAAACCTTTAGGTTTTCAAGCACCTGATCCTGCCCTGTAAAATCGTCAAACGACAGGGGTCTCAGCTTTTTCTCTAAATCAAGCTCTTCGGGATTAAAGTTTTTATTAGTAGGATCTAAATTCTCATTCATACAGCAAATATAATTTAATTAGGCTCACATTTGATAACCTTCAGACAACACATCATTCCACTGCGGGTTATCATCAATAAAATGAGCCACATAAGAACAGGCGGGCACAACAATTAAATTATTTTCCCTGCAATACGCCAGGCTCTTCTCAACAAGCTTTGCCGCAATGCCTCTTCCCCTCAAATCAACAGGAACTTCTGTGTGGTTTAAAAAGATTTTTTTGCCATCGGTATAGAATTCCAAAAAAGCAATGTTATCTTCATCCACAACCAGTTCAAACTGATTCATGTTTTTGTTAACACTAAAAGTATAATCTTCTGCCATCATATCATTTCTTATTTTATATAAAAATAAGCATTTAAACAAAAAGCCTCCCTGTTAGGAGAGGCTTTTATTATGATATGTACCATTTATTAATGGTGTAACTGTTCTTCGTTTGGTTTCATCGGTACAGTTTGAGGTACGAAGTCTTCATCGTGACCTGGTTTACTGTAGTCATATGGCCATCTGTAAACTTCAGGAATTTCACCTGGCCAGTTACCGTGAATATGCTCAACCGGAGTAGTCCACTCAAGAGTGTTTGATCTCCATGGGTTTTGAGGAGCTTTTTTACCTTTAAAGATGCTGTAGAAGAAGTTCCAAAGGAACACTAACTGGAATGCAGCACCAATAATAGCAAACATAGTGATGATAACGTTAACATCTGCAAGGTCATCAAATAAAGGGAAAGCAGAGTTAGTATAGTAACGCCTTGGAAGACCCGCCATACCTATAAAGTGCATTGGGAAGAATACTCCGTAAGCACATACTGCAGTTACCCAGAAGTGAATGTAACCAAGGTTCTTGTTCATCATTCTACCGAACATTTTAGGGAACCAGTGGTAAATACCGGCAAACATACCGTATAGAGCAGAGATACCCATTACTAAGTGGAAGTGAGCCACAACGAAGTAAGTATCGTGAACGTTAATATCAAGTGTACTGTCACCTAGAATGATACCTGTAAGACCACCAGTGATGAAAGTAGATACAAGACCGATAGAGAATAGCATTGCAGGGTTCATTTGCAGGTTACCTCTCCATAGCGTTGTAATATAGTTGAATGCCTTAACAGCCGATGGAATCGCAATAAGAAGTGTTGTAAAGGTAAACACAGATCCTAAGAACGGGTTCATACCTGATACGAACATGTGGTGACCCCAAACGATTGTTGAAAGGAATGCAATTGCAAGAATAGAAGCAATCATCGCACGGTAACCAAAGATTGGTTTACGTGAGTTAGTTGCAATAATTTCAGATGTAATACCTAATGCAGGTAGTAATACGATATATACCTCAGGGTGACCTAAGAACCAAAATAGGTGCTCAAATAATACAGGAGAACCTCCCTGGTAGTGAAGAACGTCACCAGCGATAAAGATATCTGAAAGGAAGAATGAAGTACCGAAACTTCTATCGAATATTAATAGTAATGCAGCAGAAAGTAATACAGGGAACGAAACTATACCGATAACAGCAGTAATAAAGAATGCCCAGATTGTAAGAGGTAGTCTTGTCATAGACATACCTTTTGTTCTAAGGTTAATTACAGTTACCACATAGTTAAGTGATCCCATAAGTGACGAAGCAATGAATATTGCCATAGATACTAACCAAAGTGTCATACCTGCACCAGAACCACCTATTGCCTGCGGAAGTGCACTTAAAGGAGGGTATATTGTCCAACCTGCTGAAGCCGGTCCTGCCTCTACGAATAGAGAGATAACCATGATTACAGAAGAAAGGAAGAATAACCAGTATGATATCATGTTCATGAAACCTGATGCCATATCCCTTGCACCAATTTGTAACGGAATAAGAAGGTTACTGAAAGTACCACTTAAACCTGCAGTCAATACAAAAAATACCATGATGGTACCGTGAATGGTTACAAGCGCCAGATAGATATCGTTACGCATTACTCCACCCGGAGCAAATTTATCTCCTAAAAGAACTTTAAAAATTGTGAAAGACTCTTCCGGCCATGCAATTTGCATACGGAATAATAATGACATCACAATACCAATAATACCCATAACTACACCGGTAAGCAGGTATTGCTTAGCGATCATTTTGTGATCTATACTAAAGATATACTTCGTGATGAAGGTCTCTTTGTGATGTCCATGATCATCGTGACCGTGTACTTCGTGTCCTACTGCTGACATATTTCTTTAATTTGAATATTTAAAAAGAATTATTTTATTATTTATGGTCTACTACTGCTGTAGAATCGTTTACAGTTGCTGCCTCTTGCTCTTCAGTAGCAGGAGCAGGAGCCGCCTCAGCCGGAGCTTCACTAGCCTGAGATTCTTTTACAGCTGCACCAAGTGTTTTTTTCTCACCTAACCATTTATTAAAGTCGGCCTCATCCTCAACAACAATCTTCATTTGCATGTTGTAGTGAGATGCACCACAAATTTTGTTACAAAGAAGTAAGTAGTCAAATGTATAAGGAGAAAGAGCTTCACCACCATCAGCAATTAAATCAGCACTTTTCTCAGATCTGATTTTGTTAATGTTAGCTACTTTATCCATGATTTTTGGATCTAAACGTATCTCTTCAGTTGTGATTGTAGGAGTAAAGGCAAACTGTGTTACCATACCAGGCACTACGTTCATTTGAGCTCTGAAGTGAGGCATGTAAGCAGAGTGAAGTACATCCTGAGAACGGAACTTAAATATAACCTGCTTACCTTTTGGTAGGTGAAGTTCTGTAGACTGGATATCATCCTGAGCATTTGGATCAGACATATCCACACCTAAAGTATTAACACCTTCAATATATCTTACGTTAGCTTTACCAAGTACACCGTCTTCACCGGCATATCTTGCTTCCCAGCTAAATTGTTTAGCATAAATTTCAACAACAATAGTATCTTCTTTATTCTCATCAACAAACATGATGTTTGTCCAGGCATAAAGACCGTAAAGTATAAGACCTGCAAGTACAATTACCGGGATAATTGTCCATACAAATTCCAGTTTGTCGTTATCTGCATAATAAAAAGCAACCTGTCCTTTTTTACCTCTGTATTTAAATGCGAAGTAGTGTAAAAGGAACTGAGTAATCGTTTGTACAATAAAGATTAATACTAACGAAATAGTCATCAAGTTATCATACTGCGGACCATGCTCTGATGCAGGAGTACCTAATACAAGGTGACCCCATTTTACAAGAGAGTATATAGTGAACACATAGATGAAGCCAAGAAAGGCAAACATCAGGTAACCATTTACATTATTATCTCTATCATTAGCAACTTCTGAATCGCCGTTAACAGCTGTGCCGATTTGAGTTAAATCAAATATTTTAGTTAATTGCCATATTGCAATGCCTAATAAAACTAAAACTATAACTATCAATAAACTTGTCATCTGTTTATTCTTTAAATATTAATAATGAAAATGCTTACTTTCTTCAATCAGCGGGTTACGCTTAGCTAATAACGGCGCTTTTGAAATGGCACTGAACACAACAAAGATAAACAATCCCATAAAGAATAGTATAGAACCTATCTCACCAGCTCCAATGAACCACTGATCACCAACTGTTGCAGGCATAATCATGTTGAAGAAATCTACATAGTGACCGCAAAGGATGATTGTACCTGCAAGAACTACAATCCATGTAAGACGTTTAAAGTCTGTATTAACAAGGATAAGTACAGGCAGAACAAAGTTCATAACAACCATACCAAAGAAAGGAAGATTATAGTGTTCAATTCTTGTTACAAAGTAAGTAATCTCTTCCGGTATATCAGCATACCATATAAGCATGAACTGAGAGAACCAAAGGTAAGTCCAGAATACACTGAAACCAAACATGAATTTAGCTAAATCGTGTATGTGGCTAGTATTTACATACTCTAAATAACCCTGAGATTTTAGGTAAAGAGTAACCATTGCAATAACAGTAACTGCACTTACAACAAAACTTGCAAACACATACCATCCGAATAGCGTACTAAACCAGTGTGGATCTACAGACATGATCCAATCCCAAGACATGATAGACTCTGATACGATGAAGAATACAAGGAATGAAGCCGCAGCTTTAAAACTCTTCTTAAAGTTCAGGTTATCTGATGCCTCATCCTGAGCTAAAGAAACTTTTCTTGCATACTGACGGTAGAAAATCCATCCACCCATGAAAAGAGCTGCTCTGATAAGGAAGAAAGGACCGTTAAGGTAGCCCGATTTACCCTGAATTAAATGATCGTGAGCAACCACATCCTTGTCCATCCATATGAACAGGTGGTGTGATCCCATAACACCTAATACAAGTAATAAAAATACTATAACAGCACCAGGGATAAGGTAAGCAGATATACCTTCCATAACTCTAAACAATACAGGAGACCATCCTGCAGATGCAGCGTTTTGGATAGCATAGAAAGCTAATGCCCCAAGTGAAATTAACATAAAGAATAAAGCCGCTACATAAACACCAGCCCAAGGCTTGTTTTGTAATTGATGTAAAACGTGCTCTAGGTGATGAGTGTGTTCATCGTGTGCTTCATGAGCTTCTGCTCCGTGAGCATCATGTGCATCGTGACCCGCTGCTGCATGAGCATCTTCAGAGTGAGCTGTATTAACATGAGCATCTTTAGCATCATGGTGCTCTGCGCCTTCAGCGTGAGCATCACCGTGATGACCGTGTTGACTGGCTAATATTGCCTCAACATCATTGATATCTTTTGGCGCAGTAAAAAAACTATAACCGATCCCCAGAACACCTACGATCATAAGGATGAAAGAAAAAGTTTTTAATTTACTTGAAAATGTATACATATTTTATGCTTTCAGTGTTCTACAATTATAATTCACTCCTAAGTTTCATTACATAGTGAGCTACCTGCCAACGCTCTTCCTGACTTAACTGGTTAGCATGAGAACCCATACTATTAAGACCGTAAGTAACTACATGAAACACACTTCCTTCAGTAATTTGCCTGTCTTTGTAGTTAGGCACCCCAAGGAATTTTTCTCTTTTTACCAGGTTTCCTTTACCATCACCTTTATCACCGTGACAAACTGCACAGTAAATCGTGAAAAGCTGTTCAGCTCTTGGTAAGTCAACTTCAGCACTGTCAAGAGGAGATACTAAGTTAGCTTTAGCTAAATCGTAACCTTCAGTACTATTTTCATATTCGTATGGAGTAAAACCTCTCGGTATAGATCCTTCAGCCGGAAGCTGACCTTCTTTACCGTTAGCGAAAGTTGGAACCTCAGAATAAGTTTCATAAGGAACCGGCTCATACATATTTGGAAAATACTGGTAGTTTGGACGCGATTTATCGAAGCAGGAAGTAGCTACTGCCGACACACATGCCAATAATGCTATTTTATATAATGCTTTCATATCTCTCTTAATGCTTTTCAATTACTTTTACTTCCACAGCTCCTGTGTTCTCAAAGAATGAAACCATCTGGTCTACATCACCGTGAACAGAAACTTCCATTAAAAAATGGTCATCTGTAGTTCTTACATCCGGGTTCTCTGCCTCTTTAAATGGCCATAATTTACTTCTCATATAGAAAGTAATTACCATTAAGTGAGCTGCGAAGAATACTGTCATCTCAAACATTACCGGTACGAATGCAGGCATGTTTTGAATGAAACTGAAACTTGGCTTACCACCAATATCCTGTGGCCAGTCTACAATCATAATGTAGTATAACATAGATGTAGCAACAGATAAACCTACTAAACCATATAAGAAAGAGCAAATAGCTAATCTTGTAGGAGCAAGACCCATGGCCTTATCTAACCCGTGAACCGGGAAAGGTGTATAAACTTCTTCAATGTGATGATGAGCAGCACGCGTTTGCTTAACGGCATCCATCAGGATATCATCATCATTGTATAGTACATGTATAACTTTATTACTCATGATTCTTAATGATTATCTGAATGTGAATGATTGTTGTGTCCTTCCTGATCTCTTAATTTCTTGTACTTCTCACTTGAAGTTTTCATGATAGATTTTACCTCTGCCTGTGCAATTACAGGGAAGCTTCTTGAGTAAAGTAAGAATAATACAAAGAAGAAACCAATTGTACCAATGAAGAAACCTGCATCTACAAATGTAGGCTGGAACATAGTCCATGATGATGGCAGGTAATCTCTGTGAAGTGAGGTAACGATAATTACGAAACGCTCAAACCACATACCGATGTTTACCACGATAGAGATAATAAACGATGCCATGATACTAGTTCTGATCTTTTTAGACCACATAACCTGTGGAGAAACAACATTACAAGTCATCATTAATAGGTATGACCACCAGTAAGGACCTGTTGCTCTGTTAAGGAATGCATATTGCTCGTATTCAACTCCTGAATACCATGCAATAAATAACTCAGTAATATAAGCTGTACCAACAATCGAACCTGTAATCATGATAATGATGTTCATAAGCTCAATATGCTGTATTGTAATGTAAGCTTCAAGGTTTGATACCTTCCTCATAATGATAAGAAGCGTGTTTACCATTGCAAATCCAGAGAAGATCGCACCGGCAACGAAGTATGGAGGAAGAATTGTAGTGTGCCATCCCGGTATAACCGAAGTAGCAAAGTCAAACGATACGATAGTGTGTACAGAAAGTACAAGAGGAGTTGCTAAACCGGCAAGTACAAGAGAAACCTCTTCAAAACGCTGCCAGTCTTTTGCTCTACCACTCCATCCGAAACTAACGATCGAGTATACTCTTTTTGTGAAAGGAGTTACAGCTCTGTCACGAAGCATTGCAAAGTCAGGTAATAAACCTGTCCACCAGAAAACAAGTGAAACAGACAGATAAGTAGAAATTGCAAATACGTCCCAAAGTAGAGGTGAGTTAAAGTTAACCCAAAGTGAACCGAACTGGTTAGGAACCGGCATTACCCAGTAAGCTAACCAAGGGCGACCCATGTGGAATACAGGGAACATTGCTGCCTGAATTACCGAGAAGATGGTCATCGCCTCTGCAGAACGGTTAATCGCCATTCTCCACTTTTGACGGAATAATAATAATACTGCTGAAATTAGTGTTCCGGCGTGACCGATACCAACCCACCAAACGAAGTTAGTAATATCCCAGGCCCAGCCAACTGTTTTATTTGAACCCCAAGTACCGATACCTGTTCCAACTGTGTAAGCCACACAACCTACACCCCATAGGAAAGCTGCCAAAGCGATCGAGAATACAATCCACCATTGCTTATTTGCCCTGCCTTCCACCGGTGCTGCAACATCTACTGTTACATCGTGAAAATTTTTATCACCTATAACTAAAGGTTTTCTAATGGGTGCTTCGTAATGAGACGACATAATCCTTTATATTGTTTCTTATTAATACTTATTTGATTTTAGGTGTTTCTTACTTTAACCTGGAAGAATACGTTAGGCTGAGTACCTACATGCTCCAGTAGGTGATACATCCTGTCATCTTCTTTAAGTTTAGTAACTGTATCCTCTGGGTTGTTGATATCCCCGAATACAAGTGCTCCAGATCCACAAGCCTCTGAACAAGCTGTTGAGAATTCATCCTTAGCAACCGGACGACCTTCTCTCTTAGCTTTTAAGATTGTTGCCTGAGTCATTTGTAAACATAGAGAACATTTCTCCATTACACCTCTAGAACGTACGTTAACATCAGGGTTAAGAACCATACGTCCTAAATCGTCATTCATATGGTAATCAAACTCACTGTTCTTGTTATAAAGGAACCAGTTGAAACGACGCACTTTGTAAGGACAGTTGTTAGCACAGTAACGAGTACCCACACAACGGTTGTAAGCCATGTGGTTTTGACCCTGACGACCGTGTGATGTAGCCGCTACCGGACATACAGTTTCACATGGTGCGTGGTTACAGTGCTGACAGAATACCGGCTGGAATGCAACCTGTGGGTTTTCTGCCGGATCTTCCATAGCATTAAATGTACTGATAGAGTCCATTAAGCCGGAAGTATTCTCTTTAAGCTCTACATCCTCTGCGAAAGTCTCCTCAGAAGAATAGTACCTATCGATACGTAACCAGTGCATATCACGGCTTCTTCTAACTTCAGACTTACCTACAACCGGAACGTTGTTTTCAGAGTGACAAGCTATAACACAAGCTCCACAACCTGTACAAGCATTAAGGTCGATTGACAAGTTAAAGTGGTGACCTACTGTTCTGTCAAAGGACTCCCATAAGTCAACCGAAGTAGAAGCTACTTCACTGTGATCTAAAGAAACCTGAGGAAGTTCATTCCATTCAGAAGCATCTTTAGTATTGAATATTTCGAGGGTAGTTTCTTTTACGATATCTCCTCTACCCATTAATGTTTTTTGTAACTGTAAACAAGCAAACTCGTGGTCACCGTTTCCTTTAGAAATTTTAGCCGACTGGAACGAGTTGAAGTTTTTGTATACAGGGTAAGCATTGATACCTACCTGCATTTCCTGCTTCATTGCCGCTGTACGACCGTAACCTAAAGAAAGACCTAATGTACCTACGGCCTGACCCGGCTGGATCATTACAGGAACATTTTCAAGTTTTACTCCGTTTACCTCAAGAGTAGCATAGCTACCATTAAGACCACCATTAGCAACATGGTAATTTTTAAGCTCCAGCTTTTCAGCATCAGCTTTAGCAACTGTTACATAGTTATCCCAAGATGCTCTTGTAATTGGATCAGGGAACTCCTGCAACCATGGGTTATTAGCCTGCTGACCATCACCCATACCTGTTTTAGTATAAAGTACAAGCTCAAAATCTCCCGCAGCTTTAGCACCTGCTAATGCAGTCGCAGCACCACCAAAGTCAGCAGCACCAGCCGTAAGAGCAGGAACGTTTTCTGAAACAGAAATACCATCGTGAACTAATTGATTCCATGATTTCCCTGTAAAGAACTCAGAAGAAGAAGCTTTTAAATATTCGTAGTAAGATTGTGAGTTACCACTCCAGCTTAATAAAGCATCCTGAAGTTGTTTTGTATCAAACAAAGGACGGATAGTTGGCTGAGTAACACTGTAAGTACCTTTTGTGATAACTACATCACCCCAAGACTCAAGATAGTGAGGGGCAGCAGCAGCTACAGTAGTATGAGCTGCAGTTTCATCCTCTTTCATAGAGAATGCAACAGAAAGTTTTACCTTACCTAAAGCCTCTTTAAATTCAGCTCCGTTTGGTAAAGTATACACAGGATTAACTCCACTCATAATAAGCGCGCTAACACTTCCTGCTTTAATATCATTGATAAGCACCTGCACCTGTTTAGCATCACCCTTACGAGTGTAACGAGCCTCTTCCGGCTTGAATGCCTCACTTTGAAGCGCTTGGTTAATTGCAATTACAAGAAGCTGAGCATTAACATCGTCTAAACCTGTCATAACAACACCTTTAGATCCGGCAGCTTTTAACTGCTTAGCAGCCTTCTTAACCTCTGCAGCATATTTCTCACCTACAGCAGGAACGCTTACAGAAGAACCTGTAACCTCATTATATAAATGAACTAATGCGTGTTTTTGTTGAGTAACAGTTAAAGGTATACGCTTATCTGCATTAGAACCTGACAGAGTAAGATTTGCCTCCATCTGGATATGCTTAGACATTTTACCCAGTTTCGGGATACGCTTACCGGCATAACCAGTATCATACCCTCCACCTTGCCAGTCACCTAAGAAATCTGCTCCAACAGCAACAATAACATCAGCACTTGAAAGATCGTAATTAGCTAAAGCTCTCTCACCATAAACAGTCTGGTAAGCATCCAGAGCCTCAGACGAAGAAACTGAATCATAAACAACATGCTTAAAGTTCGCATACTTGGCACCAAATTCAGCAATAAGCTTATCTGTAGACGGGCTAGCCATAGTGTTAGTTAATAAAACTACCTGACCACCACTTGCTGCAGCTTCTGCTAAACCAGCTTTAACCCTGGTATCAACCTCTTCCCATGAAGCCGGCTTACCAGCAACCATAGGCTGCTTTAAACGCATGCTGTCATAAAGAGAAAGAACAGAGGCATAAACCCTTGCGTTAGCACTAATGCCCGAACCAGGCATTCTGTTATTCTCAACCTTAATTGGCCTACCCTCACGGGTTTTGATTAATATGTTTGCAAAATCAAAACCATCCGCTATTGTAGTTGCATAGTAATCTGCAACACCCGGAATGATTTCCTCTGGTTGAACCACATAAGGAATCGACTTAATTACTGGTCCTTCACACGCTGCAAGAGAAGCTGCAGCAGTACTGAACCCGACATATTTCAAAAAGTCACGACGGCTTGTTGAAGAAGAAGACATAGCCTCTTCATTACCAAGAAATTCATCAGTAGGAATCTCCTCAACAAACTCATTGTTTCTTAGCGTCTCAACAATAGAACTGTTTTCGTTCAGTTCTTCAACACTTTGCCAGTATTTTTTGTTTGATGCCATGTTGTATATAGATATTAGCTTCTTAAAAATTGATTAATAGTGACATTTTCCACACTCTGTACCTCCCATGTTGGCAGCTGTAAGCTTCTGCACACCATATTTCTTAGCAAGTTCGTCGTGGATTTTTTTGTAGTAGTCGTTACCTTCTACTTTCACATTTGTCTCACGGTGACAGTTAATACACCAGCCCATTGTTAAAGGAGCGTTTTGTTTCATAATCTCAAACGTCTCAACAGGACCATGACATGTTTGACATTCAACACCAGCTACAGAAACGTGCTGAGAGTGATTGAAGTAAACAAAGTCTGGAAGATTATGAATTCTAACCCATTTAACCGGTTTAGTTTTACCTGTGTATTGTTGTGCAGATTTATCCCAACCTACAGCGTCGTATAGTTTTTGGATTTCTGCAGTATAGAATTCTTTTGAATATTCAACGTAAGTAGAATCTTTGCTACCTGAGAACTCAGAGATGTTTTTATGACAGTTCATACAAACATTAAGAGACGGTATACCTGAAGTTTTACTTACCCTTGCAGAAGAGTGACAGTATTTACAATCAATACCGTTTTCACCTGCGTGAATTTTATGAGAGAAATGTATTGGCTGAATTGGCTCGTACCCTTGATCAACCCCAATTTGCATTAAGTAACCATAAAGGAAGTACGCACCCGATAATAATAATAGGATTGAAGTAACCAAAACCAAGAACTGGTTTCTTGCATAAGCCTGCCAGAAAGACACTGTATTTCCTTTTTTAGAAACATCAACACCGTTTGCAGCAGCAACTTTTCTTAATGTACTGTTCACAAGAACCAACATAACAATAAGAACTAAAAGAACAAGAACAAGCGCCCCAAGAATTAGATTATTAGAAGCACCACTTTCCTGAGCAACAACAGCAGAACCAGGACCTGGCCCCGGAGGAGTCACTTTTGGCTCCGACGTATACGCCATGATATTGTCTATATCCCCATTAGAAAGCTGAGGAAACGCAGTCATTGTAACGTTGTTGTTATCAGCAAACAGCTTTACAGCTGTAGCATCACCTGATTTAATTAGCTCACTACTGTTACGAACCCATTTGTAAAGCCACTCACGGTCATGCTTTTCAGCAACACCCCTTAGAGCAGGACCTGTTGCTTTACCATCAAGCTTGTGACATGCAGCACATAATGAATTGAACAATTCTTTACCTTTTTTCGGATCTCCGGCACCTGCCGAAGCCGCAGCTTCCTGACCTGCATCAGCCGCCGGAGCAGCATCTTGCGCGTAAGAAGCAAATGAGAATGAGAGCGATAAAGCTAAACAGAAAAATAAAATTCTCGAAAACGAAGTATGGTTACCCACTTTTTTCATATTAAAAAATGATTATCGACTTAAATTGGTATAGTTTTTAAGGGTATATTTGAATGAATCTATATACTTTTTTAAAAACTCCCACAAAAATACGACTTATGTACTATTCTCAAACCTTAATTAAATCTTAAAGCATAATTTATAACAATTCTAAATAAATATATTCTAACAAGATTTTGTAATAAATCGTAATTTTGCATTCAAACCCAATTCATTATGAGAATTTTAAAAATAAACACCCTAAAAATAGCTGCAGTTTTTCTTACTTTTTATTCTTTAGAAAGTAACGCCCAACAACAGGAAAATCCTATCTCTCAGGACCCCAAATTTGAGCAATTACTAAATGAAAAAAGAAAACTGAATTCAAACATCGATATTAACGACCGATACAAGATTCAGATTTACTATGGAGAGAACAGTAATGCCCGAAAAACATTAGCTGAATTTAAAAAAGAATACCAAGATTTAGATGGCACAATAATATTTGAAAGCCCAACCTACAAAGTATGGGTCGGCAGCTTTAAATCACGCATAGAAGCCGAAAGACAGCTTGTAAAGGTAAAAGAGAAATACCCTTATGCCTTATTGATAAAACCAAGCAAATAACAGCTCATAAACAATAAAAACAACTATCAAACAAAAGATATCAAAGCAAAAAAGTCCGGCCAATAGCCGGACTTTTTGTCATATATAAACTCTTATTATTATTTAAGCGTCTTTTTAACTTCAACCTCCTGGAATGCTTCAATAACATCACCAATTTGGATATCGTTATAGTTTTTAACCTGCATACCACAGTCGTAACCTTTAGATACCTCTTTAACATCATCTTTAAATCGCTTAAGCGTAGCAAGCTCTCCGGTATAGATAACCACACCATCCCTGATAAGACGGATTTTAGAGCTTCTGTATATCTTACCATCTGTAACCATACATCCGGCAATAGTACCCACTTTAGAAATTTTGAATGTTTCACGGATCTCTGCAGTACCGGTAACTTCTTCTTTAAGTTCCGGAGAAAGCATTCCTTCCATAGCATCCTTAACATCATCAATAGCATCATAGATAATAGAGTAGTTTCTGATATCGATTTCCTCTTTCTCTGCAAGTTGCTTAGCACTACCCATTGGTCTTACGTTAAATCCGATAATAATCGCATCTGAAGCCGAAGCTAATAATACGTCAGACTCTGTAATAGCACCTACACCTTTATGTATGATATTGATTTGAATTTCTTCTGTAGACAGTTTAGAGAACGAGTCAGACAATGCCTCAACCGAACCATCCACGTCACCTTTAAGGATAATGTTAAGTTCCTTGAACTGACCTAAAGCAATCCTACGTCCAATCTCAGCAAGCGTAATGTGACGCTGAGTACGTACCGCCTGCTCACGTAGTAACTGAGTACGTTTTGCAGCAATTTGCTTAGCCTCTTTCTCATCTTCAAACACGTTGAACTTGTCACCCGCCGTTGGCGCACCATCAAGACCCAGTAGCGATACCGGTGTTGAAGGACCTGCCTCCTGTAGGCTGTTTCCGCGCTCATCGTGCATTGCTTTTACCTTACCGTGGTGTTTACCAGCAAGTACATAATCACCTACTTTTAAAGTACCACCCTGTACAAGTACAGTAGCTACATAACCCCTACCTTTATCAAGGAAGGCCTCAACTACAGTACCAACTGCAGGCTTATCAGGGTTAGCTTTAAGATCAAGAATCTCTGCTTCAAGTAATACTTTTTCAAGTAATTCTTTCACACCTAAACCTGTTTTTGCAGATATATCGTGCGACTGAATTTTACCCCCCCAGTCTTCCACTAACAGGTTCATACCTGCTAAGCGTTCTTTAATTTTATCCGGGTTAGCCGTTGGCTTATCAACTTTGTTTATTGCAAATATAATTGGCACACCAGCTGCCTGAGCGTGGTTAATTGCCTCTTTTGTTTGTGGCATGATATCGTCGTCCGCAGCAATTACGATAATAGCGATATCTGTTACCTGAGCACCACGTGCACGCATCGCGGTAAATGCCTCGTGACCCGGTGTATCAAGGAATGCGATTTTTTGTCCGCTTTCAAGAGTTACTCCATATGCACCAATGTGCTGTGTAATACCTCCCGACTCACCTGCGATTACATTTTCCTTACGGATGTAGTCAAGTAACGACGTTTTACCGTGGTCAACGTGACCCATTACTGTAACGATAGGTGCTCTGAACTGTAAATCTTCTTCTTTATCTTCTACAACCTCTATTGATTCTTCAATATCAGCCGTTGTAATTTTAACCTCATAACCAAACTCATCAGCAACAATAGTAAGTGTTTCAGCATCTAAACGCTGGTTCATACTTACCATGATTCCTAACGACATACATACAGAGATTACCTTAGTAATAGGCACATCCATCATACTTGCAATTTCACCTACTGTAACAAACTCTGTTACTTTAAGCACTTTGCTTCCTTCTTCAAGCTGTTTTTGCTCGTCATCAGTACGCTGACGGTGTGTTTCACGCTTATCTCTTCTGTACTTAGCCGCCTTAGACTTGCTACCTTTACCCTGAAGTTTTTCAAGGGTTTCTCTAATTTGGTTTTTAACTTCTTCATCGGTAGGCTCTACCTTGTTAACAATAGCCTGACGCTTGTTGTTGCCTCTGTTATTATTGTTACCAAATCTGTTACCGCCACCTTGTCTGTTACCACCTTGGTTATTTCCTCCCTGTTGGTTACCGCCCTGGTTGTTACCACCACCCTGAGGCTTGGTAGTTATTCTTTTTCTCTTATTCTTGTTATTGTTATTTCCGCCCTGGTTGTTATTTCCGCCTTTGTTATCTTTTTTAGGCTCTTCTTTTTTCTTCTTAGCTTTTTCGAATTGGGAAAGATCTATGGTTTTACCCGTAAAGGTAGTACCGCTAAGTTTTTGATATTGTGTTTTAATAACATCCTCTACAGGCGTTGCTCCTTCACCTTCTTTAGGTGTTTCCTGCTTAGGTGCCTGTTGTTTTGGAGCTTCCTGTTTTGGCGCATGTTGCGGCTTATCCTGTTTTTTGTGTTTAACAGGTTGTTCCTGCTGTTTTGCAGGCTGCTGCTGTTTTGCTTTTGGAGCCTCCTGCTTTGGCGCAGGTGCTTCCTCAGGTTTTTTAACCTCTTCTTGTGCTTTCACAGGTTCCGGTTGTTTTACAGGTTCCTCTTTAGCTTTTGGAGCCTCCTCTTTAGGTGCAGTTTCCTGCACAGGTTCCCCCACAGTGTCTGAAGATTGTTGCTGAGCCTTTTTATCAGAATTAAGATCTATTTTACCCACTGCTACCGGACCGGATATACTCGCTCTGGCACGGATTACTTCCTGCCTTTGCTTTTCTTCCTCTTCCTGCTGCTTACGTTTCTCTTCTAACTCACGCTCCCTCTCCAGCCTTAGAGCCTCCTTCTCCTTCCTTTTCTCTTCACTCACTTCAAGAGAAGCCTCTTTCTTACCTTTATCGGCAGAAAACTGGTTAATAAGAGCTTTATATTCCTCGTTGGATATTTTAGCATTAGGGGTAGCATCAATATTATGCCCCTTATCCTTAAGAAACTCAACAGCCCTGTCCAGCGAAATGTTTAATTCTCTTAAAACTTTATTTAATCTTATTACTCTTTCTTCAGACATAAAATCTTTTTAATATTATCTTTCCCGGTTGTATGTTGTATTTATACAATTAGTTTTATTAATCTTCAAACTCTTCTTTAAGTATTCTTACAACTTCAAGAATCGTTTCTTCTTCCAGGTCTGTTCTTCTTACTAGGTCTGCCACATCCTGATTAAGCACGCTTCTGGCTGTATCTAAACCTATTTTAGCAAACTCCTGGATAATCCAATCTTCGATTTCGTCTGAGAATTCTGTTAATTCAACATCCTCATCCTCCTCTAGATTACCTTCACGTATCACATCAAGCTCATATCCTGTAAGCAACCCGGCAAGCTTAATGTTGTGTCCTCCACGGCCAATAGCCTTAGACACTTCTTCCAGCTTTAAAAACACTTCTGCCCTTTTAGCTTCTTCATCAATTTTGATAGAAGAAACTTTTGCAGGACTCAATGCTCTTGTAATATAAAGCTGAGTATTAGACGTATAGTTTATTACATCAATATTTTCATTTCCTAGTTCACGTACAATCCCATGAATCCTTGAACCTTTCATACCCACACAGGCACCAACAGGATCAATTCTGTCATCATAAGAATCAACAGCAACTTTAGCCTTCTCGCCCGGTATTCTCACTACTTTTTTGATAGTGATAAGTCCGTCAAACACCTCTGGTATTTCCTGTTCGAAAAGTTTCTCAAGGAATTTCTCAGAAGTTCTGGACATAATAATTTGCGGCTTATTTCCTTTAAGCTCAACATTTTCTATTATACCGCGAACGTTATCTCCTTTTCTGAAAAAGTCTGAAGGGATTTGTTTTTCTTTTGGTAAAACAATCTCATTACCTTCATCATCCACCAAAATTACAGCTTTTGGTCGAACATGGTGCACTTCTGCAGTATAAATATCACCTATAAGCTCTTTAAACTGCTTGTAAAGGTTTGTATTATCGTGTTCGTGAATTTTAGATATAAGGTTTTGGCGTAACGCAAGTATGGCACGACGACCTAACTGTATTAGCTTCACCTCTTCAGAAACATCTTCACCCACCTCAAAGTCAGGCTCAATTTTTCTGGCTTCAGAAAGAGAAATTTCCTGGTTAGGATCTTCTACCTCACCATCGGCTACAACCACACGGTTCCTCCAAATCTCCATATCCCCTTTATCAGGGTTTATAATGATATCAAAATTATCATCAGAACCATATTTCTTCTTTAATGCATTTCTAAATACATCTTCCAGAATCGCCATCAGCGTAACGCGATCTATCAGCTTATCGTCCTTAAACTCTGAAAACGAATCAATTAATGCAAGATTTTCCATGCCAACTCTCTTTATTTTTTAAAATTTTATAACAACAACTGCTTCCTTAATTTCTGCATAAGGTATTTCAGCTCTTTTTTGTACGGTTTCTTTCCCTTTACCTATCTTTTTAGGCTCCCTTGCCTTCCACTCCAGTACTATGAACTCTTCAGTAGCATCTGTAAGGTTAGCCTCAGTTTCACCACTCTCAGTCTTTACCTTAAGTGTTCGTCCAATATTTTTTTTATACTGCCTGATGTTTTTTAAAGGGCTTGTCGCTCCTGCCGAAGCTACTTCAAGGGAAAAATCCTGCTCTTCCCTATCCAAATTATGCTCTACAGCCCTGCTTACATCAATACAGTCCTGTAAATTTATCCCATTATCGCCATCCAGCGTAACATTAATTTTATTGGAATCACTTATGGAAAGATCTATAAGAAACAACGAAGGGCGCTCTTCCAGCGCTGCATTCACCAGTTCTGCAACTTTCTCTCTAAATGTCATATCAAGTATAAAAAGAGGGGACTCCTGTCCCCTCATTATTTAGTTTTTTAATAAATAACTGTGCAAATATACTAATTTTTTTATATATTGAAAATCATTACATAATGTAAAATTTATTCACTACTTTTATTGTATTATTTTTCCAACCAAATTTTTGTTAATAATTTACACATATGAAAAGAATTTTAGTACCTACCGATTTCTCAGACCACGCTGAGTATGCACTTAAAGTAGCAGCTCAGATTGCCCGCAAAAACAACGGCGAAATATACCTGCTTCACATGCTGGAATTACCAAACCACATTAGCGATGACGGTATAGGAGAAAGCAACGCCGTAGGACGAAGTGCAGGAGTACCTGAGGTTATGTTCTTTATGGAAAAAACACGCGAACGTTTCCAGGACCTGCTTAACGAACCATACCTTGAAGGTCTAACTGTAATTGAAGCTATTCAGTTTGACAAAGCCTTTGACGGTATTATTGCTCATAGCAAGAAACACGATATCGATCTAGTAGTTATGGGATCTCACGGAGCAAGCGGCTTTAGAGAAATGTTTATTGGATCTAACACTGAAAAAGTGGTTCGTACTTCAGACATTCCGGTACTTGTAATCAAGAAAGAAGAAGGCGAGTTCGCTCCGCAAAACTTTGTTTTTGCTTCTGACTTCTCAGACGAAATCAAAAAGCCATTCAAAGACGTAGTAAGCTTTGCTAACCTATTTAATGCAAACCTACACCTTGTTTTTGTTAACACACCAAACGACTTCAAATCTACACACGCTGCAGAGAAACTTATCCATGATTTTGCTGCAAATGCAAACCTAACAGGAGGCTACTCTACACACATATACAACGACATTAATGTAGAGAAAGGTATACTTCACTTTGCAAACAGTGTAAATGCCGACCTTATTGGTATGTGCACTCACGGCAGAAAAGGACTTGCACACTTCTTTAACGGAAGTATAAGCGAAGACCTGGTTAATCATGCTGTAAGACCGGTTGTAACTTTCAAAATTTAACCTAGAAAGAAAAAACATAAAGCTGCCCTTAGGCAGCTTTTTTTATATAATTAACCTAAAAATAACGCAATAAAAAAAGCCTCTCAGTTTTTTGAGAGGCTTTTGTTGGTCTACTAGGACTCGAACCTAGAATGACTGAACCAAAATCAGTAGTGTTACCATTACACCATAGACCATTGTATTGGTGCGTGATTGCGGGTGCAAATGTAGCACATAAATTCATTTTTGCAAATTTTTATTTCAAAAAATATGAAAAAAAATTTTTCTGCGTTACTACTCTAATATTGCCTGCAAGGCAAACAAACTGATAACCAATTAAAAGACCCATTATGCATGATCATTACTTTAAAAGATGGAACATTATTTTAGGATGGACTTCTTTTGCTGTTGCACTAATTACCTACTCCCTCACCGTAGAACCCACTGTTAGTTTTTGGGACTCGGGTGAATATATATCAACATCTGCAAAGCTACAGGTAGGTCATCCACCAGGCGCCCCGTTATACCAGTTAATAGGATCAGTCTTTGCGCTTTTTGCATTCTCTAAAGAAAAAGTTGCGCTAATGGTAAATATGGTATCGGTATTTTCGGCATCATTTGCCATACTTTTTATGTACTGGTCGGTTTCATTACTATTAAAAAACATTATTGTTAAGTTTGGAGAAATAACAAAAGGCAACACAATAATGATATTGGGAAGCTCACTTATAGGCTGTTTGTGCCTCACCTTTTCAGACAGTTTCTGGTTTAATGCTACCGAAGCCGAGGTATATGCCATGGCATCCTTATTTATATCATTACTAATGTGGGCAGGATTACGCTGGGGTGAAGAAATGCATTTACCTAACGGCAACCGATGGCTATTATTAATCTCCCTCTTGGTAGGATTATCATTCGGAGTACATTTTTTAGCGCTATTAACCATACCGTCAATTGGTCTTATTTATTACTTTAAAAACTATAAAACAGTAACCACTAAAAACTTTATAATAGCTAACATCGCTATAGTAGGCGTGTTACTTTTTGTATTTAAGTTTTTAATGCCCTACACCATGGCGCTGTTTGGTAAAACCGAGATATTTGCCGTAAACACTTTAGGACTACCTTTTAATTCGGGCACTATAATAATGGGACTATTAGTGATAGGACTTTTTTATTACGGATTGCGATACACAAAACAAAAAGGATTGCCGTTATACAACACAGTGATACTTTGCACCCTATTTATGTTTGCTGGCTTTTCAACCTGGCTGGTTTTACCGGTACGCTCAAACGCCGGAGTTGTAATTAACGAAGTACCTCCTACCGATGCTGCCGAACTGCTGGCATATTACAACCGCGAAAATTATGGTGAACAAAAAGTATTTTACGGTCCGCTTTACACCGAAACCTATGCAGGCTTAGACCCGGACAATCCGTTTTCAGACGGAAAACCAAATTATGAGCGCGATTATAAAACCGGTAAATATGTAGTAGTAAATAACTATAAAAACGCAGTACACAATACCCACAAAGACCACAACGGCATATTACCACGTATGATTAGTGATAAGCACGCCGCCAATTACATAGCTTACACAGCCCCACCCAAGTTTAAAATAAATCCGCAATACGATTTCTCTCAGGATCTTGGCAAATATGGTATTGACATAAACAACATTAGTCAGGATGAAGCCTATACCGCCATGAGCGAGATAAAATCACAGCTTATCGATGTGATAAACGAATTCAAATTGGCCTACAACAAAGGCGAAATTGACTATGAAGGTTACGACAGATTCCTTAAAACCTACAAAAGCTACCTTGTTGTAGAAAAACCAACATTAATGCAAAACATGCAGTTTATGGCCGAATATCAGTTTGGTTATATGTTTTGGCGTTACCTAATGTGGAACTTTGCCGGAAAACAAAACGATGTACAGGGAGAAGGCGATTACCTTAACGGAAACTGGTTAAGCGGCTTTAAAGCTATTGATGAAGCCCGACTGGGAGCACAAAGCCATCTTACCTCAGACATGCTAAACAACAAAGGTCGTAACATATACTTTTTTATACCTTTTATATTAGGGCTTATAGGCTTTATTTTCTATGCCCGTAAAGACCCAAAAAGTTTTTACACCTTATTAGTACTATTTGTATTTATGAGCTTAGCCATAAAAGTATTTCTTAATGAAAAGCCATTTGAAGTACGCGAAAGAGACTATGTAATGGTTGGTGCTTTTTATGTTTTTGCCATATGGATAGCTATGGGAGTTTATTCTTTATACAACAGCATACAAAAACATATAAACCAAAAAGTAGCCGTTCCGGTTATATTAGGAGCAACACTACTGGCAGCCCCTACCCTTATGGCTTTTGAGAACTGGGACGACCATGACAGATCGGGCAGGGACACCGCGCTTGTAATGGCAAAAACCTACCTTGATTCATGCGACCCTAATGCTATACTATTTACTATAGGAGACAACGATACTTTCCCGTTATGGTATGCTCAGGAAATAGAAAACTTCAGGACTGATATTAAAGTTGCCTGCTCTACATACCTGCCTGCCGACTGGTATATTGACCAACTGAAACAAAAAACTTATGAAGCCGAAGGCGTACCTGTTTCAATGAATCACAGTCAATATGTAGACGGAACCCGCGACTTTATATTATATGTACCAAGAACAGAAGAACGTTTGGACATAGATGACTTTATGGATTTTGTTTTAATGGATGACGAGCGCGCAAAGGTAGAACTCAATAACGGACATTGGGCCAATTATTACCCGAGTAATAAAATACGCATACCCGTAGACAAAGAAGCCGTTATTAAAAACAAGGTTGTATCGCCAGAGTTATATGACTCTATTGTACCGTACATCGAAATAGATTTACCTAAAGAGGCTATTTTTAAACATCAGCTGGTTATGCTGGATATTATACGCACCAACAACTGGGAGCGTCCTATTTACTTTACAGGCGGAAGTCCTAAAGCTGAAGATTATCTTTGGTTAAAAGACTACCTTCAGTTAGACGGTATGACCTACAAACTGGTCCCTGTAAAAACAGAAGTGCCAAAAGACAGCCCAATTGACATTGGTCATATTGATTCACAAAAAATGTATGATACCGTTATGCGATGGGACTGGGGTAGCAGTAATAAAAAAATATACCTTGATCCTGAAACAAGACGTAACAGCATTACCTACCGTAAAAACCTTGCCCGATTAAGCGACACTTTAATTCAGGAAGGGAAAACCGAAATGGCTAAAACCATACTCGACCTTGCCGTAACAAAGCTCCCTACGCAAGATTATGGTTACCACTTCATGTCTGAACCTTTTGCCGAGGGATATTATAAAGTAGGCGAAACCGAAAAGGCCCGTGAACTGGCAGCGCTGTTAATAAAAAAATATCAGGAAAACATAGCCTTTTTCAATTCGGTTAACTCACCGGGTGACATAGGAGGCTATTACAGATTATTACAAATGATCAAAAAGCAGGGTGACGATGAATTTTACAACAAACAGCTCCCTGAATTTGACCGATATTATAAAATGATGGAACGGTTTATGGAAGACAATAGCTGAGAGAAATATTTTACAGGGCGGGAATTACAATAATTCCCGCCTTTTTACTTTATATTAATCATTAAAAATAAGTTTGCTTAATTACCTTTAAATAAAAAATAGTTTCTTTGCATATATAAATCCGGAATTTTCAAAACCGCATGATAACATTCAACTTTAAAAAATGGAACACCATCACCGGATGGTTTGTTTTTGCCATTGCATTTATTGTTTATTCACTAACCGTAGAGCCAACCATGAGTTTTTGGGATTGTGGCGAGTACATCACCACAGCCGCAAAGCTTGAGGTAGGTCACCCGCCGGGAGCCCCTTTATTTCAAATGGTAGGCGCTTTCTTTGCCATGTTTGCATCAGGCCCTGACAAAGAAGCCCTTATGGTTAATATGGTATCGGTAGCCTCCAGTGCATTCACCATACTTTTTATGTTTTGGTCATTGACCATGATAATACGATCACTGGTTGAGAAATTTTCCGAATTCAATAACAACAATGCCTTTATGGTGATAGGAAGTTCTGCCGTTGGTGCACTTGCCTTTACCTTTACCGACAGCTTTTGGTTCAATGCGGTTGAAGCCGAGGTATATGCTATGGCATCGTTATTTATAGCGTTATTACTATGGTTAGGGTTACGCTGGGAGCAGGATATGAACACTCCACGAGGTAACAAGTGGCTGCTTATCATATCACTGGTAGTAGGATTAACTTTTGGTGTTCACTTTATGGCACTGCTTACCATCCCTGCTATCGGATTTATATACTTCTTTAAAAACTACGAAAAAGTTACAGTAAAAAGCTTCATTATAGCAAATATTGTTATTGTAGCTGTATTGCTTTTTATCTTCAAATTACTATTACCATACACACTTGCACTGTTTGGTAAGACCGAAATATTCATGGTAAACAAGATAGGTCTACCGTTTAACTCGGGAACCATATTTGTAGCTATATTACTAATAGCCTTCTTTTATTTCGGGCTTAGCTATACCCGTAAAAAAGGACATGCATTAGCCAACACACTTATACTTTGTGTGCTATTTATATTTATAGGTTTCTCTACCTGGATGATGCTTCCTATACGTGCTAATGCTAATGTGGTTATTAACGAAAACAGACCATCGGATGCCGCCGAAGTACTTGCTTACTATAATCGTGAGCAGTATGGAGAACAAAAACTGTTTTATGGCCCTATGTATTCTGATATTTATGCCGGACTTGATGCTGACAAACCGTATGAGGATGAAAAACCAAACTACCAAAGGGATTATAAAACCGGAAAATATGTTATTGTAAACAATTACAAAAACGCAAAACAGAATACCGATGACAACCACAAAGGCTTTATGCCAAGAATGTGGAGTACCGACAATGGGCATCCGGTAAACTATATGAATTTCACAAAACCTCTTGACTTTAGGATAGATCCTAATTATGATTTTTCAAGAGACCTTGTACAATATGGCCTTCCTTTAGATCAAATGAGTGATGAGGAAATAGGGAAAGCAATGGCACAGGTGCGTGATGAACTTCAAAACATAATCAATCAGTTCAAAGCCTCTTACCAAAAAGGAGAACTGGATCTTGATGATTACGACAAATTCCTTAGAAACTACAGCAGTTACCTTATAATAGAGAAACCATCATTTAGCGACAACATGAAGTTCATGTTCCAATACCAGTTTGGTTATATGTATTTCAGGTACTTTATGTGGAATTTTGCCGGCAGGCAAAATGATATACAGGGACGTTATGACAACTATGACGGTAACTGGATGAGCGGTATTAAATTTATTGATGAAAACCATGTTGGTCCGCAAAGTCACTTAACAGAAGACCAGTTCAACAACAAGGCTAGAAACTTTTACTACTTCTTACCATTACTATTAGGATTTATAGGACTATGCTATCATGCATCAAGAGACCCTAAGAGCTTCTACGTATTACTTATATTATTCCTGTTTACAGGACTTGCCCTTAAGGTGTACCTAAACGAAAGACCTTTTGAACCAAGGGAGAGAGACTATGCCCTTGTAGGATCATTCTATGTATTTGCCATGTGGATAGGTATAGGTGTATATGCTATTTATGAATCCATACAAAAATATTTGGCTCCAAAAATTGCAGGACCGGTTGTACTGGCTGTTACATTATTAGCAGGACCTGTATTACTGGCTTCTCAAAACTGGGATGATCACGACCGTTCAGGCCGTTATACTGCACTTGCTATGGCTAAGGCTTACCTTGAGTCATGTGACGAAAATGCCATTTTATTTACCATTGGGGATAATGACACCTTCCCGCTTTGGTATGCTCAGGAAATAGAAGGTATACGTACAGACATCAGGATTGTAAATACCAGCCTTTTCATGACCGACTGGTATATAGACCAGATGAAAGCAAAAGCTTACACGTCTGAGCCATTACCTATTTCCTTTACACACGACCAGTATGTACAGGGAACCAGAGATTGTATGTTCTTTGATAAGCAAACCGAAAACCGTTGGGACATAAATGACTTTATATCATTTATCGCTTCTGATGACCCAAGAACAATGGTTGAGCTTAAAAACGGGCATAGTATTAACTACTTCCCTACTAATAAAATCAGGCTTAAAGTAGACCGTGAATCGGTTATAAAACACAAGATAGTAGAACCTGACCTTTACGATTCTATTGTTCCTTATATAGATATTGATATTAAAGGAGATGCTATATACAAAAACCGCCTGTTAATGCTTGACATTGTTAATAACAATAACTGGGAGCGACCTATTTACTTTACCGGAGGAAGCTTTGGTGATGATGATTATATCTGGATGAAGGACTACCTTCAGTTAGATGGTATGGTATTTAAACTTATCCCTGTAAAAACTCCGGTTCCTAAAGAAGGAAGCCTGCTTGACATGGGACATATTGATACCGAAAAAATGTATAATATTGTTATGAAATGGGATTGGGGTAACAGCGAAAGCCCTAACATTTATCATGACCCTGAAACCCGCAAAAACAGTATTACATACCGCACCAACCTGGCGCGACTTATGGAAAAACTGATTGAGGAAGGTAAAAAGGATAAAGCTAAAGATATTGCTGATCTTGCCATGACTAAGATGCCGGTAGATTACTTTGGTTACTACACCTTACTGGAACCTTTTGCAACAGCATACTATCAACTTGGTGAAAAAGAAAAAGCACGTGACCTGCTTACTCAACTTATCAAAAAGTACCAGGAGAAACTTACCTTTTACAACAGTGTTGACGTAAGAGAACAAAACAACATTATCGTTGATATTATAACCGATATTGAACGTTACAGAAGCCTTTTACTAATTATGAAAGATGAAGGTGACACCGAGCTTTACAACAAGGAAAAACCTACCTTTAATAAGTACAACGAAATGTTTAAAAGGTTTAAACGTGAAAACGAAGAATAACTAAATTATATTAGTAACTTTATAAGCAGCTTTACTTAAAGCTGCTTATTTTTTTAGCATGAAAGCATACTGGGTCAAAACAGGAAAACTGATTAAAAAGTTGTTTAACGGTTTTGTTTGGGACATCCCTAACAACAGTAATACCGTGTACCTTACTTTTGATGACGGCCCTACTCCCGAGATTACCGAATGGGTACTTGGTGTACTGAAAAAACACGACATTAAAGCCACTTTTTTCTGCATAGGCAATAACATCAAAAAGTATCCGGAGATTTTCAAAAAGGTAGCAGACGATGGTCACACCATTGCTAACCACACCTACAATCACTTAAACGGATGGAAAACCAAAAAGGAAACCTATCTGGAAAATACATTTGCCTGCGAAGATGTAATTAAAGGCTTTACACACGAGGAATATACCACTAAGCTATTCAGACCCCCTTACGGTAAGATAAAGTCATCCCAAGCTAAAGCAATAAGGGGTAAGGGGTACAAAATAATAATGTGGGATGTATTGAGTGCTGATTTTGACAAAACCATAACTCCCGAAAAGTGCCTTGAAAACGTTACGGAAAACACAACAGAAGGTAGCGTGATTATTTTTCACGACAGTGTAAAAGCATTCCCTAATCTGGAATATGCTCTACCAAGAGCAATAGAATACTTAAAGAAGAAAAAGTTTAGGTTTGAAGCTATGCACTAGTACTTGTAAATTCCTGTACCAGTCCAATAATTGTATTAGCATCCAGTTCGCCAGACTGCCTCCACACCATTTGTCCTCCCTTGTAAATCATTAACGTAGGAAGTCCTTTTATTCTTAAAGCATCGGCCAGTTCCTGATTTTTATCTACATCAATTTTTATCACCTTTGCCCTGTCTCCCAGTGCAGCGGCTACATCTCTAATTACAGGATGCATTGACACAGAAGGCTCGTTCCACTCTGTGTAAAAATCGATTAATACAGGTACCGGGGAGTTTATAAGTTCTCCAAATTTTGACATAAAAAAAGATTTATACTTACTTAAAAACCTTTAGTTCCAAATAATCTATATACAAATATAACATTTTTAAGCAATCACGCTACTTTTGGGCCTTTTTTTAGTTCTAATACTGTTATTTCTGGCCAAATACCTACCCTACCCGGATAAGCATGGAAGCCAAATCCCCTATTTACATATATATATCGCCCTACATTTTCATACAGTCCGCCCCATTGTTTGTAACGATACTGTATAGGGCTCCACTTAACAAAGCCCGGTATTTCTATACCAAACTGCGATCCGTGTGTATGTCCACTAAGCGTTAAATGATAATTATCCCTGTGGGTTTTCACCTCATGCTCCCAGTGTGACGGGTCATGACTCATAAGTATCTTAAAGTCGGTTTGCTTAATACCCTCTGATGCCTTTGCTAAATCACCTGCCTGTTTAAACCCTATTCCCCAATTTTCAACCCCAATTGTTATATTTACAAGTAATTGATATAGTTATGATTATTTTTTACAAGAGTAATTGACACATTTTTTTGATTATTTAACTCTTTTCATGAAAAAATTATATAAGAAGATGACACATTTTAGCAAGAGAATTAGAAATATTCCACTGAAAGAGATTTCTTCAGCGGGATCATACATTACAAGAAAAAATTGTAATTCGAAGGAAATACAATTTGAATCTTCTTTAGAGATGGATTTTATATATCTCTTAGAATTTGATATTGAAGTAGAATACTATACAGAGCAACCTTTGGCAATTAAGTATTTAGATAATGAAAATAAAGAAAGGTTATACTATCCAGATTTTTATATTCATTATTTTGATGCTAATAAAAAAGACAACATTATTGAAGTTAAATACTTTAATGACTTAAAGAAAAATGAAAAAGAATTGGGCCGAAAATTTAACGCTGCACGTGATTTTTGTAAGTTACATTCATTAGATTTTATAATTATAACCGAAAGAGAAATTAGAAAAGAACGAGATTATCTCAGAAATATAAAATTCTTATCAAGATTTCGATTTAATATAGCTTCTGCTAATGACTCATCTAAAGAAGATGTTTTAGTTGGATTGTTAATTATTAAAACAATACGTAATTCCAAAACTATATCAATTGAGAGTTTAATTAAAGAATTAAAGAAAGAAAATATAAGACCGGAACAATCTCAATACTATCTGTGGATATTGATTGCTAATAATTTTGTTCGATGTGATCTTACAAAAAAACTCAAAATGAAATCAATTGTTTGGGTTGAATAATTTTTTTTATAAATTGTAATAAAAAAATTGTAACTTTCTGATTACAAATAGTATAAGGTTTTTTTGAGATGGGGGGAGTAAAATTTGATATTGGTAATATTGTAAGTTACAAGAATCTTCTTTTTCGCATATTGGTTATTCAGGATTACCAACATCTTGTTATAGAAAAGCTTGAAGATGGAGAGGTTATTACTGTTGATATTAATGAAATTAAGGAGGTCAATTCTAAAGAATGTCGTGATATTGAGGTTGTAAATAATGAAAAGTTATTAAATATAGCAAGTAAAAGATTTAAGATAATTGAACCTTATTTTATTGAAAATAAATCTATCAATCAAATAGTTATTTCATCTGGTAAAAGTCGTTCAACTATAAATAGATGGATTCATAAATACAAACAGTCAAAAAATATAAGTGCCTTAGCCCCAATGCCTCACACAGGAGGAAAAGGTAAAAATCGAATTCAAAAAGAAGTACTAGAGATAATGGATATGATTATTCGAAAGTATTATCTCACCCTTCAAGGAGAATCAATCTCTCTTATTATAGTTAGAATTAAGATAGAATGTAATAGACATAAACTTAAACCTCCTTGTGATTCTACAGTAAGATCTTATATTGCTAGAATTCCTGCATTTGATAAAATGAAAAAAAGAGAAGGAATTAAGAAAGCAAAAGAAAAATATTCTCCTGTAACAGGCTCCTTAGAAGCGTTGTATCCTTTACATATTGTTCAAATGGATCATTCAAAGTTAGATATTCTGCTGGTGGATGAAGACGGAATGGAGTTAGGTCGTCCATGGCTTACAATTGCACTTGATATTTATAGTAGAATGGTTACGGGATATTATCTCACATTTGATTCTCCCGGAGCAGAGAGTGCAGGTATGTGTATTGCTACTTCAATACTTACTAAAGAATATATTCTTCAAGAGTATGATATTCATGAAGAGTGGCCAATCTATGGAGTGATGGACACTTTACATATGGACAATGCTAAGGAGTTTACAG
Organism: Flavobacterium sp. C4GT6; assembly: GCF_036347315.1. Lineage (NCBI taxonomy): Bacteria > Pseudomonadati > Bacteroidota > Flavobacteriia > Flavobacteriales > Flavobacteriaceae > Flavobacterium > Flavobacterium sp. C4GT6. Next base: position 174,108 of record NZ_JAZGZU010000004.1, read on the forward strand.
GTACATCAATAAAAAATTCTGCAAAGTTATATGGGATAAATTTAATGAATAGAAGAATTGGTTACCCAGAGGATGGAGGACACATAGAAAGATTTTTTAGAACAATTAACAATGAAATAAAAAACTTACCTGGTGCTACTGATTCAAATACACTTTTGACATCACAACATCGAAGAAACAGTAAAGCTTTTACCATCCATGATTTAGAGAAATGGATATTAACATTTATTCTATGTGTTTATCATGAACGTGAGCATAGTGGAATTAATATGTCTCCAATGCATAAATACAAATTAGGTATTGAAGGAGATAGAATAAATGTAGGACGTGGACTACCCAAAAAAGTTAGTAATCAAAAAGAGGTTTTCCTTAATTTTTTACCATCAATCGAAAGAACTCCACAGAGATATGGAATACAGATAAAATATCTTCGATATTATTCGAAGGAAATAGCTTCTTTCATTAATAAAGAAGATAAAAATAATCGTAAAATAAAATTAATTTTCAAAATGTGGAGAAATAAAACTTCACCAATTTTTTTTCTCAATCCTAATGACAATCAATATTATGAAGTTCCATATAGTAATCTTACTTTTCCAATTATGGATAGGAGGGAGTATAATTTAGCATATAGAAAAGCGAAGGAGACTTATGGTAAAAAATTAGATGAATCTAAAATTCTAGAAGGCTACAAAAAAATGATACAGATCAAAGATATTGTGGTTAAAAGAAGTAAATCTAAAAAAAGACAGAAACAGTCAACAATTCAAGAAAAGACCTTCAATGATTCTGTCACATTAGAGAAAGAGATACAAATGGAATTAAAAGAATTTGAATTAAAAGAAAAAATTAATTTGGAACCTTTTGAAGATATAGATTATGATGCACTCTAGAATTAATAATTTAAAAAGCCTAGATGATATTGAGCGAATAAGAAAAATAATGACTTTCGTTTGGGTAGGCTATACCTATGCGCTTAGTATTATTGATGAGTTTAACATACTTATGAATACTCCTGAGAGAGATAGAATGCCAGGACTATTGCTATTTGGACCTTCAAATAATGGGAAAACAGCAATTTTAAAACAATTTTTAAAAATGCATCCAGAATTTATTACGAAAAATGATGAAAAAATCAATATTCCAGTTATTTATTTTAGAGTTTATAAGACTGATGAAAAATCCTTTTTTACAACTATACTTGATACTATAGGTAGTCCCTATGGAATACAGGAAAGTAAGAGTCTTACGGTTAACAGAGCTGTACATCTATTAAAAAAAGTTAATGTGAAATTCATACTTATTGATGAATTTCATAACATTTTAAATACAGCTAATAGAAGTCAACAAAGACACTTTTTGACGACATTGAAAGAGTTTGCTAACGAAATTAAAGTGCCAATTGTTATTTGCGGGACTGATGAAGCTCGGTTTGCAATTGATTCGGATATTAACGTAAGTAGAAGATTTGATAAAATTGAGCTATCTCCTTGGCAATTAGATAATGATTATATCCGTTTACTAATGAGTTTTGAAAAAATATTACCTCTTAAAGAAAATTCAAACCTTCATAATCAAAAAGTAGCTGAAAAGATTTATTCGATGAGTCGAGGTATATTAGGTGAAACTAAAACAGTTATTGATAGGGCTGCAATTTTAGCTATAAAATCAGGAACTGAAAAAATTACATTTGAGATTTTGAACAGTATCCGTTATAACTATAATGATAGACTGGATTAACAATATTGAACTATAATTATGAACTGGCCGGGATATATTAAACCTGAAGAGGATGAAATTTTTACTAGTTGGTTTTATCGTTTATCTAAAGAACATAGAATAAAATCGCACACATTTTCTAAATTCTTCTTTGATGGATTGCCAATATGGAATAGAGATATTGATCAGTATTGCCCAGAAATTATAAAAAGAAAGATATATGAACATACTCCTCTTTCGAAAGACCGGATTGAAAATTTATTTCTATCATCATTTGATGGAATAGTATTTAACGATGTCATTAGTACAAAATCACTACTGTCTATTGGTATAAATCATCGAAAAAGAAGGAAATTTGGATTACTTTACTGTATAGGGTGTTTAGAAAAAGAAGTAAAATTTTTTAAAAAAAGTTGGAGGTTAACTAGTTCATTAGTGTGTTTAGAATGTTCTTTAAAATTATTGGACAGTTGCCCTCATTGTAATAGCCCAATTGCTTTTCACCGACTTGAAAATGGCATTAAAGGTAAAATTCCTGAAAATGATTTAAATTCCTGTTATAAATGTTTGAGAGATATAACTAAGACAGATAAAATATATGCTGATGATGACTCGATAAAGTATCAAAAATACATCAATAATACTATAGATTTTGGTTTTAATGATTTGACACAATATTCATTTACTTTTTTTAGTGTATTACATGAACTCGAACATAAATTATATTCAAGAAGTAAAAAATGGAATAAATTTAGAATTGAGGTTGAAAAATATAGAAGTATTAGTATGCTTAATAAAAATTTAAATAGAATTAAGAGTAGGGAAGAGTCACTTCTTATTACATATGAATTATTGGAATCCTGGCCTCAAAAATTCATAAACTTTTTATCAGGTAGAAAACTTACATATAGTGATTTTTCCAAAGACTTCAGAGATATTCCTCCTTTTTGGTTTAGCAATGTACTTAAGTTTAATATTTAGTTTATTAATTATGAGTACTATCTAGATCCTATTGTTATAAATAATTGATTAAAATAATTTACAATTTTATCTTCGTTGTTGAATAATTTTTCTAGAGCATTATTATGGTAAAACTTTATATTAAATAAACTTTCAAATACTGTCTCATCTTCTTTTTTGAATTGTTTAAAAGTATTATTATTAAGGTAATAATCTTGTATAAGTTTTTTACATATTAAATTAATTTCTAATGATGATATTTTTGAAATTGTTGTCTTTTTAATTACATTAAGTGAAAAATGGTAAGAAAAAAAGAAATGATAAATGTAACTCTCGTCATTAATTACTTCTAGTACAAAAGGTTCAATGTTCTCACGAAGTCCTAAATTTTCTTCAAAAGTAGTTAAATTGATGTAGTTGTATTCTAATCTGTTATAATTTAATACATTGTTTAGCATTGCTTTATATGATTGTGTAACATCTTTGCTTTTTGAAATATTTTCTTGATAATGTATATTTTTATTAAGTATAAGATTTTCAGAAATGTATTCAAAAGTTAATATTGATAATCCTAAGTTTATAGTATATTGAGGAAATATACAAGCATTACAAGTTCGTGAAGAAGGTAAATCTTTTACAAAGTGTTTTTTGGCCAACCTTTTTCTATTTAAAGTTTTTCTTGTATCCTCTCGGTATTTAGGTATTAATAAAATTTTATCTATATTAAATAAGGTCTTTAGAGGTAATAAATCAATAACAGAGAAAGCTAAGAATAATTTTTCGCCTTTTTCTTTAAAATATTTACCAGAAAGTTCAATTTTATAGGCGCTATTAAATGGGAATTTAAAATTTAAATAGCATTCATTTTTATGTATGTGATTAATTTTTATACTAGAGCTTATGTGGTTTAAAGATTTGATTCCTTGTTTATTTTTTATTTGTGAATACTGTACAATTGAATGTATTTCTTCCGGAAGTGCTATTTTATTATCATATTCAATCGCAGCGTTTCTTTCTTTCTTAAAAGTAAATTTGCTTATGATTTTAAATACATCATCATAAATGCCAGATAAGATTAGGTTTGTTACTGAATGATTTTTAAAATAAAAGTATTTACATAACGTAGATGATGGTATGATGACCCTAATTTTTTCACTATCAATAAAAGTATCTATTTTAAAGTAAGTAAACTTCTTAAGTTCATTTTTAGGTATAAAAGGTAAATTATTTGATATAGACTTAGGAACATTATTTATTCTAATTTTATTTTTTACAGTACTTTGAAGTTGTATAGAATTTTTCCTTGTAAAGTATTCTTCAGAATTTGTATAAAAAATTCCATCTGAAAGGAAGACACTTCCTATTTCTAAATATGACATTAGTGATGCAACTAATGAAAATTTGATGATTTTTTTCTTTTCGGGATAGTTAAATGAGAATTCTATTATCTTGTGATTCACAAAATAATAGTTACAATATAGTTCACCTTTGTACATATAAATTTTTCCAATCCAGTATAAAGTCCAATATCTTCCTTTAAATTTTTTAGGAAAATCAAGTTTTGGCATATTATTTATTGAAGTTGAATATATCATATTGTAAAATATTATTTTCATCTCATAAATAGACTATAGTCTATTTGTGAGATGTTTTTACCTTAAAAGTAGTACATAATTCTTAAAAAAGAATGATATCATTTATACCTATCCTAAAATTGATATATTTGAAAAAAGAAATTGAAATGAAAATACGTTATATAAGAGTTTCAACATTAAATCAAAAAATTGAAAGACAGTTACTCAAAGCTCATCCAGATGAAATTGTATTTATTGATAAAGTTAGTGGTTCGGTTCCATTCGCCCTTAGACCAGTAGGATCTAAACTTTTAAAAGAGATCGAATTTAGGGATATAACATCAATCAATGTATCAAGTATAGATAGGCTAGGAAGGAATACAATTGATATCTTAAAAACTATAGATTATCTTCATTCAAAAAAGATTTGTCTTGAAGTTGATAATTTAGGTTTAAAAAGCTGGGCAAATGGAAAGGAAAATTTGACCTTTAAATTAATTATTAGTGTTCTCGCTAACATTAGTGAAATGGAGCGAGAATCAATTTTGGAAAGACAACAAGAAGGTATTAGGATAGCGAAAGCTAAGGGGATATACAAAGGAAGGGAAAGAGGTTCAAGTGAAACCAAGAAAGATTTTTTATCTAAATACCCTAATGTTATTCAATATCTTCAAAAAAAAAATAGACATACTATTACTGATATAGCTAAGCTATGTGATTGTTCTAAAAATACAGTTATGAAAGTAAAGAAGTATTTAGAAGAAGAAGGGAAAAATTAAGGGTCTAAATTCTCAATTTTAAAATGTCTATTCTCGTAATCTTCAACCTTTTTAGAAAGGTTTTGAAATATTTTTCCTCTGATAGTATTAGGTTTCGCATCAAAATACTTTAAAAGCATTGATAAAGCTAATTCATATTCCTTCTCAGTTAAATTAATTTTTGTCATAAAAAAAGCATATCATACAACAAATTTAATAAAATACTTTTATCTAATTAAATTTAAGTATTTCATTCATTTTATTTCTTAAAACTTTTTATGTAAGCTTTTTAATGTAATTAGTTTATTATAGCTTAATTAATTTAAATTAATGTTGATAGTGAGTTTTATGTAGTTAGTGGGATCAAAATTTCTTAATTATAAAATAGACTCAAAATCAAAGTCTTGAATAGTAAGAATATTGATATTATTTTGCTCTATTTCCGGAATTACTTTATTTTCATTAATTATTGCTTCGGAAATTTTAATTAACGACTGGTAATTCATATTATACATTAAGCCTCGTGCTCCATTATATGTACAATTTATCCCTCCAAAAATCTGTCCTATTGATAATGAATTCTCAATTTCTTCTCTACTAGACGAAAGAAAAGATTTAACACCGTTATAACCAAGCTGGTTTATGATGCCAGCTGTACACCAGTCTCCAGCTCCTGCATTATCAACTGTATGCTTAAATTCGTAAGGAGATAACAATTTCCATTGTGGATTTGAGTCAGATTTTAATCTATATCTTAGCCCTTCTTTTCCCATTGTTTCAATTTCTAATAATGAATTAGGATAAGGAAATTTAGAAGAGTAATTTTTAATTCTATCATTGGAAAATTTTATAATATCCGCCAAGGATAAGCACTCTAAAAATTGCTGATCCTCTTTAAGTGATGAAGGTTCAAAAACAATTAAAGCACCTCCGTTTTTATAATGTTTCGCTAATTCAATTATAGATCGTGAAACTCTATCAAAATAAAATACATTTGTTTTTTCTTGATTCTCTATTAAATTATGAACTGAAGAAGTTAAAACAGGTTTATATGACGGTAACCAGATATTTGTATTAGGTACTTTAAATTCAAATTTATGTTTTGGGTTACCTAATTTATCCTTTAATATTCTATGTATTATAACAGGTGTTCTACCGTCTTCAGATTTTGAAATTAATGAAGTATTAACATTAAAATTTTCGAAATCATTAAATAATCGATCTGAAGCCTCATTGTTAGCTAATCTAGCAATGGGTTTTGATTCCCAACCTAAAAAAGAAAGAATTGATAATACATTTCCGCAAGAACCACCTGCACAAAGTTTTGCAGGTGTTTCTGGTGTTCCATTTACAATTACATCTAAGGCTACAAGTCCGGCCCCCAATGCAATTGAACCCTTATTATTAGCTATTTTTTTTATTTCAATCATTATATGGCTCTCCAGTGAGCCAAGTTACAAAAAGTTCACTTTCAGACTTCATATTTCTCAATGAATTTTTATCAAAAATATTATAGCCTTGGGAATCAACATTAAGAACACCGATTTCTTCTCTGTTTTCATAGGCTGTCAATAGAGTACCTATTGATAGTAATTTACTTGAAAAGCTAGATAATGCAGCTTTACAACCATTTATAATTTCTAAGGATTTTTGATAATTTTTTACTGCATTGCTTAATTGAATGTAAGTTTCGAAAGGGTTTCTTTCAGATACATACATAATGTTTTGAGGCTCTATACCTAGTTCATCGAATAACAATTCATGGTATTCAATTAAGATTGAATCTGAACGTCTCGGGTTTTTAGAAGGGAACGGAAATGTAGGGCATATTTCATAAAGTCGATTTTTTGATTCAGTTATTTTTCCAAAAGCTTTTCTAACGTGAGGGACCTTATTTTCACCAAGTATTGGGAACCAAATTAGTGGTTTTTCCATTTCTGCAGCAAGCTCAATTTCTCCTCCAAATCCGTGTAAATAATTTAGGTCCTCGTCGATAGCATTTTCTTGAGTTAAATTATCAATTGAAGCATTTTCTGCAACACAGAGAAATAAATTTTGAGTTGCATCTTTAGAATATTTATCAATTAGAGATAATAATTTTCCAACCAAAGAAAAATATACTCCCCTAGGGAGAGCACTAATATCCACTATAATATCAGTATATTCTTTTATAGAATCATAATTTAAAAATAGATTTGAAGCCTCTCTATCACCAATTCTTCTTCTTTTTTTTCCTTTCGTGCTCCATAACTTTATATCCCTTGATATTATTTTTTCATTATCTATCAATTGATATAATTCTTCCATGTTTTCTTCGATTAGATCTGAATTATTATTTGGGGCTGTTATACCTTCATCAAAGCTAATTAACATACAATCTAAATTAACATTAGGACAATTCTGTATTAGACTTTTAATGCCTATATTCATTCTTACATCAAAACCTTTACCTAGTATAAATAATACCTTTTGATCTTCAGAAGTAAAATGTTCTTTCCACAATTCTGTGACTGTATTATTTTGCAATAAAACATATGGATTCCATCTATTGTTACTCATTTTTTTAGCCATTTAGTTAATTCATCAGGAGATTTATGTCGCCAGCCACCATAAGATAAAGGCAAATTAAACATTATACATAACCATCTATTTAAGTAGTATACATGCCAGCTTTGACCTTTTTTTCCTTGATTAGTAATCTGAATTTCCAGTAAGTTATATGCAACACATGTAGAAAGAACATTTATAAGTTGGTCATAAATAGAATTCTCTGTCCAGATATTTTCATCATTAATTAATTTAATTCCCTTATTTTCTTTTATTGCAAAACCATTAACCCCTGGTGAATATGGGGCATTAGGTTTAAATGTTTCTTTTCTAGAAAATTCGCCAAGAGAATTAAGAAAGTTAATGACTAATTCAGGAAAAGGTACTATTCTTTTTAGTTCTTTCCACTTTTGAGATGCAACATCTTTAATTAATTTGTCCTGATCACTATCACTTAAAACAATATTTTCTCCTGAAATTTTATTTGAAATCATTTCTTCAAAAAATACACTTGAAAATGAAAGAAATTGCTCAATATTTGAAGAAGAAGATTTAACTAAAGATGAAAAGCCGTAATAAAAAGGGAGTTTTATTTCTTTTGAAAGAAATAATAAAGCTGCTGAAGTTATATCTGAAGTAATTTTATCATTAAGTTCTTCTTTAGTTAAAGGGAATTCAAAACTTAATTGTTGTTTTCCTAAATTCCTTTTGATTAAAATATCAATTTCACTTGCTTTAAGAGATTTTTGATATTCACTTCCTGAATAATTTATTGCAAATTCAATCCATTCATCAAATTTATTAGTGTATTGAGATATATTTTGTAATGAATTTATTTTTTTATTAAAGTATGTTTTTAGAGTTTCTTTGTACTGTTCTTCATTTAAATTATCTAATAAATAGTTTTCAAAAGAAGGAATATCTTCTGTTGAGATACTGGCTCTTTTTTCTGATATATTTCTTAATATTTTATCAAATTTTTTTGGATTTTTTCGCCAAAAGCTCTCTAAATTAATTTCATTATAATCTCTTTCAAGAAATGAACCTATATTTTCTATTGAATCGAGAGCTTCTAATCTTTCAGATATCCAAATACTAAAACTACCTCTTTTTTCAGATAAATATTTTTTTAAATTTTTTCTTTGTGAAGAAGATAATTTATGAGCATCGTCTAAAACAAATAATATCCTACTACATATTTTTGAGCCTTTAAATGTGATGTTTTGGGGAGTTAGAGTTTCTAAAGCGAAAAGTTCATCATGCCCTTCAATTTCATTGTCTTCAAGGGGTAAAAAACTATCAATAGCTCGATAAATATTCTTTTCAATTTTTGAAGCCCAATTATATAGAGTTTTACCATCACAAGGAACTTCTAAGCTTTTAAAATAATTATTGTAATTATTATAATTATATTTTAATTGATCTAATTCTTCAGGAAACTTTTTATTAATTAAAATACAAGCATTTCTTAGAGTAGCTAATATAATTCTTGAATTCAAAAGAGAAAAAAACAATCTAGTCTTCATCGCATCTGAGATATTCAATTCTTCTAAAATTTCATAATTTCTTGTACAAGGCATGGAAACTCCTAAAACAGAAATTTTTTCTTCATCAATAACATCAATTTTTTTGAGTGAAGTGAATAGTTCTTTATAATTTGGAGCTGATTTACTGTTAAGCAATATTTTTAATGATGAAGGTTCAAACGCTCGGATTAACGATGATTTTCCAGCTCCAGGAGAACTATGTATATATAATACATTATCCCATAATTTACCCGACTCATGATTTTCTGTCATCGATTCTAAAACCAAAGGACTAAATAGTCTTAAAAAACCAGCATCTGAATCTATTTTTTCAGAAGCCCTTATTTTAAACGGATTACGTAATTTATTACTCATCTTTATTTATGTCTTGTAACTCTAGGAAATAAACCAACAAAATTCTTAGAATTTTGCCATAGTAAAGGCATTGAGTTGTTAGGAGTATTATGAACCAGTACTAAAGGTAACGCACATTCATTATATCCTAAAAAATAATTTTCATGTTTCGCTTTTTTAAAATGTTTATCTACTATATCACTATCTATATATTTTTTTGATAACTCAATGAAATCATTATCATTATTAGGGGTTAATTTTATTATTTCATCGATAATTTGAATAACATCAATCGTAAAATTGAAATTTTTATCACAAGATTCGTTTTTCCACTTTTCTATTTCATTTTTTAGCTTATTAATAGATTCTTCAGTAGCTATATAAAATATAATTTTAATATCTATGGGTTGTGTTTTATCAATTAGCTGGTACAGTTCTGAAGAGGGTTCGTATATAGCACGTATTGTTTTATATATTTTACCTTTTTTCTCTGTTCCTTCTGTTCTAAAATAACTTGTTCCACTTGCTGTAAAATCATCAATTAAAAATATTGTATTATATCTTTCTATTATATTACTTTTTTTTAATTCAGAAAGCATATCGTCAACCTTTTCTTGATTTATTTGGTATGTTGGTATGACTTGTTCGTTATCTAAGCTACTATATCTTCTCAATTGATCAATTCTTGATCCATCGCTTAAACCAATAAAAAGACTTCTACGTATAATTTTTTTATACTCCGGACTATTAATAATTTGTTTAGTTAGAAAATGACTGATATTTAATTCTTTAGCTGTTTTTTGTATTAGAAAGGGATTAATCTTATCGCTAAATGTTATATTTACTAAATGTAGCATTTGGTCATTAGATATGAAAATTAATTTGCTTTTTAAAAAATTATAAGCAATTTGTCTTTCCTCTATTGAGTCAAATTGTTTAAGCCATTTAACAAGGCTTTCAATGAATTTTGTTCCGATTGAAAATTGTTGATATTCATTATATTTAAGGTTTGAAAGAGCTTGTATTAAAGGCCTTTCTTTACTTATTTCTGAGGAATTCCATTCCATAATTTTCACAAGTAATTTTTCTGCTAAGGCTGTTCTCATCTTAAATATTGATCTTAAAAATTCCTTTATCAATTACTTCTATAGCTTCAAAATATTCTAATGTTGATTCTACACAATTATTTCCCGTAGAAGAAAGGTTCCAGCAAGTATGAGGATCGTTAGAAACTTGATCAACACTTAATGAAAATTTGTTTGATAGAAGGTGAAAATCATTACCTGGCCACTTACCTCTATCGCCTATAAAAAGAAATTCTCTATTAAAATTTTTATCTTCAAGTAGATTTTTACAATAATTGATTATTGCATTTTTAGAGGTATTTATTGAAATAATATCTATTGAATGACTTGATTCTAAAATTTGAATGCTGAAGGCATGATTCTTTTTAAGAATATCAACAATGATATTTTTAATTAAATTAGAATTTATTTTATCAATGATTAATATAGTTAATTGGCCTTCTCTTAATTCCAACTCAATAAAATCCTTGATTAGCACTTCAGAGAGCAAAAGACTTTCTATTTCAAAAAGCAAGTCACTACTATTTTCTTTTAACGGGATATTACAATCATTTAAAGTACTAATTTGTGATCCATTATAGTATCCAATTATGAATTTTTCCCAATACTTTTCAGGTATCACTTTTCGAAAACTTTCTCTTACTGATTTTCCTCTCCCTGTTACTACACCAATAGTTATATTATTACTTAAAAAATTTATTATTTTTTCAATTATTTTTTTTCTGGGAACCCCAAAACGTTCTTCACTAGAACATAGTGTCCCATCGTAGTCCAGTAGGATGCCATTAAACTTTGCAACTTTCAATTCATTTATAAAATTTTTATATGCCTTTATCCACAAAGGGAGCATTTTTTCTGCAGATGCTAACCCTATATTTCCAAATTTTCTAGTTATTGCAATTTTCATTTTATGAGGAATTACATTTTTTTCTTGATAAAATTTGGAATATTTTAAATGATATAATTTACTTCCGTAATCTGGTACTCCTGGTTTTCCGGGATCAATATTTTTTAGTTTACCAACTTCATTTACTAAATAAAATGATTTTACAAGTAAATCAGTAGTTGCATTAGCCTTTTCGTAATTTGAATTAATTTTTAAACAAGGTATTTCTTTAGGTAGTAGACTTAATGTTTTATTAACTAATTCTTTATCTTCTTGAGTAATTAAAGCAACAATAGCAGATTCTTGTTTTTTCTTGTCAAACCAATTATGCCTACCATGTCCAAAATTTCGATAATCACTAACTAATATATTTCCAAGGCCTGCTTCAGAAAATTTTGATTCTATATCAAGAGCAACAGGCTTACTCCAACCTGCATATAGAACAGTAATAGTGAAATCTTTGTGTAAAAAATTTACAAAATTTTGTATAGCTAATGTGAATTCTCTTTTAGGCTCTAGTTCATTGATAAAGCTAAAAGAATTGTAAATTCTAGATATTATAGTTAGATAAGCTATCAATGAATTAGTAGCTAAAAAACCATCTTTACCAGCAGGATTTTCAAAATCAATCATACTGGATATAGAATATTTATTACTTTTTTTACTTAAAAGAGAGTTTTTATTTAAACAAATATTGAAAACTTTATTAGGTTCATTTTTTATAGTAGTTTCGAAGGCAAACAATATATCTGAATTTTTGCCACTCGCACTAATAAATACTACATTACAATTTTTATTAATTGCATTTTTAGAATATTGTAGTTCTAATGGTGTCATATCTGAAGCTATCAACCCTTTCTGTCTATGTAATAAAGCAAATAAAGAGCATGCACTTGATGAACCTCCGGAGCCAATGACCAATAGAGGTTTTTTAAACAAATCACTAGAAAGCTCTTCTAAATTTTTAATTTCAACTTCAGAAGCCCACTTATAGGTTTGATTAATTTTTTTTAGTTCTTCGTTAAAAGGCTTTCCCATTTTTATATTTTATAATTGGTTGTAAAGATATTTAGTATTACAAACTTTAAATTTAAGAAAGTATTTTTTGAAGTTTTCTCTTTTCATACTATATCTGTTTTAGTTAAACTTTTGTAATACCTTTCAGGTATATGTGGCAAATTTCGTCCATTTTTAATAGAAAGAATAGCTTTTAAATTCGATTTTAGAAGAATTATGTATAAAAATAATAACTACTTAGTGTACTGAATCTATTTCTGTGAAGATTTGTTATTTAAGCTCTCTTTAGTGATTGATTTTTCAAAAAAAGAATATAATGATTTCCAAAGTGTTTTCTCAGATGAAAATACGATAAGAGTTATCTTGTCAGAATAATCTTTTAGAAATTTTGTTGCAGAGGGACCTGGCTTTTGCGTACTTATCAATAGTAAATGTTGCCAATTCTTATTTTTCATTAGTTTAGGTAGTTTATCTATATGTTTTGCACTTATCGAATTATCAAAAGTTAGATAATCTACGACTATTAGATTATCTTGTTCATAGACATATCGAGCATAAGGTGTTGCTGATATTGATTCATTTTCATTAGAGTTGGCAGGTATATTATAATATTCTATAAAATCTTCAACTATTTTGTCTGACTTCAGCATTCTCATACTGTTATAAAGTTGATTTTCATTCTCTTCAAGCATTTGAGTGAGGAAGTGTATAGTATAGTAAAAGAGCCCTAGAATTACACCAGAAATAATAATTATTATATTTAAGAAATAATTACTTGGGGTGTCTAAAATATAATAATATATAAGAAGAAAAGCGTAATAGAGGTGTATAACTCGTGTGATAAGCATATTTTTATAATATTCAATTTCTTCTTTTGCAGCCTTTTTTCTATATTCTTTAATTATTTTATAGAAGTAGTCAAAATCTTTTCCTTTAATAATTTTATTACCATTATATTTTATGGCTCCAACTGCTATAAGTGGCCAGCGTATAATCCATTCATCATGTCTACTAGACATGTTTGGAACAAAATATTTTATTATGTAATCTACAAGAGGACTTATAATTATTCCTGAAACTAAATCAAAAAGAATTACTCGACTAATTAGAAATAAAAATACAGCTAGCAAGAGACGTCCTTCAATGATGAATGCATAGAAATCAAACCAAAATGAACTATTGAAAATATCTAATAGGATATAAGATGATATAAAAGTACTATACAGAAATGAGGCTAATACGATACTCATTGTGGTTCTTAACCCAAAAACTAAGTATTTTATTTTTTTTTCTGGTTCTTCTATCAGTTCTGTTATTATTTCAAACATAATAAAAAGATGTTACTATTTAATGTTTAAGTATTATTATTTGTCATTTGACGCTTCAATATTAGATTAACTCTATCAGCACATTTATGCCTAACTCATCTTTATATATAGGTGACCGGATTTTGGTATGTTAGCTAAAATGCGATCTACATATATCTTCACAATTGCTATTACCGTTTTACGGTTTTTTAATTTATTAGTTCTAATGTAATAAGTAGATTGATATTCAAGGTATGAATGTGTTTCATAAGCAAATGGATTAATCAAAAAGATGCCACCTAATCCTATTAGGATTAAAAATGTGTTTTTTTTTCTTTTTATTCCGGTGAACTCTTTGAAGTAATAATGGAGTACTATTGATAATCTAGGGATAAGATTGTGAAAAGATTGCATAAGGTAAGGTTATTGATTGCTAAGATATAAAATATATTTTTAGTTGTTAAAATATATATTTTCTTATACTTGAATATATTAATCAATCTGAGATATTTTAATAAATATGAGGTTTTTAATTATTATTTTATAGATTATTAATCTTAAGTAATACAGAAAATATTTGTTAAATTGCAGATATTTTTAACACACCTTATACTATGGAAATTTTGAATCAGACTACTGCTATCGTGGATTTGTTTGGTAAAGAGTTTATAATTCCTCACTATCAGAGAGGTTATCGCTGGGAAGCCCAAGAAGTTGAAGAATTACTAGATGATATTTGGAACTTTCAGAATACATCTAATAATGGAGAATTTTACTGTCTTCAACCTATTGTTTTACAGGAAAATAGAAAAAACACTTATACTGTTCTTGATGGTCAGCAACGACTTACAACGCTCTATCTTATTCTTACTTTCTTAGAAGATACGCGATTTGACTATGGCTATAATCAGGACTTATTTCATTTGAGATATGAAACACGAAAAGATTGTCAAGAATTTTTGGAACAAAAAAAATTTTCAAATGGAAGAGATGAAAGTAATATTGATTACTTATTTATCAGTAATGCATACGAAATCATAACACAGTGGTTTAAAGAAAAAAAACATGCTGGAGCAAAAGGAAAGCTCATACCAATATTAATGGACGCTAATTCGAAAAGTAATCGAAATGTAAGAGTTATTTGGTATACTGTAGAACCAAAAATAAATCCCATAGACATTTTTGTTCGACTTAATATTGGTAAAATACCTCTAACTGATGCTGAACTTGTTAAAGCTCTTCTTTTACAGAAGGATAAATACGATGAAAAAGAGCTTAAGTTTATGAAAATGAAGCTGTTTGAATTGGCTTCTGAATGGGATAGAATTGAGTACACATTGCAGGATACAGATTTTTGGTATTTTCTTAATAATAGTAATAATATAAAACCAACGCATATTGAATTCATATTGGATTTAATAGCAGATACAATTTTTAAAGAAAAACGTTATTTCGAAAAGAAACCACTTAAGCATGCTACTTTTTTAATTCTTTCTTCTTATCTACAGGATTTATTGGATAATGAGAATGTTGATAGGGTAGATGCTGTTGGAATGATATGGAAAAAAGTTACAGAATACTTTGAATATTTTTATAATTGGTATAATGATAGAGTACTTTTTCATTACATAGGTTATTTAATCACTATTTCATCTAGGCCCACATCTTTAATTGAAAATTTTATCCTTAATTCTAAATTATTAGGAAAGAAACAGTTTGTAATTTACCTAGAACAAATGATTGGGAGAAGCATACAAATTAATGGAACATTTAAAGACTTGGATGGTAAGGAATGCCTTTTGACGATTGAGGATCTCGTTTATGAGAATGAAGATCAGAAAAAAAATAATCGTCTAGAAATTCGACAAATATTATTATTGCATAATGTTGACTCGTCTTTACGAAGTGACAAAGAAAAAGCTAAATTTCCTTTTAACCTTTATAAATATACGAAAGCTAATCTAAGATGGAGTTTAGAACACATACATGCCCAGCAATCTGCATATATAACAAAAAGTGAGGGACAATATGAATGGCTTAGAGACCATATACAATCTTTTGAAAATCAAAATGATATTGATTATAGTTCTGTCCTAGATCAAATGAGAAATTTATATAAATCTGAAATTATTGATAAGGATGATTTCGAAACTATAGTGGATGATGTTTATACAATTATAAGTTCGAAGACCGGACAGAATCAAAATGCGATACATAAAATAGGAAATTTATGTCTTATTGATGGTCCTACTAATAGTTTACTCAATAATTCGGTTTTTGATGTAAAGCGTGAAAAAATAAAAGAAAGAGAGTCAAAAGGACATTACATTCCTGTGTGTACTCGTAATGTTTTTATGAAAGCTTATACTAAATATCCCACAAGTTATGCTTATTGGACTATGCAAGATCAACAAGCATATCTAACTGATATAAAAAAAGTTTATGATTATTATACGCGAAAAATAGTTTAGGGAAATGCGATTTACATTTAAAGAATTATTAGAAAAGTACAATGTTGTAATCCCTCAACTTCAAAGAGATTATGCTCAGGGACGTGAAATAGAAAGCGATTTAAGGAGAGGATTTATACTTAAGATTAAGTCTACACTCAGTAATGAAATATTAGAAGTTATGAATCTGGATTTTATATATGGTTATACTGAGATTGTAGGAAAAGAAAAAGAAAATTTTATTCCTTTAGATGGTCAACAACGACTCACAACTCTTTGGCTACTTTACTGGTATTTAAGTCCAAGAATTAAAGAAGTTTCTAAAGATTATACTTTTTATTATCTGAATAATGAAAGCATGAATTATTTACAGAATTTTAGTTATGAAACAAGAGTTTCATCAAAGAGATTTTGTGAATGTTTAATTAATGAATCCTTGAGCATAGAAGGATATGATTTGTTAAGTGAAAAGATTTTTGACTCTCCTTGGTATATGTCTTCATGGAGTAATGATCCAACAATAAAATCTATTCTTACTATGTTAGATACGATTCAGGAAAATATAAATGACAGGGAGACTGCATGGTATAATCTCATTCAAGGTAAGATAACCTTTGATTATATAGATATTAAATCAGATGAGTTCAGATTGACAGATGAGTTGTATATTAAAATGAACTCGAGAGGAAAACCACTAAGCGATTTTGAGAATTTTAAAGCTTTATTCTGTGGAATACTGTCAGGAAAAAGTACAGAGTATATCAATGAGAAAAAAATATTTGAGAATACAGAAGTAAGTTATCAGGATTATTTTGCCTTTAAAATTGATGGAGAATGGCTTGATCTTTTTTGGAAATATAGAAATGAAATTAGAGATAGTATTGATAATTGTATTTTGAATTATCTTTATTTTGTATCTGAGTTTTTATTTTATCGTTACGATGGAGATGACAGAATTTACAACGGAATATTACCTAAGCGTGATATTGATTTTCTTGGAAAAGTTTTCTCTGTTAAGGAAAACATTGACTTTCTATTCGATTCACTAGATTTCTTATCAGGTCTGGATAGCGTCTCTAATTTTTTTAGTTCATTATTTGAGAATATTGATACATTTGATAATTATGGTAAAAATTATTTTTTAAGGTGTATTACTAATATTGGTTTTGAAGTAAAAGATAAAACAATCTTTTATGCACTGTTAATTTATACAATAAAAACTAATTTTACATCAATCAATGATAGTTATAAGGAATATATTCGTATTGTTAGGAATCTATTAAACACAGTCCGTCAACCTAATCCTCATAATAGGATTGAATATATATCAAATCTTCGTTTGCCTAATGTTTCAGATTATTGTAGTTTTATAGATGGATTTATTTCTCTAATAAATAGTAACCCTTCTATTGGAACCTATCAGATACTTGCAAAAAATGAATTTATGGGTTTCACAAGAGATAGTATTAGAAGTGAAAAATATAAGGCGAAAGCAATTATAGATAATCCAGAATGGAAAAATGCTATTCATAGTCTTGAAGAGAATTCTAATATACAGGGTAATACCATTAATTTTAATTTTGAGCAAGAGAATACAATAGAAAAAATTGAAGCTTATTTATCTCTATGGTCAAGTTCTACCAAAAATAGTCTTTTAGTACGTGCATTTTTATGTTATGGAGATTACTCAGTCATGACACATTCCCGATCCTCTATAGGTTCTATTAGGTATTTTGGTATTAAAGGCAATTGGGGAAGAATTCTTACTGCTACAGAAAAAAATGAGAGAAAAAAAGTATCTTTAATTTTAGATAAATTTCTTACTGATTATATTAATAATGAAGAAGATACTAATAGTAAAAAACTAGAGAATATTATAGCTAATTATAAAGCAGATTTACGAGACTGGCGCTATTATTTTATAACATATTCTTCAATTACAAAAAATAATTATGGAAGGAAGCTTAATTTATTTTCATGCTTAGATGATGAAAGGTTTGAGATAAGTCAGCTGGGTAATGCGGGAAAACAACCTCTTCATTCTTACCATCTAAATTCATATGAAATTGCATTACGTAATGAGTTTAAAGATAATAATCGGATTATTTTATACTATGGTAGATTTAGTGATTTAAGTTATATTAAAATTGACGAAAAAATACGAATCGAAAGCACTAGACTAGGATGGCAAATTTATTTATTAAAAGATATCGATGAGGCTTGTAAAGTTTTGTTTGATAAGTATCGTCTTAGCTATGATTTAAACGCATCAATTATATTAAAAGAAACAGAAAAAAAGGATCGTATACAAATAGCTATTAGCTTTATATTAGATATTTTAAACTTGAATTATTAAGTGCTATTTTTAAAGATGTTGAAATTATATATTATAAATATCTGAGTCTTTAATAAAAAAATCTAATTATATGCAAGGTAAGCCTCTGTGTATTTAATTTCGATTATTGAGTAATATTTAAAAGAGAAATTTAAGTTAATCTACTCAAAGTTTAGCCAGTCTTGTGCTTCTAGTTTATCTGATCGAGTAGGTTTTTCATTATCTTTAATATCTAAATCATCGTATATTTCCGTTACAACTTCTTCCATTAGTCCAAGTTCCTTTACTTTAGCTACAGTTAATTCATAAGGTTCTCTATTTCTAATATGATCGTATGTGTAAATAGCGGTTTGTGCATACAGGGTTGGATCTACTTTTTCAGCTTCTTTAACCCTAATAGATACCGGTCGTGGTGAAAACTTATCAGGATCTATATTACCTATCATATACTTTAAATTTTCTATAATAAGATTTAATTCTTTAAAGGTTGTAGCATTTATATCTTGTGGAACTGGTAATATATCTATCAAGGATTTATCATTTATACCAATGCCCGATATTTCATATTCCACTTTACCCAAATTAAGTTCTGCAAGGGCACCTACACTAGCATAGTTTACATTGGTGCCAAATTCAACTCCTGTAATTTTAACTAGAACATTTATACCAACTGCGTAGCGGGTTTCTAATACCTTATTTCCGCTGCCATCGGTATTGTTAACGTAGGTGAAAAAACCTATACGTCTACCAAACAAGTATGAATTAAATTTACCTGAAGTATTTGATATACCAGCCAATTTAAGTTCTGATGAATATTCTGAACTGATATCAAAGTTTTCTTCATCTAATGCTTTGGGTCTAGTTGCCCAGTCATTCATAGGGTGTGGTTTATATGGGCTATCTTCTGGTAAATTGCTTACAAATGCGGAGTCTATTTCTACCCAAGAGCCGTCATATGGTGTCTTTTTTACTTTATTAAAAGAACCTGCTATCCATTTTTTTGCAGCATCTTTTTGAGATTCAGTTGGCGCTAGGTATGCATTTTCAATATCAAAATAGCGATAGATAAATTGTAAAACGTCAGAATCAAATTTTAATTTTTTTACAGTATCAGAAGTTATACAGTCAGCCAATGGTAGGCCTTTCATCACACAAACCGAAGCATAGTAAATTGCTCTTGAATTAAGTTTGTCTGGTACTATTTGTTTGTTTTTTAATACCTCAATGGGAAAAAGTGTAGTGGTAGGCATATTATTAATATGCATTTTGGCTTCGTTAAAAAAGTTCTGTATTTTTTCAAAAATTTCAGTAGTAAATTTTCCTTCTCTACTTGGTAAATGTTGTGCTAACTCCGGGGTTAGTATACCATATACCGTTATTTTATAAAATACTTCTGATAGATTCATAGATGCCGCGGCTGCTAATATGCCATAGTTGGCGTTTATTTTTGTTTTTACTTCTTTTGCCTTTAAAGTAAGTTCAAAACCAATACCAAACCTACGTAAAATAATAACTTCGCCCTCACCATCTGTTACTCTTTGGTAGTTGTCTGACATTATGGAAGCAACATAGCTAGTATGCATAGTGTCTATATTAGAGTTTGCATTGACAAAAGGGCCGAAATTAAACTTCTGTTGACTTTCAATATCTGATATTCTCTGGTGTACTTTAAACTCTACAAGACTAATATTATCATCGTTTTTTACCCCGCTTGCTAACTGCGTATTAAGCTCATCAATAAGTTCTTTAGGAATATTCTCGTTTTCTAAGTTTTCTAAAAAAAACATTTTAGTTTTTATCATAGTAATGAGTTTTAGTTGTTACGTTTTGAAAACTAAAAAATATCTTGGGTTTGTTAAATACCTAAGAGTAGGTATATTGAATACTTGTTCGAAAGACTTTTTTATTAAATTTCACTTAAAATAAATTTAAGTAAAAAAAATAATATTCTGATTATCACAATGTTATTATTTAGTTACTCATTTTTAATTTTTCATAACATTTTGAAGATGTCTTATAAAGACCACGAATAGGACTTATACCGAGTATATAACTTTTGATTGTAATTCAAAATGATGATTTCTATATTTTACGGTAATCAAAAGGAAATTGATGCTTGTATAACGGAGTATCAATGCTGCCTAAAGACTAAGTATAATATTATGTAGGTAAAGTATTAATGATATATAATAAATGATTCTTTTTTTACCTTAAGATATTCAGTTTAGATATTTATTATTTAGCGAAATTCCACCCTCCTCTTTTTTGATGTAATTAGGATTTAATATGTCTCAATGAAAAACAACCTGTTAATTTGGGCTGTTTTGTAAATTAGTTATTCCAGTAATTACTTAGTGAAATTAGCGATATTTGTATAATTTCTTTTTGCATAAATAAGCTCACCTTCTTTTTTCTTTTTATCTTCAGGACTCTTCCATTGAAGTTGCTGAATTACATCATAGTTTTTCTTATAATATTCATCGGCCATTACGTCTTTTTCTTTCCTGTCTATTGATGTAGATGTTGCTAACATTGTATAGAAACCGGTAAAGTGGGCCAAGTTGTTTTCTATCGCAAGGGATTCTTTAATGTAAAAAAGTTTCTGATCTTCTGTGGCTTCTTTCATTAGTCGGTGTTTTATGACTGTTAACCACATGTTTTTTAAGTTTGTTACATAGTCCGGATTAGCTGTTGATATATCTTCTTTATAGAGTTCTATTAATTCATCTACTGAAAGGTTGGCACTCTCTCCAAATGCTGAGTAGATTATTCTGTCCCTGGGAACATCTCCTTTCATTCTATCTTCACTAACTTTTTCGGATTTTAACGTAAGGCCTTCCTCTGTTGTTTCTTTATCGTCTGAACAGCTTATAATGCTGGTAAAACTTATAAGACCTACTATAGTATATATAAATTTTTTCATTTTAGGTTATTATTTATTACGCTGCCTCATCGCAACAATCCTGTTGAGCTAAAGCGCTTGAAGGATAAGTGCTTTCCGATGTCATTACAAAATTATCTCGTCCGGCAGGTATCCATGTAAATGAATATGCATTACCATAGCCCGCTGCTATTTCTCTACAACAATCATCTATTGGTCGCCCTGGATCCAAAATTTGATATTCAATAGTTGTTCCTGATGCCTTACTTCCGCAACCACATGTTAATGTTTGTGGAAAAGCTGTCGTTAAACCACCACATACCAGCAGAGCTGAGTAGATTACTTTTTTCATAATTGTAAAAATTTAATTAGTTGATAATTAACAAAGTAAAGTTGTTTACACTTTAATGACTGTTAAAAAAATATTAAAGTAGCTTCATTAATTATCTATATGATTATAGAGAATATTTATTTTTGATTACGAAATTTCTCACCTATTAGCAAACTTTATAAAATAGTAATGTTTGTAACTTAATTTATCATAAGTAGATAAAATTATGATGGTTTATTCTGGTAAGATAGTTATATTAGTAAATGTCTTATTGAAGATTTAAAATTTGTATTCTATGACCAACCTTTGAATAATGGGGCTAAAGTATGTTTGAGTCCTACTCTGAATAACTAACTCCTTGGGCTAGGAGGAAAGGAAAATCATAATGACAATATTACACTTTTAAAGCTTTAAAAGAAGTTTCAGAAAATTGAAAATTTTTATAAGTAATATCGCAAGCTTGTAAATGAAATCTTTATATATAAATTTTAAAATAGTTTATTTTTGAATAATAATTAAGGATAATATGTATAGAAGATCAAGAAATAGAATTTTTAGCGGGAGTGGTTCGATTAGGGAATACTTTAAACCAATAGTACAAAGTATCACATCTGAAATAGAAAATCTTTCAGAGGATTATATATTAAACGTAAGTGAGGAGCAATTTTCGGAATATATGATTAACAAATATACTATAGATTTTCCCGAAATTGAGTTTGACAATGTACAGGCGGATAGTTATGAAAAAGAAATAAATATTAGTGATTATCCACACATATTTCGGGGCGATGGAGCTGAAAAACACAAAGCTCAAATTGTATGTTTCTACATCCCAGTAAACGGGAACTCTGAAATATTAAAATACTGTCCTGGTATCAACTCGATAACGATTAGCGGAGGGCAATGCGATTTCGAGGTAAGCTCTTCAAAATTAAAATTGGAAGTTCCTAACTTTTATAATGATCCTAAAAAAGTAAAAGATACTTATGAAGAAAATAGTAGAAATATTCATCGAAAGTTGGATGATTTATTAAGTGATATAAGATTATTTAATAATTCACTTAGTAATAGTATAATGAAGAGTTTTAGAAATCGTAAAAGTAGTTTTATGAAAAAGAATGAGTTTATGTCTTCACTAGGAGTGCCGTTGAAACAGAATTTGAACACTCCACAAACTTTTTCAGTTCCTAACCCCATTCTTAGAACTAAAATTGCAATAGATAGGCCTTCAGTTAAAAATGAAACTTTTAGACCTGAACCAACATTAAACAGTGATGTTTATAATCATATATTAAAATTAATCAATGATCTTGGTAAGAATTTTGAACGGATGCCGAGTATTTATAAAGATAAGGGAGAAGAAGATTTAAGAGATCATATTATAATGGTACTTGATCCTAACTTTCAATATGGAAGTGCTACTGGAGAAACATTTAACAAGACAGGAAAGACTGATATTCAATTGCGTTACGATAGTTCTGTTGTTTTTATTGCAGAGTGTAAGTTTTGGACTGGAGAGAAGGGGTATTTGAATACAATAGATCAATTACTTGGGTACCTAACATGGAGGGATACAAAAGCCTCAATAATAATTTTTGCTAGACAAAAAGATTTTTCAGCTATAATTTCAAAGGTATATGCTGTAACTCCAACTCACTCAAACTATTTAGGTTTTGTTTCCAAAAGTGATGAAAATTGGTTCAACTATCGATTTCATATTAATGGTGATAAAAATCGTGAGATAAAACTAGCCATTCAGTTATATCATTTATCCTAGTATTTGAAATTTTTAAATATTACGAATAATCGAATTTTGATTATGAAATTTCTCATCTAGTTGCATTTTTTCTAATGCAGTAGTTTTTTTAACATTTAGTTTTTATTTTTAAATGTAGTAATAAATCTTTATAATAATAGAAAGCATCATCACAAATTTTGTTCAATTAAAACTAATATATCTCAGATAAAAACGAATAATTATTGTACAGTTATTAACAAACAAGTTTTCGGTTTGTCTCAACAACTTCTAGTAAATATATTGTATCTCACTTACTTTTACTAAAAAGTCTCATCTACTTTTATTTTTTACACCAATAAGAGCAATCTCGTCATCCCCTTTTCTAAGCTTTACATTCTCATTAAGCAACAGCTTGAAATCAATTTGCCTGTGCAGGTCTTTAATAGCATCAAAGTTTTCATTCTTATCCTTTTGCGAAGGCCAGGTAACATACTCACCATAATCATGATTCCCCAAAACCGAAAACTTACCAAACTGAGGTGTTTCAATAGACTTAAAAGTCTCAATCCACGGATTCATCTCATCGGCATGCGTGTTTACAATATCACCGGTAAACAATATAACGTCTGACTTTTGCTCATTAATCATATTAATGGCATGTTCAATTTCATGGTGGTTATCAAAACTACCGCTATGCACATCAGATATCTGCGTAATGGTAAACCCATCAAAACTATCCGGAAGATCGGGATAATAAATCGTTTTTTTATGCACCTTAAAATTGTACTTCCCTTTTGTCATACCATATAATAAGGAAAGAAAAGGTATTGCTGCCGCACCAAGTGCGATCTGGCTAACAAACTTTCGCCTGCTGGTAAGGAAAGACTCGTTTGTAGTACCCGAGAATTCCTTAAGGAACCCACCAATAACACGAATAATATCTTCCCCAAACATAAAAGCCATAAGGAGCATTTTAGGGATATAGGTTATTAACAATAACCCTATGGTAAACAGGGTATATTTATTTTGCCCCACACTTCGGTCAAACTGAGTGGCAAACGAGTAAAATATATAAACTACAATTAAAAGGGAAATTACCTGATAAGCAATAAGCACCCATTTTATTCGGGTTAATGTTTTTACAGCCTGAAAAGCATATAGCTCAACTAAAACCACAAAAACAAAAAGTATAATCCAACGTAACATCTAATTATTTTTAAATAAGTGGGAATAAAGGTATTTCAAAAAAACACCCGATATCCAAATTTAACAAAGTTTCGCATGGTGCGCCTAAAAAAACGCACCATAAAACAATAAACGACACAGTAGCATTTATGTAACACAAAAGCCTGACATATTATTCTTATTCTGCACCAGTTTGTTTATTTTTACGCCAAATAGATTTTATCATGTCACAGCAAAAACGACTTTTCCTTCTCGACGCATATGCATTAATTTTCCGTGGTTATTATGCCTTTATCAAAAACCCAAGGATAAACTCCAAAGGAATGGATACATCAGCCATTATGGGATTTATGAACTCCCTATTGGATGTGATAAAGCGTGAAAAACCAGACCATTTAGCCGTTGCTTTTGACAAGGGAGGGAGTGCCGTGCGTACTGAAATGTTTACCGAATATAAAGCCAACAGAGATGAAACCCCGGAGGCTATAAAACTGGCAGTTCCTTATATACAGGAAATCCTTAAGGCGATGCATATCCCAATTGTGGAGCTTGAAGGCTGTGAGGCCGATGACCTTATAGGAACCATTGCAAAACAGGCCGAAAAACAGGGTTATCAAACTTTTATGGTAACACCCGATAAGGATTTTGCCCAGCTGGTTAGCGAAAATATTTTTATGTACCGCCCTGCCCGTATGGGTAACGGTATAGAGATATGGGGAGTACCCGAAGTACTGGAACGTTTTGAGATAGAAAGACCGGAACAGGTAATCGATTTTCTGGGTATGATGGGCGATGCTGTAGACAATATACCGGGACTACCGGGTGTAGGTGAAAAAACAGCCAAAAAATTACTTAAAGAGTACGGCTCTATGGAAAACCTTTTAGCCAACACACACGAGCTAAAAGGTAAAATGAAAGAGAAGATTGAGCAGAATGCCGATCAGGGGAGACTATCAAAAGTACTGGCTACGATTATTACCGACTGTGATGTAAAGTTTGATGAGAAAGACTATGAGCTTTCCAAACCGGATACCGAAAAAGTGGAAGCCATTTTTAATGACCTTGAGTTTAGAAGAATGGCCGACCAGTTCCATAAACTGTTTGCCGATGGTGAGGAGTACAGCGAAATTTCAAATAATAGTACTGCCCCTACCAAAAAGGTAGCTAAAAGTGACGATCAGCAGTTTTCACTATTTGGAGGCGGAGAAGAAACTCCGTCAGCCGACACTGCAACCGAGAGCTTTTACAAAAACCTGGAGACCACAAACCATTTTTACCAGTTGGTTCAGGGCAACCTTGCAACCGGATTGTTAATTAAAGACATACTGAAACAACCTAGTGTTTGTTTTGATACCGAAACCACAGGAGTAAATACACTTACTGCCGAACTGGTAGGCATGTCATTCTCATGGGAAACCGGAAAAGGTTTTTACATTCCGTTTCCTGAAAACAGAAATGAAGCACAGGAACTAATCAATAAATTCATTCCGTTTTTTGAGGATGAGAACATAGAAAAAATAGGTCAGAATCTTAAATACGACCTGCAGGTACTTTCCAACTATGGCATTACCGTTAAAGGGAAAATATTTGATACCATGATTGCCCATTACCTTATTAACCCTGATATGAGGCACGGTATGGATATACTGGCAGAAACCTACCTGCAGTATTCGCCAAAACCTATTGAGGAACTTATTGGCAAAAAAGGTAAGAACCAAAAGTCAATGCGTGATGTGGAATTAGAACTCATTAAGGAATACGCATCTGAAGATGCTGATATTACCCTACAGCTAAAAGAGCTTTTTGCTCCACAACTGGAAGCTGCCGGAACACGCAAACTGTTTGATGAAATAGAAATCCCGTTAATGCCCGTACTGGCCGATATGGAACACGAAGGCATTAGGCTTGATACTGATTACCTGAAACAGCTTTCTACAGAACTTTCAAACGATGCTAAAACATTAGAGCAACGTATTTATGAAGTTGCCGGAGAAACATTTAACCTTGCTTCCCCAAAACAGTTGGGCGACATTTTATTTGACAAACTGAAAATAGGCGGAGCCAAACAGAAAAAAACCAAAACCGGACAGTATGCTACCGGTGAGGAAGTACTTTCTTATCTGGCAAAAGACAACCCTATTGTACAGGATATTTTAGACTGGCGACAGTTGGTTAAACTGCAAAACACTTATGTGGATGCACTACCCTTGCAGGTACAGGAAACCACAGGCCGTGTACATACCGACTATATGCAAACGGTAGCAGCTACCGGACGGCTAAGTTCCAACAACCCTAACCTGCAAAACATCCCTATACGTACCGAAAGAGGACGACAGATACGTAAGGCCTTTATAGCAAGAGATGAAAACTACACCCTTGTTTCTGCCGATTACTCGCAAATAGAGCTTCGTATTATTGCTGCCCTAAGTGGTGACCCCGAAATGGTAAAATCATTCCAAAACGGAGAGGACATTCACGCCTCTACTGCTGCAAAAGTGTTTAATGTACCGCTTAATGAGGTAACACGCGAACAGCGTAGTCATGCCAAAACGGTAAACTTCGGTATTATATATGGTGTTTCAGCATTTGGGTTAAGTAACCAGACATCGTTAAGCCGTTCGGAATCAAAAGAGCTTATCGACACTTATTACAAAACCTACCCTACCCTTAAAAAATATATTAACGACCAGATAGAGTGGGCACGTGAAAACGGTTATGTTCAAACTATATCAGGACGCCGCCGTTACCTTAAGGATATAAACTCGCAAAACGCGGTAGTACGCGGAGCAGCCGAACGTAATGCCGTTAACGCACCAATACAGGGTAGCGCTGCCGATATTATTAAGATTGCGATGATAAACATCCATAAAAAACTAACAGACGAGAACTGGAAGAGCAAAATGTTACTACAGGTACACGATGAGCTTGTGTTTGATGTTCACAACAGTGAGCTGGAGAAAATAAAACCAATGATTAAGCATGAAATGGAAAACGCCTTTAAAATGGCAGTACCGCTTGATGTGGAAATTGGCGAAGGCCACAACTGGCTTGAGGCACATTAATACTGTAACAACCAGGCATTTCATCCGTCTAATTGTTAAACCAACAATTAAAACCAGCTATGAGAAAAACCGCTTTATTCCTATTTTTCTTAATGGCTTCGGCGCAGGGTATTGCCCAAACCGAACCCAAGTTTAAAAAAATAGACCAGCTTTTAAACCACTTTTACACCAACGACCGCTTTATGGGATCAGTCTCCATAAGAGAAGGTAACGATGTGGTTTTTGAAAACGCTTACGGTTATACCGATGCAGAAAACGGTATTAAAGCCAATACCCATACCAAATACAAAATTGGTTCGATAACAAAAATGTTTACGGCTGCTATTGTGCTTCAGCTAATTGAAGACAAAAAGCTTACACTGAACACCAAACTATCACAGTTTTATCCGGAGGTAAAAAATGCCGACAGCATAACCATAGACCATTTGCTTAGCCATAAAAGCGGTATTTATAACTATACCAATGCCGATGATTTTGTTGATTACACCAAAAATGCGCAAACTAAAATGGACATGCTAAAAAGGATTTCAGGATTTGACCCTGTGTTCAAACCGGGTGAAAAAGCCGAATACAGCAATTCCAACTATGTGCTACTGGGCTATATTATTGAAGATGTAACCAAAAAAACATACAAAGCAAACATTAACAACAGAATCACAAGACCGTTAAAACTAACCGACACCTATTACTACTCTAAAACCAACCCAAAAAGAAACGAGGCCTACTCGTATACTTTTGAAGGCGGTAAATGGGTACAGTCGGACGAGTGGGACAGCTCTGTAGCCTATGCTGCGGGCGCACTGGTTTCTACCCCTAACGACCTTACCAAATTCATAAAAGCTCTGTTTGACGGAAAAATAATCAAAAAGGAGTCGCTTGAAATAATGAAAAGCATTGATATGGGGTATGGCAGGGGAATGTTTATTTTTCCTTTTAACAGCCGTAACTTTTACGGTCATAACGGCGGCATAGAATCGTTCAGTTCTGTTTTAGGTTACTACCCAAAAGAACAGATGTCAATATCAGTTATTCAAAATGGCAGTAACTACGACCTAAACGAAATTTTAATAGGCATTTTAAGCTGTTATTACAAAATACCCTACCCATTACCTAACCTAACTGTTGCAGATGTAGCTCCTGAAGTTTTAAAAGGTTATGAGGGGACTTATGATTCTTCTGATATTCCGTTAGAGATAACCGTTAAACATACCGAAGACGGACTAACAGCCCAAGCCACAGGGCAAAGCGCTTTCCCGCTAACCCCTACCAGCGACACACAGTTTATATTTAACCAGGCGAATATTGAAATAACATTTAGGGATAATAACAGTTTTGTACTCAAACAGGGACAAATACAGTTTAATTATACCAGAAAAGAGCAATAAAAAAGCCTCCTAAACGGAGGCTTTTTTATTGTTTTATAACTTACGGGTCGATTCCCTTTGTCTTAATTCGGTTTTAATTATACGGGTTTCATAATCTGGCTCCTCTCCTTCTTTGGCTTCAAGCCTGTTAATAAGCATTTCTGCCGCCGCCGACCCAATTTCAGGTCCGTGCTGACTTACTGTGCTAAGGCTTGGCGTTAGCCTTCTGGACCAAACCCCATCGGCAAAACCGATAATGGAAAGCTCTTCCGGAATTTTAATACCTTTCTTGATAGCCGCTTTCATTGCCATTACAGATGCGTGCTCATCAAGCGCAAAAACCCCATCCAGTTTATTATTATCAAAAAGATCCTGAAATTTAGTATCAAACTCTTCGGTGCTTTCTGTTCTCAGGATTATTTTCTCGTTTACCTCAATTCCGTTTACGGCAAGAGCTTTTAGATACCCTTCTGCTCTTAATTTACCAACACTAAGGTTATCAATAGTAGAAAATAGTGCTATATTCCTGCAGTTCGATTTTATGAAATGATTCATAGAGTATACAGCCGAATCAAAGTCATCTACAATTACCTTATCACAGCTTACTTCGTCAGATATTCTGTCAAACATAACTATAGGCAAATCATCTGACATTGCCTCCTTAAAGTGTTTGAATTCACCTTCCTTCTGTGTCTCTTCTGATATAGAAAGGATAAACCCGTCTATAGTACCATTACTAAGCATATCCATAGCGTGGATTTCCTTTTCAAGCGATTCGTTAGAGATACAGGTAATTACATTGTAACCCTTTTCGTTAGCGGTTTTCTCTATACCGCTAAAAACCTTGGCAAAAAACGGATTCAGGATGTTTGGAATAATAACCCCAATGGTTTTAGACCTTTTATTTTTAAGGTTCACCGCCATGTGGTTAGGCTTATAGTTTTTAAGCTTGGCAAACTCCTGTACTTTAATTTTTGTAGGCTCACTAATTTCAGGGCTATTGCTTAAAGCTTTAGATACTGTGGATACAGAGACATTTAGCTCTTTTGCGATCTGTTTTAATGTAGCTTTTGGTTTCATATACTGCGGATAAATTCTTAATGTAAAGAAACAAAAAAAAATGAATTTATAACGGTTATCACACTAATAAAAAGGATTTAGAACACTAAAAATCTATTATTTTTCATCCTTTTTATTAAAAAAGTAAAATCACCCTCCTTTTAAAACATCCTTAACTCACATACCGCTAACCCTTTGAAACAAAAGAGTTAACAATTAAAAAATATTCAAAATAACACCTATAAATGCATCATTAAAAAACAAACAAATGTTAAAAAAATACAAAAATGAGAATATACCAAAAACCAACATTGAAAATAAGGCGTAAGTAAAAGCATCAACCGTACACTAAACCTACATCGGTAAAAAAGCAATTATTATTAACCTCAAAATTTTTAATTATGAAAAAAGTAAAAGTTGAGGAAGTAAAATCAAACCTGACCAACAGGCGAAGCTTCCTTAGAATCAGCGGGCTTGCCATTGCGGGAACCGGTCTTGTTATAGCAGGATGCAGTAACGATGATGATGGTGGTATGATGACAGATCCACCGGTAGATAACCAGCTTCCCGGCGTAAGAAACGGAGTATTTGACCTTGGTGGCGGAGATGCCGGTATTCTTACTTATGCTTATGCTTTAGAACAGCTTGAGGCTGATTTTTATACACGAGTAGTAAACGGAAACAATTTCGGTTCTGTTTTCAGTAGTGAAGAACAATCGGTTCTTACTGACTTATACAGACATGAAGTAGTACACCGCGAGTTTTTCAGGGCAGCACTGGCAGGCGCGCTGAATGACCCTGACCGCGTATTACCGGATTTAGATTTTGATTATGGCGGACTTGATTTCGGTAACAGATTACAGGTGCTGAATACAGCAAAAACACTTGAAGACACTGGTGTAGCAGCTTACAACGGTGCCGGACGTTACATTACAACACCTGATTATCTTGTAATAGCAGGTAAAATTGTATCGGTAGAAGCAAGACACGCATCGGCTATCAGGAGCTTACTAAACCCTGGATCAGCAGATTTTGCAGGAGACGATGTGATTGATGCAAATGGGCTAGACCTTGCACAAATGCCTTCAGAGATTTTAGCAGCGGTAGGTTCGCTGGGTGTGGTACAAACACCTTTCACAGCACAGTTCTTACCATAATCAACTAACATTTAAACTTCAGCATTATGAATATTTTAAAATTTATAGAGTCGTTTACTGATGATAATTTACTAAACAGTAAAAGCTCCAGAAGAGATAGTTTTAACCAGTTTAAAACATTAGGAAAAAATGCAGCTTTAGCTTCCCTGCCTTTGGGTATTGCATCGCTTGTACTGGCTCCTACAAAAGCTAATGCAGCAGCTACCGCATTTATGACTACTCAGGATACTCCTACCACTGCCCTGCAATTGGCACTGATACTTGAATACCTTGAAGACGAATTTTACCAGATGGCACTTGACACTAACGGACTTATTCCGGCTGCCGATCAGGCAATAATAGCACAAATATCACAACACGAAGCAGCACACGTACAGTTCCTTTCGAGTGCATTAGGAGATATGGCTCCGGAAAAACCCGATTTTGATTTTACCGTAGGTGGTGCTTTTGACACTTTTGGAGATTATCCAACATTCATGGCTTTAGCACAGGCTTTTGAAGATACAGGAGTTCGTGCTTATAAAGGTCAGGCAGGCAACCTGATGTCTAACGGGGATTTACTTACCGCAGGATTACAAATACACTCGGTTGAGGCACGCCATGCTTCACAGATAAGAAGACTGAGAGGACAAAAAGGATGGATTGTAGGTAGTGACCGTGGCGGATTACCGGAAGCAGCACAGGCCGTTTATGACGGAGAGGAAAATGCAATGCAGGCTGGTTTCAATACCGCATCGGTAATGGCTACAAACGGACCTGATATCCCTGCAGCAGCCGGACCGGAATCGTTTGACGAAATCCTTACCGGACAACAGGCAAGCGATATCGCTTCCCTATTCTTTGCACAATAAACATAAACATAATTTTAGTATATAGAGTTGGTTTTTAAAAGCCATAAGAGATAATCTTATGGCTTTTTTATATGTTTCCACGGCCTACCATTAGCACCAAAGCTATTTAGCGCACTCATAGCTACATGCATGGAAATAGGCTCGTATTCACAAGTTGCCTTTTCTACAAAGCGTATTTCCCCTCCTCCCATATTTGGAGCATCGGGTATAAATACACTCATAAATTTATCATCCCCTTTATCAGTAATAAAAGCCAGCAGGTAAAAATCACCATCCTTTAACAATATGGCTTTCCACGCCCCTTCTACCCCGGCACGGTTTTCATCAATAAGCCTGTATTTAAGCACCTGTAAACTGGGTACTACCAAAAAAAGCTGCTGTTCCATTTTTTTACCCCATTGCCTCACAAGCCCTATTTGGATTAGCATCCCGGCTACATAACACAAAAAGATAATGAGCAATACACATATAACAGTTAAAGTGGCAGCACCAAAAACGGAATGAATATTTAATCCATCGGAGATTTTTTGACCTAACGGAATTAAAATCTGAATGGCATGATTAATAATTATAAGGATAAGCACTAAGGGAATTACCAAAAAAAGCCCTCCTAATATTACTGCCCTGGTTGGTTTTTTAATGATTGACATAGGCAAAAGGTTAAGTTAGTGATTAAAAACAAGGTAAATACACTAACTAATTTACGGACTTTTTTGATTATCCGATAAATAAACACCTGAAAATGAGATTATTTGAAATAAAAAAAGCCTCTGATTTCTCAGAGGCTTTGTGCGGGTGATAGGACTCGAACCTACACACCGTGAGGCACCAGATCCTAAGTCTGGCGTGTCTACCAATTTCACCACACCCGCAGGCCGATAATAAAACTAATAGTGTGTTTCATTATTACGGCTGCAAATATACGCATAGTTTTTAAACTTCAAAGTAATTTTTGACCTCTTATTTAAATAAATTTTCACTTTATTTAACTCTAAAATGCAAGTCACACAAAATAAGCGCGAATAAAAACAAATAAAATAATCAGATAAAAAGGATGGAAATAAAAAAAGCTCCTGAAAATCAAGAGCTTTTTGTGCGGGTGATAGGACTCGAACCTACACACCGTGAGGCACCAGATCCTAAGTCTGGCGTGTCTACCAATTTCACCACACCCGCAGGCCGATAATAAAACTAATAGTGTGTTTCATTATTACGGCTGCAAATATACAACTACTTTCAAACAAACAAAGAAAAAACGAAAATTTTTTTCATTTTATTTTTTTGTATTTTTGGGCGTCAATTCTATATCATTAATTATAAGATGGATAACATAAAAAGCTATGTCGGACAGCATAAAGACCGATTTATCAACGAACTTGTTGAGCTATTAAAAATACCTTCGGTAAGTGCCGATAGCGCCTATTCTCAAGACGTGATAAACACTGCCGAGGCAGTTAAGGAAAGCTTGGAAAAAGCAGGCTGCGATAAAGTAGAGCTTTGCGAAACTCCGGGATACCCTATCGTATATGGTGAAAAATTTATAGACCCAAACCTTCCTACAGTATTAGTATACGGACATTATGATGTTCAGCCACCAGATCCTGTAGAGCTTTGGACTTCCCCTCCTTTTGAGCCGGTTATCAAAGAAACAGAACTACACCCTGAAGGCGCAATATTTGCACGTGGGGCATGTGATGATAAAGGTCAGATGTACATGCACGTAAAAGCGTTAGAGTACATGACTCAAAACGGAAACCTGCCATGCAACGTTAAGTTCATGATAGAAGGTGAAGAAGAAGTAGGGTCACCAAGCCTTAGCTGGTTTGTGGAACGCAATCAGGAAAAACTTAAAAATGATGTGATATTAATTTCGGATACCGGAATGATATCTAACACTCAGCCATCTATCACAACAGGACTAAGAGGACTTAGCTATGTAGAGGTAGAAGTTACAGGCCCTAACCGCGACCTGCATTCAGGTTTATATGGTGGTGCTGTGGCTAACCCAATCAACATACTGGCAAAAATGATTGCCCAGCTTCACGACGAAAACAACCACATTACTATCCCGGGCTTTTATGATAAAGTTGAAGAACTTTCACGCGAAGAAAGGGATGAAATGGCAAAAGCGCCTTTCTCTCTTGAAGCGTACAAAAGAGCTCTTGATATTGATGATGTGTATGGTGAAGCAACTTACACAACAAACGAAAGAAACTCCATTCGCCCTACACTTGATGTAAACGGTATTTGGGGTGGTTATACAGGCGAAGGTGCTAAAACGGTTATTGCAAGCAAAGCCTATGCAAAAATCTCTATGCGTTTAGTACCTGATCAGGACTGGAAAGAAATCACTGAACTTTTCACTAAGCACTTTGAAAACATTGCTCCAAAAGGAGTAAAAGTAAAAGTTACACCTCATCACGGAGGTCAGGCTTACGTTACACCTATAGACAGCATAGGGTATCAGGCAGCGGCGGCAGCTTATGAAGAAAGTTTTGGAGTTAAACCTATCCCTGTTCGTTCGGGCGGTAGTATTCCAATTGTTGCCCTTTTTGAAAAAGAACTGAAAAGCAAAACCATAATGATGGGCTTTGGCCTTGACAGTGATGCTATCCACTCGCCAAACGAACATTTCGGAGTATTTAACTACCTTAAAGGTATTGAAACTATTCCGTTGTTTTATAAGCACTTTACAGAGATGAGCAAGTAATAAATCATCCTACAAATAAAAAAAATCCACCAGTAGGTGGATTTTTTTTATACCATTACAACCCTTTTTATTCTAACAGCATCTTTAAAAGAAAGAATCAAGGCCACACCGAATGAAGTATACTTTTTTTGTGGCATTGCTCGTTATAATATCGGAAAAACAATCACTGTACAGAAGCACCGTTGTTTAGACAATAACTAAACAACTTAATTAATTTTGTAAATTTAGAGCAGGAATACACAAGAAAAAAGCTTTCTAGATCCGCAAAAAAGAGAATAACCATCCGAAATAACCGGCAATAGCTACAACCATAAATGACCGAACAGCAACTTATACAAGGCTGCAAAAAACAAGACAGGCTTGCCCAAAACCGTGTCTACAATACCTATGGCACAAAAGTAATGGGTATATGCAAGCGTTATATGAAAGACCACGAGCGCGCCGAGGAGATGCTAATGAACACCTTCCTCACGGTTTTTCAGAAAATTGAACAATATAATAACCAAGGCAGTTTTGAAGGCTGGATTTTACGCATAGCCGTTAACTGCTGCCTTATGGAGTTAAGAAAGAAAACGAATTTTAAAAATGAAATAAGTACTGATGATATTGCTATCGCAGTAACAGACAATGAAAGCAACCTTTTGGATAATGATATCGAAAAAATGCTGAAATGTCTTCCGGAAGGAGCGCGAATAGTATTTAACCTATATGCTATTGAAGGCTATAAACATGCCGAAATAGCCGAGAAAATGGGCATTAGCGAAGGCACGTCTAAATCACAGCTTAGTTATGCCAAAGAAAAATTAAAGAAAACCTTTTTTAGTTCACAAATCCTAAAACAATAAACAATGAAAGATAACGAATTGTTTAAGTATTTTAAAGACCGAACTGACATATTTGATGAGCAGCCGGGGGATCAGTTGTGGGCTAAAATTGAAGGACAGCTTAGCAATACGCCACCTGCAAATACAGCAACAAAAGCAGCTTTGAAAAAAGGTTTTGTATTGAAGTCTTTATTAATAGGCGGAGTTTTATCGGCAGGAATAGCATATGCCATTATCAGTCTTAATAAAACTGAAGACATAAAAGTTACTGAAACAAATACTCCTGCTCCTGTTGTAAAGCAAACAGACAATATTCAAAACACCAAAGAAGACTATATAGTACCTGAACCTGTTATTGAACCTAAGTTGTTCATTGAAGAACCAGAACCTAAGCAGGCATCAGCCCCTAAAACAGAGGAGAAGAAAACTGATCTGGTTGTTGTTAAACAGGAAAAACAAACTAATGTAGCACAGCAACCTAAAGCAGGGAAAACTAAAAGTAAAAAAGAACAACCAACCAACCAACCAATATTGACAACCGTACCTGTGAAAACAGCGACGGAAAAAACTGAGACAGCTCCTGTAGAAGAAACAAAACCAGTTCAAATACAGGAGAAATCTCAGGAAGAAACCATTTTTAATGAAAGTGAGCTTAGTAAAAGTCCAGATTTTCCGGGCGGCATTCAGGCTTTTTACAACCTAATAAACCGCAAGTTTATTATTCATGAAAAAATCCCGCCGGGAAAATACAAAGTAATGATTTCTTTTGTTATTAATGAGGATGGAACATTATCAGACATAAAAACAACAGAAGACCCAGGTTATGGTATAAGTACTGAAGTCTTAAAAATATTTAATTCCATTGATGAAAAATGGACACCGGGAGAAATAGACGGTAAAGCAGTAAAAACAAATTACTCTTTGCCATTTAGCATTTCCATTAAATAACCAATAAACAACCTACACACCTTCCATTTCTTATACCTTTTTTAATTTATTTAGAAGAAAAATCCGTTACTAGTAACGGATTTTTTTTATACCCCTCCCAACCTTTTTAATTATTTAGTTCTCTATATAAATAACCATACCTTTTTATCTTAATTACTAACTAAACTCACTAATCCACCCCTAACCGGGTGGATTTTTTATTGAAAAAAGTTGCACATATTATTTTTTATTCTACATTTGTAGAAACAATTCTAAAATTGTAGAACATGCAGCTTACAAAAACAGAAGAACAGGTAATGGAACTTTTATGGAAACAGGAAAAAGCTTTCATGAAAGATTTGATGGATGAGTTCCCTGATCCAAAACCCGCACCCACTACTCTTGCCACGCTTTTAAAACGAATGACCGATAAAGGCTTTGTAGGATATAAAGAGTATGGAAAATCGAGAGAGTACTTCCCTATGGTTAAAAAAACCGACTATTTTTCAAAACAGGTTAACGGCATAATCAAAAACTTTTTTAATAATTCTGCTTCTCAGTTTGCCTCTTTTTTCACAAAGGAAACAAACATGAGTACTAAGGAGCTGGAGGAACTAAAAGCTATTATAGACAAAGAAATAGCTAAGAAGAAATAACACTATTATAATTGTAATAAACAATGGCATTAAAAAATGCACTATCAGCAACCAATTTTACATGGCTCTTACCCTACTAAAATTAACAACAGACACTCCTAAAAATTAAGTTATGACTGAATTTCTTATAAAATCGGCAATAAGTATGGCTGTACTCCTTATGGTTTACAAGCTGTTTTTAGAAAAAGAAAAAATGCATCTGTTTAACCGAATATATCTGTTAACAAGCCTTGTATTTTCTATTTGCGTGCCATTTATAAGTATTCCTTCAATTGCTAATTACAGTAAAAACATTAATGAATTACCACAAATAGCATTAGATGAGATTATCATAACCCGAGAAAGTGCAGGTTTTGACATACAGTTTTGGCTTATCTTAATTTACACATCCATTACTTTATTACTTGTCATAAGATTCATAAAAAACATACTATCCTTTGTTTCTAAAATAAAGAGTAATAAAAAAATAAAATATAAAACAGCAACATTAGTATTATTACCATACAACACCTTACCACACACCTTCCTTGAGTACATCTTTATAAGTAAGGATGACCATAATAAAAATGCTATTGAAAAAGATCTCTATACACACGAGTTAGCGCACGTGAATCAAATGCATACTATGGACATCCTGCTTATAGAGATGTTTAAAACCCTGTTTTGGTTTAATCCTGTTTTATATTTCTACAAAAAAAGTATACAGCTTAATCATGAATTTTTAGCCGATGATGCTGTAATAAACAACAATAAAAACACTACAGGTTATCAAAACCTATTACTCAAAATGGCATCCGGAAGCCATACTGTTGCACTGGCCAGCAACATTAATTTTTCTATAACTAAAAAACGATTTGTTATGATGACTAAAACCACACCACGATTTTTAGCAATAAGCAAACAACTGCTTGTTGTTCCGGTAATGGCAGGACTGTTTTTAATATCCTGCGCAGATAATGAAACAAAACCAGAACCTGAAACAAATTCTGTAAAGGAAATTCCAACCGTAATTGAAGAAGGCACCGTAAAACCTGAAGTAAGTGCTCCAGAAGCTGATGAAGTACTTAATCCATCTGGACTTACAAAACAACCTGAATATCCGGGAGGCATGCCTGAGTTCTATAATTACATCAATAAAAACTTTACAATCCCAGATGTAAAAGAAAATAAAGTGCTGAAAATTTACATCTCTTTCGTTATTGAAAAAGACGGATCAATGACTAACATTAAAGTATTACGTGATCCTGGCTATGGTGCCGGAGAGGAAGCGGTAAGAGTACTTAAATCAGTACCTGAAAAATGGATACCCGGAGAAATGGATGGTAAAACGGTAAGAAGTAGCTATACCCTACCTATTACATTAAACATAGGCGACTAAAATAAAAAGGCTAAACCATGAGTGAATTTCTTATAAAATTGGCAATAAGTATGACGGTACTTTTCCTGTTGTACAAACTTTTCCTTGAAAAAGAAAAAATGCACCGTTTCAATAGGTTTTACTTATTGTTTAGCCTTCTATTTTCGTTGTGCCTGCCATTTATAACCATACCGGTATATGTTAGCATACCTACTATCCCTATTGAGAACCCTGTAACGGTATCCAATATTGTTATGAGTCCGCAAATACCATATAGTTTAGGACCTGATGTAGTATTACAACCAAAAACAAACTACATACCATACATTATTTGGAGTATATACAGCATAGTGACATTGTTACTAATTATAAGGTTTGCAATAAACATTACCAGGTTTTACAGGCTTAAAAAAAGGAATCAAAATATTCCTTATAAAGGTGTAACACTAGTACTTATTGATAACAATATACTTCCTCATACTTTTTTAAACACTGTTTATGTAAACAAAGAGGAGTATGAAAACCAGGCTATAGAGCCCGAACTTTACAGTCATGAACTCACTCATGTAAAGCAGCGACACACACTAGACATACTGTTTATCGAATTGCTAAAAACAATATTATGGTTTAACCCGCTGCTTTACTTTTATAAAAAAGCCATACAGCTTAATCACGAGTTTCTGGCCGATGAGAATGTAATTTATAAAAACGATATTATTTCTTACCAGCAATTATTGCTAAACAGGAGTCAGCAAAGGGCTCCAATTGCAATACTGGCAAGTAACCTTAACTTTCCCATAACTAAAAAACGATTTGTTATGATGACCAAAACCACACCCAAAATCAAAACACTGGCACTTAAAGTGGCTTCGGTATTAACCGTTGCCGGAATAGTATATTTTTTAAGCACAGAAAATGTAGCTTATGCCGGTACACAACAAAACAAAACACTTACAGCAACCGATTCTGTTAGTCCTAACAGCAGAAGAGATGAATATTTTAAAGGAGTAAGAATAATAATTCAGGATAGTGTTAGAAATGTATTTATAAATTCGCCTTATGAGAAACTTACTTTAAAACAGAAACAACTATACCTCGCTACAGTTCCAAAGAAAAAAGATAACCCAGATGGCGTTAGCGAAGAAGATTACAAATTCTCATTAGAACAGAAAGACAGTTATTTTTACATTGATAATATTAAAATAAGCAGGGAAGAATTCCTTAAGCATAAACGTGAAGAATTTGCCTCAACAGGATTCAAAATGTTTGGAGAAACAAAAGCAGGTGAAGAAATGTCAA
The DNA here is from genome assembly GCF_036347315.1 of Flavobacterium sp. C4GT6. Classification (NCBI taxonomy): domain Bacteria; kingdom Pseudomonadati; phylum Bacteroidota; class Flavobacteriia; order Flavobacteriales; family Flavobacteriaceae; genus Flavobacterium; species Flavobacterium sp. C4GT6. Next base: position 214,027 of record NZ_JAZGZU010000004.1, read on the forward strand.
TGACATTTATGTTATATTACTACACCTATCCTTACTATAACAAACACATAAAACACTTAAATGATCATTATCCTGAAGAAACCTGCCAAATAACCATAAGTAAAAAACCTGTTCCCGATAGTTTTAAAATTATAAAATCAGGGAGTGAAATAGGCAAAAGTGACAAAGAGGTTATAGATATGAGACAGGAAACAACGATAAGTGCTGCTACCTATAATTTTGAAGAAGACAATGCAAAAACAGCACACACCAGAGATGCTGCATTCCCCGGAGGAAACGAGGCATTTGACGCTTATATCAGTAAAAACCTTGATTTGGATAGTATTATAAAAGATAACGAAGCATTTATAGGCTATACTATAAACACCGATGGTTCGGTTACTCATGTAAAACTATATGGCGATAATGATGAAAAACTTAATGATGACATAAAAAAAGTTTTTGAAGCATCTCCCAAATGGATTCCTCAACAAAAAGACGGAAAACCTATTACAGTCAATAGAGTGTTTACTTACCGTAAAACCAAATAACCACACCATCTTACTATATTACCAAAATCCGCCCTATAAAGGCGGATTTTTTATTTATAACCTAAAACATATCAACACATTATAACATTTACAGTAAAAAACGCATTACCTTTGTTACATCATCAATCAAAAATCAAATCATCATGTTAAAACGTTTTTTCATTATCTGCTCTGGGGCAGATAAAAAACTAATCTATTCCTGCTCTGACGGCGAACAGAATAAATATGCCGGTATAGGAGCCACCGTTTTCTTTACGGCTGTTATGGCATTTATTGCCGCAAGCTATGCCCTGTATACGGTTTTCGACAATATTTACACCTCTGTATTCTTCGGTTTGATATGGGGACTGCTTATTTTTAACCTAGACAGGTTTATCGTCTCCACAATCAGAAAGAGGGAGCGCTTTGGTCAGGAACTACTACAGGCAACACCGCGTATTATTTTAGCACTTATCATTGCTGTGGTTATTTCAAAACCGCTGGAAATAAAAATATTCCAAAAGGAAATAGACACCGTACTGCTTAAAGAGAAAAACGAACTGGCAATGGCCAATAAAAAACAGGTCGCCGATTATTACCAGTCTGACCTAGACAGGAACAAAGCATCTATTGATAGTCTTAAGTCGGAAATTGTACAAAAGGAGAAGGAAGTAAATGACCTTTATTCCACTTACATTACAGAAGCCGAAGGTACCAGCGGCACTATGAAACTGGGCAAAGGACCTGTTTATAAAGAAAAAAGGGATAAGCACGACACTGCCCTGGCACAACTGGACACACTACGAAAAAGGAATGAAGCAAAAATAGCAACAAAAGAAGCTGAGGCGATTACCCTTAGAAGCAATTTGGATAAAAAAATTACCGAAACCCAACCCATAATTGATAAGTTTGACGGACTCATGGCACGCATCAACGCACTTAATAAACTGCCGTTGCTTCCGTCCCTGTTTATAATGCTACTGTTTTTAGCCATAGAAACAACCCCTATAATCGCGAAATTACTTTCTCCTAAGGGTGAATACGATTTTAAACTGGAAGACAGTGAAACAGCCTTAAAAACGAATTTAGCACAAAACAAACATCAGCGCGAACTGATGCGAACTACCGATGCCGAAATTTATGATGATGTATATGCCGAAATAAGGCAGGATAAACAACTGTATGACTACAAGAAGAAAAAGGCTATAGAACTGCTCCAAATGCAGGCCGACAGTTTTAGTGAAAAACAAAAAAACGTTATGTAACAAAAAAGAACCCAATGGGTTCTTTTTTGTTAATCTATCCTGATAGACATCCAGGTAGCTTCCATAATAAGGGCGTCCCCTACATATGCCTTGCCTGTTTGTTTGATTATTTTTTCGCTCATCCGTATATTGGTGACTTCATGCCTAACCTCATCGTTGTATTTCACTACATCAAAAAAAGCCGACTGCTCAATATGGACCAGGGCAAAAATTCCTTTATTAACTCCCAGTAACCGCACACCAGCGCCTCCGCATTGCGCCATAGACTCTAAAAGTATAGTGTTTGGCACTACACCTTTGCCGGGAAAAGTCCATTTTAAAAGTAAATTTTCAGAATCAAAAACTACCGTACCTACAATTTGATTGTCTTTTGCCGAAACAATTTCGTCTACAAATAAAAAAGGGTATCGGTGAGGTATAAGCTGTTCAATATTAGTAGTGGTTTCCATAATCTAAGTAAGGTCAAACAAAGTATAACATCTTATCATGCTTACTTATTGCCTTAACTACCACTTATTTCTGCCTGTAGTTTTTTGGTAAGGCTTTTAAATACCAGTTCGTACGAATGATCTATAAGTTCCAGTAAAAGCTTTTGAGGGACATCACTGTTTACCGTAACCGTATTCCAATGCACCTTACTCATGTGATAACCGGGTTTTATACCCTCATATTCGGCACGAAATTCCTGCGCTCTATCGGGATCACATTTTAAATTTATTGAAGGTGTATTGGCTTCCCATCCTTTTAGTGAAGAAAGCGCAAACATTTTTCCGCCCACTTTAAACACAAGTGTTTCCTCATCAAACGGAAAGTGTTCGGTAACGCCTTTCTTGGAAAGGCAGTAATCATAGTAAGACTGGATATTCATAATTAGTAGTTACTTAGTTTTTCCCTATCTCTCCCAAATGGGTAAATTTAAACCCGTTTTCATATTTGAGTCCGTACCCAAACATCCTGTCCATACTGGAATGTGCAAACCATATTACACCAATTAGCTGTAAGAGCTGATTAGAGTAATACACTCCGGCTAAATACAACAGTATTGCCACACCCCTGTGATGGAAAAAATTATAAGCCCATGCCCCGGCTTTATTGCCAAACACATAACCTATCATTGAAAAATCAGGCACCAGGAGTAACACCAAAAACCACCACCATGCATAATCCAGTTGGCTAAAAAAATAAATCCCCAACAAAAACAGGGCGGCTTCCTCCAGTTTTATAAGTGTTTTCATTACAGTTTGTACAATACAGGTTTACTTGGACTGGCATCGTTCTCAAAAGATGCTATTTGTAAATTTAGTAAATAACTCCCATCGGCCACCGTATCGTTTACATAAATCATTTCGGTAATGGTGGCATCATGCCTGGCGTCGGCATTCAGGTTGTTTACATCTTTAACATTCCAAAAAGCTTTATGAGCAACCAGCTTCCCTTCGTCCTTCTCTTTATCTACACTAGGCAAATCGATTAAAAGATGCTTTATACCACACTCACGTATATAAGCCGCTGCTGCCTCTTCCAGATAAGGCGGATTGGTATTGCTGTAGTTTTTAGATTTTTTAATCGCTTCATTAGGCAGGGTACGGATAATAATTGCTCCCGGTGATTTACCCTCCAGTGCTTTTTCAACCTGACCGCGGGTAATAACAAGATCTTCCCCATCCACCTCAGGAGTAATCGAAATTACTTCGGCTAAAAAGAAAAATTGCTTTAACGACTGGTTTATGCTGTAAAATTCTTTAGTTATATGTCCCAGGCATTCGGTATGCGTACCGTGACCATGCGGATTAAAGAATATATTATTAAAGTTTGTAGACGAACCCTCGCTCACCTTCCCTACCCAGTCACCCATTTTTACGGGCTCTATTATCGGTTTATCTATGTACCATGCAATAGGATTAGCATCGGTATTAGTTAAAGGGATGGAAATATCTATAGGGTTTGAAAAATCAACTTGGTAAGTAGTATTGTTATGCTGTATGGTAGCTTTCATGTTTTGTTTGTTTATGCTATTCCAAATTTATAAAAAACAGGTCACTGGCTAAACCATCGGCAAGAAACTTTCCTTTTGAAGTAGTTTTTAAAACATTATCCTCCAACGAAAGCAAATCGTTGCCAATAAAATTAGCAGCCTCATTTAGAAGATGTTTTTTGTACAATAAGCCAAATTCCTGCTCAACCCTTGTTACTGATACACCCCAAATGGTACGTAAACCTGTCATTACATATTCGTTATACCTGTCGGCTATGGTTAGCTTTTCCTTTTCGGCAGGCAACTCATTATTTTCAAGAGCTTTTAGATACAAGGCGTTATTAGCAATGTTCCAGCTGCGTGAAATTCCGTCATAACTATGTGCAGAAGGTCCTATGCCTAAATATTTTTTACCAAGCCAGTAGGCCGTATTATTTCGGGAAAAATAGCCTTCCTTTCCAAAATTAGAAAGTTCATAATGTACAAAGCCATTTTCCTGAAGTTTTTCGGTAAGCAACATAAAATGTTCATGGGCAACCTCATCACTCGGTTGGGCAATGATCCCTTTTTGTACAAAATTATGTAGTGCCGTTTTGGGCTCTACTGTAAGGGCATAACTTGATATATGGGGTACTCCAAAAGACAGTGCCTTATCTACATTTTGCAGCCAACGCTCATTTGTCATTCCCGGAACACCATAAATAAGATCGATAGAAATGTTATCAAAATACTTAACCGCTTCGGTAAGGCATTCATTAGCCTGTTGTGCATTATGTGCACGGTTCATCATTTTAAGATCGTCTTCAAAAAACGACTGTATTCCAATGCTTAATCTGTTTATTCGGGAATTTGCTAATTCGGTTATGCGGCTAATTGAGAGGTCGTCCGGATTGGCCTCAAGGGTAATTTCAGGATTATTTGATACCGTATAGTTTTTAAGAACCGTATTGATAAGAAACTCTATTTCCTGATTGGTTAATACCGATGGTGTACCGCCCCCAAAATAAATAGTTTCGACCGTTTGACCTGTAAATTCATTTTTCCTTATGCTAATTTCCTTAGCAAGTGCCGTTACCATTTCCTGCTTTTTCTTCATGGAAGTGGAAAAGTGGAAATCACAGTAGTGACATGCCTGCCTGCAAAAAGGAATATGAATATAAATACCTGCCATCGCTGTTATTTTATCCTGTTGGTATTTTGCTTAACAAAAGCATCCCATCCCGAATAACTTTTACCAACAACGGTTTTACCTGAGTTAAAAAAATGACATACAGCAGCTGCAAGTCCGTCGGTACTGTCAAGGTTTTTAGGTATTTCCTTAAGTCCCAGTAACTGTTGCAGCATTTTTGCCACCTGTTCCTTACTGGCATTACCGTTACCGGTTATCGCCATTTTAATTTTTTTAGGCTCATATTCGGTTATGGGTATTTGTCTGGAAAGTCCGGCTGCCATAGCTACCCCCTGTGCCCTGCCCAGTTTGAGCATAGACTGTACATTTTTACCAAAAAAGGGAGCCTCGATAGCAATCTCATCAGGATGATGGGTATCAATCAGCTCGATAGTTCTTTCAAATATATGGCGAAGCTTTACATAGTGGTCATCATATTTACTCAACTGAAGTTCGTTTAGCTGAATAAATTCCATTTTCTTATTCACCACCTTAATAAGACCAAATCCCATTATGGTAGTACCGGGGTCAATACCTAATATGATGCGCTCGTTTGCCAATTTAATTTGTTTATTTTGCAGTTATGATTACACTGTCCCGCAAAGCTAAGCATTTCCTAACTGTGGTTGTTAAACTTTTAATAGTTAGCGGCGCATTTTATTTTATTTACAGCAGGCTTGCAGGAGACAACAGCCCCGACTGGATAAAGTTGAAAAACCTTTTTAACGGAAGCACTTCTTTCGTTATAGCTGCTGTTATTATAGCGCTAACATTCCTAAACCGTTTTTTGGAAATTATAAAATGGCAAAACTTGGTTTCTTCATTCAGGGAAATAAAATTAAGGGAGTCGGCAGCACAGGTACTGGCTGCTATGACTGCAGCCCTGTTTACCCCAAACGGAATAGGCGAATATGCTGCCAAAGCATTGTACTTCGAAAAAACAGAGGCAAAGAATATTGTTTTCCTTAACCTTGTTTGCAACGGTATCCAACTGATAATAGCAGTATTTGCCGGGCTAATAGGGCTCGCCGTGTTTAATGCCTATTACAGCATTTTACCCGCAGGCTATTTGCTAATTTTATTAGCAATAGTTTTTATTGTAATCGTATTACTGTTTACAGCCCGTAACTTTACCATAAAAGGATATTCGGTTCAAAAAATAATAAATAAGGTAAATGCATTACCAAAACAAATACACCGAAAAAACATACTGCTTGCCTTCGGGAGGTATTTTTGCCTTATACATCAGCATTATTTTTTATTCCTGCTGTTTGGCATACACGAGCCCTACCCGGAAATGATTGCTGCTATTACTGCCGTATATTTTTTAGGATCGTCACTACCCACATTCCAGCTGTTTGATTTTGCCGTTCGCGGTAGTGTTGCCGTATTGTTTTTCGGTAAAATGGGAATTAATGAGTGGGTTGTGGTATTTGCTGCCACATTACAATGGCTGCTTAACATAGTGATTCCTGTAAGTATAGGAAGTTATTTTGTATTCAGATTCAAAACCAATACTACTCCACGTTAATAATAACCGGTAAAATAAACTGACTCTTTACAGGAATCCCTTCTTTTGATGCCGGTTCTACAGCAGGAAAATCGCTAAGCCTGCTACGCAAAAGGCTGTCAATTTTAGTTCGGTCATAGCCCACACTATCTTTAGGAAACTCGGTTTCAAAAGCCAGGGTAGCATCGGGGAATATAGTTACTTTAAGCTGTATGGTATCAATTTCAGGATATAGGAGCAAAAGGGTATCGGCATCCAGTCTTTCCTGTACCAAACGGGTCATGGAAGAGAAAAAACATTCTTTTTTCTGCTCCTTGTCCATTACACTGTCACACTCACCAATTGACGGATAAGAACTAACCTCATCCATATTGATTTCGGCACGGCGTTTTTGCAGCAATTCTTCCTCACTGGGCACCTTTTTATCAAAATACTGGCAGGAACCCAATAGTAAAAGTGATAATGCAACAACTGCTTTCTTCATTGTAGGGATAAACGTTTTGGCGTATCAGCCAAAAATAAGGAAATTTTCAGGAAAGAAACAGTACTACGCAGTAATATAACAATCAATGACGTTTATATTTTTTTGCAACAGCTATTAAATCATCCTTGCGGGGCACCAGGTTTCCGCCTACTTTTTCAACAATATCCCCCTCACTGTCAAGCACTAAACATGTAGGATAACCACGAACATTATAACGTTTAGCCAACTCAACACCATCTCCTTTCTCTGCATCATATTTTAGATTGACAAAGGTCTCATTCATGGCATCCCCCACCTGGTCATCGGTAAAAACATGCTGAACCATATGCAGGCATGGTGTACACCATCCTGTGTAAAAATCAACAAATATGTATTTATTTTCCTTTTTAGATTTAGCAAGGGCATCTTCAAAACCATTTTTTTCAAAGTGTACAGCCGTTTCAACATTAAACTTTTCCCTTTTAAAATTGGTTTCAAGCATAAAATAATAACCTGCTGAAAGCACAAACAGACCTGCTGAAGAAAAAATCACAACTAAGCTAACTCTTAACCATTTTATTTTAAGTAAAACCATTGAAAGTAAACCTCCTACAACAAGTCCTAAAGCTAAAATACCATAAGGTTGCCTAACCGATATATACAGATAAACAGAAAGTGCCAGAAGAATTACAAGAAAGCCGTAAACGATTTTTTTAAACATGGTAAGGTGTTTTGCAGTAAATTTTGATTGTGCTAATATAATAAAAAAAGGCTTTCAGAAACTTAAAGGCTTTTTAATTACTGTTTAACTACAAAACCTTGTTTAAAAAGTTAAATATCACATTAAATACAGTTAAAACTCAATAACTAACAAATAAAAACCACTTTTTATCGTTATATTGAAACATATAACTTCAACAGGCGGGGCTTCCGAAAAAATTACAGTATCCTGATAATATAGTCGCCCTTTCGCACTTGCATAATTTTACGATTTGAATAGTGAATAAAAGTTGCAGCTATTCATAGTATGACCCGATTAAAATTTAAAACCCAGACAAAATCTGCATTTTTTCCTACCGTTAGATTAAAAGTAGACAACTATTTTAAAGAGCATGATATCTCTCCAAATGCGAACAGCAATATGTGGTTTAAAGTCATTTTTTTTCTTGGAATCTTTTTACTCCTCTATAATTTAATAATAACCAGTTCTTTTAACAGCTGGATATTACTTTTATTAACTGTATTACTTGGCATGTTTAGTGCATTTATAGGCTTTAATATTTGCCACGATGCCATACATGACTCATTATCTTCTAATAAAAAAGTAAATAAGGGCTTCAGTTTTTTGTTCAACTTAGTAGGTGCTAACCCTTACCTATGGAGCATTATGCATAACACGGTTCATCATACGTTTACAAATATACCCGGTCATGATGAAGACCTTGTTGTCGCCCCAGGATTAATCAGGATTACTGATGAAGAGCCCGTAAACAAAATACAGCGCTACCAACATTTATATGCTTTCCCACTATATAGCTTAGCTTCGCTGTCATGGATCTTCAGAAAAGATTATAAAAAATTTTTCCAGTCAAAAATCGGTCAACTCAAAGTAACACATCCTAAAATTGAATATTTCAATCTATTTTTCTTTAAAGCATTATATTACTTTTTATTTATAATACTTCCGTTACTTGTGCTTAATATAACCTGGTGGCAGTTTATTATAGGGTTTACAGCACTACACCTTACTAAAGGCCTAACAATGGGAATGATTTTTCAGTTAGCTCATGTAGTGGAGGGCACGAGTTTCCCTGAACCCAATAAGGCAGGCAATATAGAAGATAATTGGGCTGAACACCAAATGAGAACTACTGCAAATTTTGCTACAGGGAATAACATAGCGGCGTTTTTTTTAGGTGGATTAAACCAACAAATAGAGCATCATTTATTCCCAAGAGTTTGCCATATACATTATAAAAAAATAGGTGGTATAATTAGAGAAACCGCTCAGGAATTTAACCTGCCTTATATAGAGAACCCAACTTTTTTTGATGCATTAAAATCACATTATCATGTATTAAAAAAATTTGGAAAGCAGGCATACTTAAATAAAAGTTAGGGTTTTGTAATTACAATACTTTTATGTTGTAAATTGTTTATCAAATAATTAGCACTATGAAAAAATCTGAAAAGAAAGAACAAATAGAAAAAATGATTGCAGATTTTTTCAAGATGACAGAGCCTGCCGCATTAACCGAAATGCGAAATAAAATATATAGGGAAATATTAAAGCTTCCGATGTCATTAAGCGACAAAAACACTCTTGAAAATGAGATGTACTTATGGAACTACAATTGCGACGCTTATATAAAAAACATTAAAAGCAATACTTTTAAAACCATTGTCACATCTGACTTTAAAGCTATGCTTAAAAAAATAAATATCTCTTTGCTGGGCAATTAAACTAAGAGCCTCACAAATCACACGCCGGGATTACCAATTGTTTTTAACAAAACCATTATGTCACTAAAAATTTTCATTAAATATATGGTAAGCCTGCGCTGTAAGATAATTGTAAAAGCCGAACTCGACAGGTTGGAAATTAAGTATGGTAGTGTAGAGCTTGGGGAAATTGAAATAAAAGAACCTATTACCAAAGAACAAAGCAAAGCTTTGAAAGTATCTCTTATAAAAGTCGGCTTGGAACTTATGGACGATAAAAAAGCCATTTTAATAGAGAAAATTAAAAATATAATTATTGAACTCGTTTATAAAGACAGTAATCTTATTAAAACAAAAAAGTCAGAGTACATAAGCAGCAAGCTTAATTATGATTATACTTACCTGGCTAATATATTTTCGGAAGCAACCGGTACCACTATTGAGCATTACATTATAAACCATAAAATAGAGAGAGTAAAGGAACTGCTAATATATGATGAGCTTAGCCTTACACAAATTTCATATCTGTTAAACTACAGCAGTGTTGCTCACCTCTCGGCACAATTCAAAAAAATCACAGGGTTAACGCCTACTTTTTTCAAAACTATAAAAGAGAAAAAAAGAAAAGAATTACAATACCTGTGAATTATGTAAGCTAAATACATAATGATATAAGCAAATAAACAATTTGTAATCTAACTTTACTCATTATAAAAGCAATCACTATAATATAAACAAATATAAATTGAGATCATTAATTAAATAATGTAAAAGCTAAAGCTAACCTAACACTACTTAAGCATCATGAAATTCATGATGCTTTTTTTATAACCTCAAAAGCTACCTAATTATGAAAACAATAAACGAAATAACAAATGAGATTAACAACTATACATCAATCATAAAAAATACTTTCCCTGAGCTTTATGATAAACTGACTGAAACACCTCTTTTCCTTTCTTATGAGAAAAAAGACAATAGTATTGCTGACTATAAAAGCTATTTAAGTTTTTTAAAATCTCAACTAACAGAACTGGTAAAAATATACGAATTGCAAAAACATGAGAATGATATAAAACAAACTAAAAGTACTGTAACATTCAGAATTAAAAAAAAGCCACCTTTGTTATGAAGCAATTAAGCTTCATTAATTTTTACCATAATGGAAAATAAAAACGAAAATTCTCAAGCAGTAAAAACCAAATGGAAAGAAGAAAAGGCAAAGCTTAAACTAAAGTTTCCAAGCCTTACTGATGCCGATTTGCATTTTGAGGAAGGAAAAAAAGATATTATGTTTAGAAGAGTAGAAACAAAACTAGGAAAAAGCAAAGACGAATTTTCTAAAATTCTATTAGAGCTTTAAAAACTTAAGTATTGCCACTTGTTTTAGGATAGCTGATTTTTTTAGCTATTGTAATGTTAATGATGAAAAAAGACAACTACCTTTTCTCATTCATTAAAAAAAGCCTTTCAGTTTCTGAAAGGCTTTTTAATTTAAGGATTACATGAACTAAGGCCAGTTACAATCGTATCCTTTTTTTCTTGCATATTTTAAAGCATCGGTATCATACGATTCGTAGTCAACCCCAAGGTTATACACCTTAAACTTACCACAGCTATCTTTATACTTCATTTTTTTTGCCTTCTTAGCCTTAGAGCCAACTACATAATCAAGAGCTTTCTCTTCGGTTTGCTCTCCTGCCCAAAGTGCCTGTACAGGGCCTACTGCAAACCAGTAGCCTGAACTGTTTTGCCATGTTACAGCATAAGCTGTACCCGACGGACCTTCATCAACCATGTTGACTTTTTCATTTGTTGTAAATGCAAAGCATAAAAAAGCTGCTGCCATTAGTGTTGCAGCGGCAAAAAACGATCTTTTTGTTTTCATAATGTATAGATTTAGTTATTAATAAAATGTGTTTCTATGTAAATACGATTTATTAAAAAACTAAAAAGCTATTTAATAAGCTTTTACATTATAAAATTAACAATTAGGTTTTAACAAAACAATACCTATAAATGGGTATTTTCATATCATTAACCTAATCCTTCTTCTATAGTAGCAACAAAATTAACCGCGCTTCCCTTATTACTTTCAAAAATAAAATCATTTAAGCTTTTACTTTCATACTTACTAAAATCACCCACAATAGCCAGCCAGATTTTATAATTGGAAAATTTTTGAAGGATCTCCCCTGCCATACGGGTTTTTAAATCAAAAAATGCCGGTGTGATATTCCTCTCGTAAAGTATAGCCTTATCAAATCCCTGATAGTAAAGATTCCCTACCAGGTCTGTTCCATCTTCAACTGTAGTGATGATAATGTTCTGAGAAATTATTTCTGCTATGGTAAGATTATCTGTTTGGTGTGTTTTAATTTCCATATAACCTATTTTTAAAACCAAATGTATTAAAATCAAAAAAGCCCTCCAATTTAATGGAAAGCCTTTCATTCGGTTTAACTACTAAACCAGCCCGTTAGGGCAAACAACACAACTAATCTTAAATGCTTTGAGGCGAAAAAAGCCCCGCAATTGCGAGGCTACTTCTCCTTTACTGGCGGTCTGGACGGGACTCGAACCCGCGACCCCATGCGTGACAGGCATGTATTCTAACCAACTGAACTACCAAACCAGCGTTTTTAACAAAACTGGCGCTCTGTGAGTGCCGTTGTTTGTTTCATTATTACGGGTGCAAATATACGGCGCTTTTTGACATTTGCAAGCCTTTTGAAAGAAATTTTTAAAAAAATATTTCCATTTTTAGCCAAACTTTTGTTTTTCAACCAAGTATGTAAGTAAAATTTTTTCAAATTTTTCGTCCACCGAAACCGGAACATACTTAATTCGGTACTGCATGCAGGTCTCCTCTATCTTCCTAAAATAGTCGGCCACCCTTTTTTCATACTCTTCTTTTATATTTTCGGCAAATAAATTTACCTGTTCACCTGTTTCAAGGTCTACAAATTTGCGTGGAGCATTGTCAAAATCAAAACTGAACTCTGTTTTCTTATCCGTTACATGGAAAAGCACCACCTTATGCTTGTTGTGCTTTAAATGCCTTAGCGCATTAAACAATGCTTCGTTATCCTCGGCCTGGAACATATCGGTAAACAATATAATCATAGACCTCCTGTGCATCTTCTGTGCTATTTGGTGCAAATAGGTAATTGTATCGGTGTTTTTGGCTTCTCCCGGTTTTTGCAACACATCCTCAAGTTTATTTAAAAGCATCCTGTGATGCCTTCCACTACCTTTCTCGGGCGCATAAAACTCGTATGAATCAGAATACACACTTAATCCTACCGCATCACGCTGCCTTTTCAGTAAATCCATAAGTACTGCCGAAGCCAATACCGAAAAACCTATCTTATTTTCATAAAACGGCTGTACGTCCTTTAAAGCCGGGTAATGCATAGAAGAAGAGTTGTCCAGTATGATATGACACCTTAAATTAGTTTCCTCCTCATAGCGCTTAGTATAAAGCCTGTCGGTTTTTGCAAACAGCTTCCAGTCTATATGTCGGGTACTTTCCCCGGGGTTATATACTTTATGTTCGGCAAACTCTGACGAGAACCCGTGAAACGGACTCTTATGCATACCGGAAATAAATCCTTCCACAATCTGATTAGCTAAAAGCTCCAGATGCCCAAATGATGATATTTTCTCTAATTGCGATTCTAGCTTCATATCCCAAATGTAACGAAAAAAGCGGAGCCTTTACAAATCGAACCTCACTCCAAACGATACGGCATGTTCCTTATAAGTAGAATTCTCAAAAATAGGATTTAGCTCATATCGCGCAAAAAGACTAACCGCCCCAAAACCTACATATCCGTCCAGTCCGTACACAAATTTGTTCACGTTATAGTCTGCCCTGTTTTTATCCACTACCTTTTTACCGTCTATCTCATATTGCAGTCGTTGTACAGCCCCTGTATTTACTCCCACATAACCACCTAAACCTACTTTAAAACTGGTAGTGGTATCATACCTGAAATAATCTTTGTATTCTTTTTTCTTTGAAGGACCAAACTCAAGATGTACCGGTACTACAAGATTTTCTGTTCGCAGGAAACTATTTTTAAGTTCATACGGAAACTGCTGCACTATTGTTTTACCGTTATCATTCACAAAATACTTATCCTTCCCCGGAGAGTACATACTGATTTGATACGACAAACCATAAGACAGCCTGAAATAATTTGAATCCTTTAAAAGTCTTGTTTTAAAAGCCAGGCCTAACTCAAACCCGCTACTTCTCCAAAATTTATAACTGTCTCCTATGGTTTGCCCATCACCCACAGCATTCACAAATCCCGATTTAAGCACTACATCCCTATAGGTACGTTTATCATACTTAGTTTTTTTATCCAGTCCTTTATAATCTATACCTAATAAAAAACTCCCTTTCTCATCAACTACATTACCAAATCCTAAAGCTATATAAGCCCCTGTATTGGGTTTGTAACTATACATAGCCATATCCCTTTCGGTAAGCGCTATCTGGTTTTCTATAATAGCCGTCCTGTTATCTATATTCAATGCCGATCGTTTTGCCGCCTCCTTTTTAAGGGCAGTAGCTTTTTCCTGATCTATTTCTCCTTTCTCAAGTTTCTTGTCTATATCTGCAACAATTTTTTTAAGTTCAAACTTTTCGTTCTCAATAATATTTTGCTTTTCTTCCTTAAGATCATCAAGCATGTTTTGCTTTACCCTCGCATAATATTCTTTTTCACGTTCATCCAGTTCGGCCTTTTTCTTCTCCTTTGCAGATAGTTCTTTTACAGTATCATTCCTGGTTTGGGCGTTAACTTTAGGCAAAAAAATCCCTGTCGCCAAAAAGGCGATACACAATAAGGTGCGTTTCATAATTTAAAAAATTGAAGTTATTGTTTGTCTTTAACCGCTATGCGTATGGTTTTATGTTTAAGTGAAAATATACTCATAGCCTTTTCACGGTAGTATTCATCCATTTCTGCCTCTACCTCTTTCAGCAGGGCGGTATCGTTTGTAGTATTAGATAAATATTTGTTTGCTGCGACGTCTTTTATAGCTTCTTCTAAAAGCATATCGGTTTCCTGCTCATAGAACTCGTCCTCTTCTATAGAAACAAGTGCCTCTATAGGCTCAACATGCAAATTGAATTTGGGTTGTTTTTTCTTTATCACAACCTCTTTGTTACCTACCGAAGCCATTTCCTGTTTTTCAGCAACAACCTCAACACTATGTTTTTTAACCAAAACCTCAGGCTTTTTATAAGCTACTGCCTCTGTTTCTTTTATTTCTACAGATTTACTAACAACAGCCTCTTCTGATGGTAATACCGGAGTTGCAACCTCTCCACCATCCACAACCTGTGGTTCTGTTATAATAACATCGGTTTTATTTTGCATAAGGAACACATACCCTGAGGCCAAAAGGAAAAACACTGCAGCTGCCGCATAATAGGCAAACATCTTTTTCTTTTTCTTTTGGGTTTTACCCTGTTGCCTGTTATTCGCAATACGATCCCAGGCTTTCGCCGAAGGTGTAATACTTCGGTTGCCTAGCTTGTCTGCTAATTGTTGTTCAAGGTTCCTATCTTTCATTTTCAATTCTTCTTACTTTTTCCAATTGTTCCTGCAGTTGTTTCCTAGCCTTGAACAATTGTGATTTTGATGTGTTCTCACTAATGTTTAGCACCTCTGCTATCTCTTTATGGCTGTAACCCTCTACCGCAAACATTACAAGCACGGTACGGTAGCCTTCGGGAAGTTTATCAATCAGTAACTGGAGCAGCTCGGCATCCATATCCTGATTATCGGTTATAACAGGCCCTGCTTCCACTTGTGTTATATCTTCAAAATAAAGCTGGGTGCGTTGCCTCAAAAAGTCTATAGACTCCCTAACCATTATACGCCTTAACCAGCCTTCAAAACTTCCTTCAAACCTAAACCTGCCCAAATTATCCAGCGCACGGGTAAAACCCTGTATCATTACATCTTCGGCATAATGCATATCTTTAATATACATCCTGCAAACACCAAGCATTTTTGCTGCATAGCGGTCATAAAGCTGCTTTTCGGCCCTGCTGTCTCCCTGCAGTACCTTTTTAATAGCAGCTTCGTCAGAAGTATGTAACCGGATAATTTTCAAGCTCTGTTTAATTGGTTTATATCTGAAAGACGGAATTTTTATTCTTCAGGTTGCCTGATGAATAATTTTTTTTTAAAAAATACTGAAAATAAAAAAGCCCGAAGCAGTATTGCCCCGGACTCACTTAGCCTGATAAGCTAAAATCAATTAATATAGTTTTTGTACGCTGGCAGCCTCAAAAGGCTTAATATCCTCAAAGCTTCCCGTTTTTACTTTTTGTACCCATTGCGGATCCTGCAAAAGAGAACGGCCTACAGCAACCAAATCAAAATCACCGCGCTCAAATCGACGTAACAGCTCATCTATTTTAGTAGTTTCGGCACCCTGACCTGTCCATACACCCATGAAATCATCTGAAAGTCCTACAGAACCAACTGTAATAGTAGGCTGACCGGTTACTTTTTTAATCCATCCGGCAAAATTCAGGTCACTACCATCAAACTCCGCCTCCCAATATCTTCTTTGTGAGCCATGAAAAATATCCACTCCGGCTTCAACAAGTGGCACCAGCCATTCTTCCAGTTCGGCAGGGGTGTGTGCCAGTTGCACGGTATAATCCTGCTGTTTCCATTGTGAAAGACGAAGGATAATTACAAAATCAGGCCCTACAGCCTCACGAATAGCCTTAACCACATCAAGCGCAAAGCGACTGCGCTCTTTTAACGTTTTCCCACCATATTCATCGGTCCTGTGATTGGTTTCAGCCCAAAAGAACTGGTCTATCAAATATCCGTGTGCACCATGAATCTCTAATGCATCAAAACCTAAAGCTTTTGCGTTTTTTGCAGCTTCGGCAAAGGCATTAATCGTAGCTTGTATATCCTGTAGCGTCATGGTATCAGGACTTTCAAGCGGAGCTTCGGGCAACCATGTACCTGCCTGTGTATTCCCTACATGCCATATTTGCGGAGCGATTAATCCTCCCTTATTATGCACAGCCTGTGCTACCTTGCCCCAGTTTGCCAAAGCCTCTTCTCCATAGAAATTAGGAATATCTTTCATATTTTTTGAGGCAGGCCTGTTTATAACTGTACCCTCGGTAAGTATAAGCCCCACACCGGCAGCGGCACGGCGTGAGTAGTAGTCGGCTATCTGTTCGTTAGGCACACCATCTGTGGCAAAAGCACGGGTCATCGGTGCCATTACAAAACGATTTTTAAGGGTAAGTCCTTTATATTGAAACGGATTAAAAAGGGCGTCTAAATTCATTTTCCTGTTTTTAATTTTTTAAGGTTCTTAAATTATTTAGCTATGCGAATAGCACTATTACCTAAATAGTTACACAAAGTAACTGATAATAGTTTACTTTTGTAACTATAAAGAGTTTAAAGTGGTAACCAACAAGTAACCATTATGGCAAGAAATATTTTTAAATACAGCGACTGCCCCATGCACCGCTCTATGGCGATACTGGGCTCTAAATGGAAGCCTATAGTGATTTATGCACTAAGGGAACGTACAGCACGTTTTGGACAAATACATGCCATTATAGGCAGTATATCAAAAAAAGTACTCACCACCACCCTAAAGGAACTGGAAGAAGACGGTATTTTAAACCGTACCGAATACAGGGAACTACCTCCAAGGGTAGAATATAACCTGACAGATAAAGGACGTACGCTTATCCCAATAATTATACAGCTGGCAAAATGGGATAACGAACATTATGAAGAAAAAAGGGAGAAACTGGAAACAACTCATTAACCCTTTAAAAACAAAAATCCCGGGCATGGCCCGGGATTCATGTATATTGTTACAAAAACTGATTATAGTAACGCGTCAATAGCATCAGTATATGTTTGCTTTGGCGCAACACCTACCTGTCTTCCAACAACTTCTCCGTTTTGGAATACTAATACAGTTGGGATGTTTCTAACACCATATTTAGCAGCAAACTCCTGGTTAGCATCTACGTCTACTTTACCTACAACAGCTTTTCCGTCATACTCTGAGCTAATCTCTTCGATGATAGGACCTACCATCCTACAAGGACCACACCATGCAGCCCAAAAATCTACCAAAACCGGTTTATCTGATTTTAATACTACTTCGTCAAATGTAGCATCTGTGATTTCCTTTGCCATATTATTATATATAAATAGTTAAGTTTATAAAGAACAAAAATAGGTATAAATATTTAATTGAAAAGTGAAACGTTTATTAGTTTTAATTATGAATAAATAGACGTAACCTATCAAAAATTTAATTTAGCTTAAAATTAAGTTGTAACTTTTCAAGTTCGTGCAAAAGCTCATTTGAAATTTTAACCTTCAGCTTACGGCTTGGCATAGTCACCTTTGTAACCACCTGTATATCCTCTACATCAGTCATTACGCTTTCCGGCATTTCACCATCAAGTTCAGCCTCAGCTTCGCCGTCCAGCTGTTCATCGGCTACGGCAGCCACCTCAACTTTGCGTTTAACACGTTCCAGCTCCATTACCTCAAACTGTACCGAATGATCCCCCTTGTTATGCATAAACAACTCATTTAAATGAATAATTAGCTGTTCCTGCAGTTCGGTAATATTAAACTGTATGATGAGTTTTTTAGCAAAAGTGGTAAGCACATCCTGAAGGTACTGTATCGCTATAAACTGTATTCTCGGCTCACCGCGTTTCCCTTCGGCATTTACCCAACCTTCACGCACCAGTATCTTCATATAGGTAAAGTTGTTCGGGATAAGGAAATGTCTGAACTTTAAATACTCCTCTCCATAAATACGGAACTCATAACTCTCGTCATAACCTTCCAGCATAAATGATGCCCATCCTTTACCATTTTTAGCTATACGATGCTGCACATTTGAAATGATACCGCCGAAACTAAGATTCTTACTTACATGCTGTTCCAGGCTTTTTAACGCATCAAGCCTGGCATTACAAAAGTATTTCATCTCAAACTTATAATCATCCAGCGGGTGACCCGATATATAGATCCCTACTACCTCTTTCTCCTTGGCAAGTTTTTCCATAGTACTCCACTCCTCACATGCCGGAATTACCGGTTCGGGTATCTGCACGTCGCTCGACTCACCAAAAAGACTCACCTGAGAGGAATTCTCATTTTCCTGATACTTGGCTCCATAACGTATTGCCTTCTCAAGGAAGGTAATATTATCCCCCTCCTCATGGTGGAAGTACTGCGCCCTTTGGGTATCAGTAAAACAGTCAAACCCTCCTGCCAGCGCCAGGTTTTCAAATGCTTTTTTATTGGCGGCACGCAAATCAATACGTTTGGCCAAGTCAAATATAGATCGGTATCTTCCGTCTTTACGGTTCTCAACAATGGTATCAACAGCACCGGCACCCACACCTTTAATTGCCCCCATACCAAAACGTACCGCACCCTGATCGTTTACCGTAAACTTATAGAACGATTCGTTCACATCGGGTCCAAGTACCTGCAAGCCCATTCGCTTACATTCCTCCATAAAGAAAGATACCTGCTTAATATCATTCATGTTATTGGAAAGCACTGCAGCCATATACTCTGCCGGATAATGTGCCTTTAGGTAAGCCGTTTGATAGGCTACCCATGCATAACAGGTAGAGTGCGACTTGTTGAAGGCGTAACTCGCAAAAGCCTCCCAGTCTTTCCATATTTTCTCCAGTACTGTAGCATCATGCCCTTTTGCAGCGGCCTGCTCCACAAACTTGGGTTTCATTTTATCCAGTACGTCCTTTTGCTTTTTACCCATCGCCTTACGCAGTACGTCGGCCTCACCTTTGGTAAAGCCCGCCAGCTTTTGCGACAGTAGCATTACCTGCTCCTGGTATACTGTAATACCATAGGTTTCCTTTAGGTACTCCTCACAGGCTTCAAGATCGTATTTGATTTCTTCCTCCCCATTTTTCCTTCTTACGAAACTAGGAATATATTCCAACGGTCCCGGACGGTACAGGGCGTTCATGGCAATAAGATCGGCAAACACGGTAGGCTTTAAGTCCTTCATGTACTTTTGCATACCGGGCGATTCGTACTGGAACACACCTACAGTTTCACCACGCTGGAAAAGCTCATACGTCTTTTTATCGTCTATCGGGAAATTATCAGGATCAAGGTCTATATCAAAACGGTATTTTACCAGCTTCACCGTATCTTTTATCAGGGTAAGAGTCTTTAACCCCAGGAAATCCATTTTAAGGAGTCCGGCACTCTCCACCACCGAGTTATCGAACTGGGTAACATACAAATCAGAATCCTTTGCCAGTGATACCGGAACGAAGTTGGTAATATCATCGGGTGTAATAATAACCCCACAGGCGTGGATACCCGTATTACGAAGTGAACCCTCCAGTACTTTTGCCTGCTGAATGGTTTCACCCGCAAGGTCTCCGGCATCTGCCATACCTATAAGCTCCTGAACCTTTTCAAACTCTTCCGAACGTAACGCACCCTTAAGCGCATTTGGGTCAAGATTAAATATCTTGGCCAGTTTCATGTTCGGGATAAGCTTAGCAATCTTATCGGCTTCAAAAAGCGGAAGATCAAGTACTCTCGCCGTATCACGTATGGACGATTTTGCCGCCATGGTACCATAGGTAATAATCTGCGCTACCTGGCTCGCTCCATATTTATTGATTACATAATCCATTACACGACCACGACCTTCATCATCAAAGTCGATATCAATATCGGGCATCGATACACGGTCAGGGTTAAGGAAACGCTCAAAAAGGAGATCGTAAGCAATAGGGTCGATATTGGTAATACCCAAACAGTAGGCTACCGCCGATCCTGCTGCCGAACCACGGCCCGGCCCAACGGAAACCCCAAGATTTCTTGCCTCGGCAATAAAATCCTGTACAATAAGGAAGTACCCCGGATAACCGGTATTCTCGATGGTTTTAAGCTCAAAGTCAAGCCTTTCCCTTATATCATCGGTAATTTCCTCATATCTTCTTTTAGCTCCTTCATAAGTAAGGTGCCTTAAAAATTTATTCTCACCGCGTTTACCTCCGTCTTCATTATCTTCTTCCACCTGAAATTCTTCCGGAATATCAAACTTAGGAAGAAGTACATCACGGTAAAGCGAGTATATCTCTATCTTATCTACTATATCCTGAACATTAACAATAGCCTCAGGTAAATCGGCAAAGAGCTTTTTCATCTCCTCCCCTGATTTGAAGTAGTATTCGTTATTAGGAAGCCCGTAACGGAAACCTCTACCACGTCCCTTTGGCGTAGCCAGCTTCTCGCCATCCTTTACACATAGTAAAATATCGTGGGCATGGGCATCATCCTTATCTACATAGTAGGTGTTGTTTGTAGCAATAAGCTTTACGTCGTGTTTTTTGGCAAGCCTGATAAGTGAGTCGTTTACACGATTCTCATCTTCCTGGCCGTGACGCATAAGCTCTATATAAAAGTCATCAGCAAACTGATTTTTCCACCACAGCAAAGCTTCCTCTGCCTGGTTTTCACCTATATTCAAAACCTTATTAGGAATCTCACCATACAGGTTACCCGAAAGTACAATTATATCTTCCTTATACTGCTCTATAACTTTTTTATCAATCCTAGGCACATAGTAAAAACCTGCGGTATAGGCTATAGATGCCATTTTTGCCAAATTGTGATAGCCATTTTTATTTTTAGCCAGCATTACAATTTGGTAACCGTTGTCTTTTCTTGATTTGTCTTTATGATCTTCACAAACAAAAAACTCACAACCTACAATAGGTTTCATAGTTACCTCGGTAGGTTCTTCACCATTCTCTATAAGCTCCTTGTTTTTTGCTTCGGCTGCTTTATTATGATTAAGTACGTTACTCACAAAGTGGAATGCCCCCATCATGTTAGCATGATCGGTCATGGCTACCGCCGGCATTTTATGTTTTGCCGCCGCCTTAACCAGGTTAGGCACCGCTATGGTAGACTGCAGTACCGAGAACTGAGTGTGGTTATGCAGGTGCACAAACTCCACCTCTTTTAAGTCCTGCTTAAGTTCTTCGGTAACATGGCTTACTTCCTGAGCACCTTTTAATTTATCAAGGCGTTTTCTTACCTCTTGGGAAGCTGCTTTAAGATTAATGTGTTTTAACCCTATTAGCTGTATGGTTTGCGGATTAGCCTCCTTAAACTCATGGTAATAAGTAGGCGGTACATCAAGCTCCTCTAAAGTAAATATTTCCCTTTTAACCAGTTCAAGGAAACAACGTGTGGTAGCCTCAACGTCGGCAGTTGCATTGTGAGCTTCGGCAAAAGGTTCTCCAAATAAATATTCGTGAAGCTCGGTTAGTGTGGGTAGTTTAAATTTACCTCCACGACCTCCGGGTATTTTAAGCAGTTCGGCAGTAACCTCGGTACAGGTATCCAGTATCTTCATATCCTGTAACGGAGTATCTACACCAAACCTGTAGTACTCACTTCCCATAATGTTAACGTCAAAGCCAACATTTTGTCCTACTATAAATTTGGCTTTCGCCATTGCTTCATTAAACTTCTCCAATACACCCTCGAGCTCTACACCCTGCTCCATAGCAAGTTCTGTAGATATACCATGAATACGTTCGGCGTCATAGGGAATATTAAAGCCATCAGGTTTAATTAAATAATCCTGATGCTCTATAAGCTGCCCCATCTCATCATGCAGCTGCCATGCTATTTGTATACAGCGCGGCCAGTTATCGGTATCGCTAACGGGAGCGTCCCATCGTTTAGGTAATCCGGTGGTTTCGGTATCAAAAATCAAGTACATAACCGGTTAATTATTTGGAAGTTAAAAGAAAAGCAATCCCCTCGGGGTAACTTTTCAAAAATACAGTTTTTCAGTCAACAATAAAAACAAAAAAACCATCCTTACGGACGGCTCAAAATGAAGTCTTTACACGCTTAATAAATTCTTAACACATATAATTTGCAAATAAAAAAGCCATCCGTTTAGGATGGCTTTTGTTTTCTTTATTATTGGCCTACCGGCTGTATTGGCACTCTGTAAAAAACACCGCTCCTGAAGTTAACTACCGTTCCGTCATCCTCAACTGCATTAAAACGGAAGGTACCCGTTATAAAGCCTTGGGTTAAGTCGGTATCCTCAGCTAGTATTTCAATTTTTCCATCACCTAAGTCAGTACCTGTCTGATAGTTCATCTCTATCCCGTCAACAGAAACCGAATAAGACGCCTTATTTTGCTCATTAAGACCCAGTTCGTAAACCCCCGGATCTACAGAAGCAGTCCTTAATATAAGGGTTTCAAAACCATTTGTTGCCTGTATGGTAAGTGAATTATCTGTTTCTCTTGTCGCGGTGTACTCTACTGCCCTCCACAACTCATCGTCTCTCATTGCCTGCACGGCCGGATTATTGAATTGGATGTCTTCTTCACATGAGGCAAAAGTAACCATCAGCACTAGTAGTGATAAAATCTTTTTCATTATTAATATATCTTAAAGAAATGGTGTATCAAATTTTACAACGACAAAAATAGTTTTTTATGACATATATCCTAATTAAATTATAATAAATCACAATAAAAGTATGTATTTTGAACTTTTTGAACGCTAAAATTCATAAAAATTAACGCAAAAAAAGTTTGTAAGCTAAAGTTTTATATATTTGCACCCTTAATTAACAGAGGTCGGGTACCTCAAACTTAATCTAAAGATTATGCCTGTAAAAATCAGATTACAAAGACACGGTAAAAAAGGAAAACCTTTTTACTGGGTAGTAGCGGCAGATTCCCGCTCAAAAAGAGATGGTAAATTCCTTGAAAAAATAGGAACTTACAATCCTAACACTAACCCTGCAACTATCGACATCAATGTTGAAACAGCTGTACAGTGGTTACACAACGGTGCTCAGCCAACTGACACTGCAAGAGCTATCCTTTCTTACAAAGGTGCTTTACTTAAACACCACCTGGACGGAGGTGTTCGTAAAGGTGCTCTTACTCAGGAGCAGGCTGATGCTAAGTTTGCTGCTTGGTTAGAACAAAAAGATTCGAAAGTAAACGCTAAGAAAGACGGACTTTCTACTGCTAAAGCTGACGCGAAAGCTAAAGCTCTTGAAGCAGAGAAAAAAGTTAACGAAGATCGTATTGCTGCGAAGAAAGAAGCTGAAGCTGCTGCTGTTGCTGAGGATGCTGCTGAAGAGACTACAGCTGAAGCTGAAGAAAACACAACTTCAGAAGAAAACACAGAAGAAACCCAAGCTTAATTTGACTGCGATTTATGCGTAAAGAAGATTGTTTCTATTTAGGCAAGATCGCCAAAAAATTCAGCTATAAAGGCGAAGTCCTTATCTATCTTGATACCGACGAGCCGGGTTTGTATGAAAACATGGAATCAGTGTTTGTTGAATTCAACAAACACTTGGTTCCATTTTTTATTGAATCATCTTCAATTCATAAGGGCGACTTTTTAAGAACCCGCTTTGAAGACATAGACAGCGAGGAAGAAGCCGAAAAGATTTTAGGCTGCGAAGTATACCTACCCCTTTCCATGCTACCTAAACTGGAAGGCGATAAATTTTACTTCCACGAAATAATAGGCTTTGATGCCGAAGACCTGCGACTGGGCAACATTGGTAAAATAACCGGTGTAAACGACACTTCGGCCCAACCTCTTTTTGAAATCCTTAAAGGCGATATAGAAATACTTGTCCCTATGATAGATGATTTCATTGTAAAGGTAGATCGTGAAAACAAAAAAATTATACTTGACACTCCCGAAGGACTGGTAGACCTTTACCTTGACATCTAATTTGTTTCAGGCTATACTCTACCTCAATCTTTAATCTTACAAATCTAAATTCTAACATCTCAATTTTAAGAAATGTTCCAGTTTAAGCAATTTACTATCCAGCAGGACCGATGTGCAATGAAAGTAGGTACCGATGGCGTATTGCTTGGAGCATGGGCACCGGTGGACAACCATCCGTTTAGCATTCTTGATATTGGAGCCGGAACCGGACTAATAGCTTTAATGATGGCACAACGAAGTACTGCCGAACAGATTGACGCTATAGAAATTGACGATGAGGCTTACGAACAGGCTGTAGAGAATTTTGAAGAAAGCAAATGGGGCGACCGCCTGTTTTGCTACCATGCAGGACTGGACGAGTTTGTTGAGGAACTGCACGATGAGGAGTATGACATTATCGTTTCTAACCCTCCTTTCTATTCCGAAAACTACTCATCAGGCAATGAACAAAGGGATAAAGCCCGCTTTACCGAATCACTACCTTTTGAACACCTTATTGAAGCCGCTGCGATATTATTATCTGAAAACGGTATCTTTTCGGTTATCATTCCTTTTAAGGAAGAGGAAAAATTCATAGCCATTGCTGCTGAATTTGACCTGTACCCAGCCAAAATTACAAGAGTTAAAGGTACTCCCGATACCGAAATAAAAAGAAGCCTTATGGCTTTTACCAGACAACAAGCTGAAACAATTTTTTACGAGTTAGTTATTGAAACGGCACGCCATCAATACACCCCGGAATACACCGAGCTTACTAAAGATTTTTATTTAAAACTGTAAGCCCTCCTCCTCTTTCATAACTTATCGGGTTTTAAATTTCACACTTGTTACTACAGCAGGAGCGCTTTCATTTTTACCTTACTATAAAAAATACAACATTTTTTTATGGATTTGTTACAATTCTTCTTTACTTTTGCCATCAACTAAAACGTTATAAATGAAACCTGATTTATTTCAAGCTCCTGATTACTATCTTCTTGACGAACTATTGTCAGACGAACATAAAATGGTTCGCGATGCTGCCCGCGAGTGGGTAAAACGCGAAGTATCTCCAATAATTGAGGATTATGCTCAAAAAGCAGAATTCCCAAAACAAATTATTAGCGGCCTTGCCGATATTGGTGCATTTGGGCCTTACATTCCTGAAGAGTACGGAGGTGCCGGTTTAGACCAAATCTCTTACGGACTTATAATGCAGGAAATAGAAAGAGGTGACAGTGGTGTACGTTCAACAGCATCAGTACAGTCATCTCTTGTTATGTACCCTATTTGGAAATACGGTAACGAAGAGCAACGTAAAAAATACCTTCCTAAACTTGCTTCAGGTGAGTTTATGGGGTGTTTCGGTTTAACAGAGCCAGACTACGGTTCTAACCCTGCCGGTATGATTACCAACTTCAAGGATATGGGTGACCATTACCTGCTTAACGGTGCCAAAATGTGGATCTCTAACGCACCGTTTGCCGATATCGCTGTGGTATGGGCTAAAAACGAAGAAGGAAGAATTCACGGGCTTATTGTAGAGCGTGGCATGGAAGGCTTCTCTACTCCCGAAACTCACAACAAATGGTCCCTAAGAGCATCGGCTACCGGTGAACTTATTTTTGACAATGTAAAAGTCCCTAAAGAAAACCTTTTACCAAATAAATCAGGGTTAGGTGGTCCGCTTGGATGCCTTGACTCTGCCCGTTACGGAATCGCATGGGGCGCCATAGGTGCAGCCATGGATTGTTACGATACTGCACTTCGCTATGCAAAAGAGCGTGTACAGTTTGACAAACCTATTGCCGCTACCCAGCTGCAACAGAAAAAACTTGCCGAAATGATTACCGAAATCACTAAAGCCCAACTTTTAACATGGAGACTTGGTGTTTTAAGGAATGAAGGTAAAGCTACATCGGCACAAATATCTATGGCAAAAAGAAACAATGTGGATATGGCTCTTCACATTGCCCGCGAAGCCCGCCAAATTTTAGGTGGTATGGGTATTACAGGAGAATATTCTATAATGCGCCATATGATGAACCTTGAAAGTGTTATTACTTATGAAGGTACTCACGATATTCACCTGCTTATAACAGGACTTGACATAACCGGTCACGCAGCATTTAAATAAAATATAAGCAAAAATTATACGTTTATTTAAAAAATCAATTGTTAAAAGCTTCTTTGTCTAAAGAAGCTTTTTTAATTTTGTAAAAAACTATGCTATGAATACAGATACCGTTAACAAAAGTATCCAACCCCAAAAAGACCTTCTGTTAAAACATTCTTTATACAGCAAAGTAAAAACAATAGACGATTTAAAGTGTTTTCTTGAAGGACACGTTTATGCCGTTTGGGATTTTATGTCGCTGCTAAAAGCATTACAATCAAAGCTTACCTGTACCACTACTCCGTGGTTACCGGTAGGAAATGCAGAGATAAGATATCTTATCAATGAAATTGTACTGGCAGAAGAAACCGATATCACTTTAGAAGGTAAAAGACAAAGCCACTACGAAATGTATGTGGATGCAATGGAAGAATGTGGCGCTAACACCAGCGAAGTAAAAGCATTTTTACAGGACGTAGTGAACACCCAAAACATTTTTGTTTCCATAAAACAAAGTCACCTGCACGAAAAGATTAAAGAATTTATTGACTTCACTTTCAGAATTATTGAACAGGGTAAACCACATGAAATTGCCGCTGCATTTACCTTTGGACGTGAAGATCTTATCCCGGCAATGTTTACAGAAATACTCAGAAACTTCCAGAAGAATTTCCCTGAAACGAACTTGGAAAAACTTATTTATTATTTTGAAAGACACATAGAACTGGATGCCGATGAGCATGGTCCAATGGCAATGCAAATGATTAGCGAGCTATGTGGCGAAAACGAGCAAAAATGGAAAGAGGTTGAAGAGGCTTCAAAACAGGCTCTTGACAAACGTATTGAGCTATGGAATGCCATTGAGGAAAACATTATGCACCACGATATGGCATCTATTTAAACAAATAAAAATACACTTTCAAATCCCGGACTTTAATCCGGGATTTTTTGTTAAAACCCCTTTTAAAAGGCTCGCATATAAAATATTAATGTATTTTCGGCAAAAATTTTATTCCCTTACAATGATAAGAAAAATTACACACCTAAAAACCGCGCTGTTACTGGCAGCAGGTTTATTCTCTATTACTACTTTTGGTCAAAACAATCCGGTAAAAAAATTCGGACCGAAATTACCGGTAGTAAAATGCGCTACAACTGAATACGAAAGTTATTTACAGCAAAAATCGGCTAACAGGTTCAGCACTCCGGAATTTGAAGCATGGATTGCACCAAAAATTCAGGAAAATAAAGCTTCAGACTTTTTAAAAAACGGACAAACAACTAATCAGGTTGTAACCATCCCTGTGGTGTTCCACGTTATACACAATGGTTCGGCAATAGGATCTGAAGAAAACATTTCTGATGAGCAGATACTTTCTCAAATCACTGTTTTAAATCAGGATTACAGAAGAATGGCAGATACTCCGGGTTATAATGAAAACCCTGTAGGAGCCGACATGGAAATTGAATTTTGCCTGGCACAGCGTGACCCTAACGGCTTTGCAACATCGGGTATTACAAGACACTACATCCCTACAGACGATGTGTTTGGCTGGGAAATGAATGCCGTTGAAGAAAACATTAAACCACAAACTCAGTGGGATCCAACAAAATATCTTAATATTTGGGTAGTAAGCAATGTCTATATAAGTTATATGGGTATACCTATAGGTGAACTTGCAGGTTATGCACAATTCCCAACACAATCAGGATTAGACGGTATAGAAGGAGAGGTTCTTGCAGAAACTGACGGTGTTGTATTAGGACACTTATACTGTGGTTCATCTGATATATATCCTGAAGGCACTTACGATCAGTTTGGCGGAAGAGATAAAGGTAGAACTGCAACTCACGAAACAGGTCACTACTTTGGTCTTAGACATATTTGGGGAGACGGAAACTGTAGCGTAGATGACTATTGTGAAGATACACCTGTAACTGCATATGCTAACAGCGGATGCCCCGAAGATCAGGATTCATGCCCAAGTTCTCCGGGACTTGATATGATTGAAAATTATATGGACTACACAAATGACTCATGTCAAAACGTTTTCACTCAAAACCAAAAAGACAGGATGCAGGCTGTATTAGCAAACTCTCCAAGAAGAGCATCACTTATAACTTCTGACGGATGTCAACCGGGCATAAGCTATGATATTGACGGTTCACTTAACCTACTAAGTCCGAACTTAGATTGTGACGGAACCATGACTCCTTCGTTCTTAGTATACAATGGCGGTACAGAAACTATTACATCTGCAACTATCAATGTAGCACTTAACGGCACTGCTATCCAAACCATAGAATGGACAGGTAATATCGCTGTTGGAGAAATGGCTACAATTACAGATGAAAACTCTTTCCAACCTGCTATTGGCTCATACACTCTAACTGCAACACTTACAACTATTAACGAAAATGAAGACGAAAACACTTCAAATAACGTAACCAGCTTACCGATTGTTATTGAAAACATACCAAATGCTGACACCGAAGAAATAATTGTAACTATTACTACAGATGATGACGGAGATGAAATAGGCTGGGCGATTTACCAGGGAACCCCAAATCTAAATAGTGACGAAGATCCTTATTATATAGGCGCAGAAGGCGAATATGACGATAATCAAACTTATACCACAACTGTTACTGTAGATCCTAACCAATGTTACACTTTTGTTATGCTGGACATGGGGGGTGACGGACTTGAAACAGGAGGATATAGCGTTACTTCATCAGGCGGAGAAGTGCTTGCAGAAGGAGATGGTAACTTTAGTTTCCTAAAAATGTCATACTTTGGTGTTGGTATTACTTTAGACAACGTTGAGTTTGAAGCTACATTACAGCAAATAAAACTTTACCCTAACCCGGTTAACAACATTGTAAATATTGCAATGCCAAATAACGAGCTACCGGAAAGCTACACTATATTCAACAACCTTGGACAAATAGTTGCTAAGGCTAAAGTTAGTTCTCAGTCTAACCTAAGTATTGATGCAAGCTCATACAGCAACGGCATCTACTTCGTAAAAGTTGAGAAAAACGGACAAAGCACAACGCTTAAATTCGTAAAGCAATAATGTTTTAAAAACATACCTCTTAAAAGCCCCTTCATATGAAGGGGCTTTTTTGTAGTTGTCTCGTCCTGAAATAAGTCGAATTTGTGTCAACTTATTTCAGGACGAGACATATAAAATAAAAAAGCGCTCCGGATTGGAACGCTTTTTTTATTTTATGATTCGGGAGCGAGCTCAATTTCAAGCCCCTCTAAGTCTTCTGTAACGGGTATCTGACAGCCCAGCCTACTGTTTGGCTTTACGTAAAATGCTTCGCCCAACATGGCATCCTCATCGGGTCCCATTTCAGGTAACTCTACATCGTTAAGCACATAACACTGGCAGGAAGCACACATCGCCATACCCCCACATACCCCAATGGTACCTTCGGGAGCAAGCTCGTAAGCCCTAACCACCTCCATTATATTCATAGACATATCAGTAGGCGCCTGCACTTCGTGCATAACACCATCCCTGTCTGTTATTTTTATGGTAACATCTGCCATACTATTCTATTGCTTTTACAACCTGCTTTTCAGCCTCTTTACGGGTTCCGTCAAAACCGTCAACACCGCTTACGGTTGTATATTTAAGAACAAATTTTTTGCCCGGGTTAAGTTTATTGTATACACTTTGGCACATAAGCGTAGCTTCGTGGAAACCACAAAGAATAAGCTTTAGCTTGCCAGGATAGGTATTAACATCTCCTATGGCGTAAATACCCTCTATGTTGGTTTGATAATCCAGTGCATTATTAACCTTAATAGCATTTTTCTCAATCTCAAGACCCCAGTTGGCAATAGCTCCCAGTTTTGGAGAAAGTCCGAAAAGCGGAATAAAGTAATCGGTTTTAATAGTTCTGTGCCCGCCATCGTGGTTAATATCCAGTTCCTCAACGTGCTCTGCACCTCGAATACCGGTTACCTCTGCCGGAGTAATCAGATTAATTTTACCCTGTTTCTTTAATTCCTGCACTTTCTCTACAGAGTCTAAAGCCCCTCTAAACTCGTTTCTCCTGTGTACCAGTGTAACCTCTTTTGCTACATCAGAAAGGAATATACTCCAGTCCAGAGCAGAGTCACCACCACCAGCAATAACAATACGTTTATCACGGAAAAGCTCAGGGTCTTTTACAAAATACTCTACCCCTTTATCCTCATAGAATTCCAAATCTTCTATTATAGGTTTTCTGGGTTCAAAGCTACCTAAACCACCGGCAATAGCAACTGCCTTAGCATGGTGTTTTGTCCCTTTGTTTGTGGTTACAATAAAGGTACCGTCTTCCTGCTTTTCTATGGTTTCGGCTTTTTCGTTAAGAGTAAAGCCCGGCTGGAACTGTTTAATTTGTTCCATCAGGTTAGTTACAAGGTCTCCCGCTAAAACAGACGGGAATCCTGGAATATCAAAAATTGGTTTTTTCGGATACAGTTCAGCCAGCTGTCCGCCCGGTTGCGGAAGCGCATCTATAATATGGCATTTCAGTTTTAGCAGTCCTGCTTCAAATACGGCAAAAAGACCGGTTGGTCCAGCGCCTATTATTAATATATCGGTACTAATCATTTTCTTACTTGACATAATAAAACAGTTTTAAAGCAAAATTCTTTAAAACTGTTTTTCCTTTTTATGATAATTATCAGCCTTCAGGCCATAATTATCATTATGCTATATTTACTACAGTTTCTATTTGCGGAGCATACTTTTTAATAGTAGTTTCCACTCCGGCTTTTAATGTCATCTGGTTAACGCTGCACCCTACACACGCACCCTCAAGTCTAACTTTTACATGCTTATCGTCTTCAATTTCGATAAGGCTTATGTTTCCTCCGTCAGACTCCAGGAACGGGCGAATCTCATCCAGCGCCTTTTCCACATTAAATTTAATTTCTTCTGTTGTCATGGGTTATTTCTTTTTAACTGCTGAACAGCCAGCCATGGTAGTTATTTTAATTGCCTCTGTAGGCGGAAGATTATCATTTCTGTTTACTGTTTCCTGTACTACAGATCGTGCCAGTTCTTCAAACGAAGCCTCAAGCGGTGTTGCCGTTTGCAGGGCAGCAGGGCGACCGTAATCTCCGGCCTCACGTATACTTTGTACAATTGGCACCTCTCCAAGGAAAGGAACATCTAAATCTTCTGCTAAGTTTTTAGCACCTTCTTTACCAAAGATGTAGTATTTATTATCAGGAAGTTCATCAGGAGTAAAGTAAGCCATATTCTCAATAATACCCAGTACAGGTACATTGATGCTCTCCTGTTGGAACATCGCTACACCTTTTTTGGCATCGGCAAGGGCAACAGCCTGTGGCGTACTAACTACTACCGCACCTGTTAAAGGAAGTGACTGCATGATGGACAGGTGAATATCTCCCGTTCCCGGAGGAAGGTCGATAAGCATAAAATCAAGATCACCCCAGTCGGCATCAAAAAGCATTTGGTTAAGCGCTTTTGAAGCCATAGGGCCTCTCCATATAATAGCCTGCTCAGGCGTTGTAAAAAAGCCTATAGAAAGCAGTTCCACACCGTAGCTTTGTATTGGCTTCATTTTAGATTTGCCGTCTACTTCTACCGAGATTGGCTTTTCCCTTTCCACGTCAAACATAATTGGCATGGACGGACCGTAAATATCGGCATCAAGAACACCAACCTTAAAGCCCATTTTAGCAAGGGTAACCGCTAAGTTTGCTGTAATGGTAGATTTACCTACACCACCTTTACCCGAAGATACCGCAATGATATTGCTTATACCCGGTATACCTTTACCTTTAATTTCAGGTTTTTCAGGCGATTCCACCTTTACGTTCACCTTAACCTTAGCATCGGCATTTACTTTTTCCTGTATGGTTTTTATAATATCGGCTTCGGCGCGTTTTCTAATATGCATTGCCGGATTGGCAAGTACAAGTTCTACAACAGCTTCATCACCAAAAGTAAGTACATTTCTCACTGCACCGCTCTCTACCATGTTTTGCCCTTCTCCGGCTATGGTTATGGTTTCAAGAGCTTTTAATATCTCTTTTCTATCTAGTTTCATAATATTTATACCTTTCTGTTTCAGCCTCTTATTAAGACTGATTTCAAATTGCAAAGATAGTATGAAAACTTTATACAATAAAGTTTTAAAGCAGTAAAAGCGTAATTATGAGAGTTAAAAATCCAATTCGACCGAAGGATCCCAAAAATGTGTATCGAAATGAACCACTTTATTGTCTTCTATTTCGACACCTTCATTTTCCAGTAGTTGTTGCATAAGGTTGCTACCGGGAAAATGATGCTTGCCCGAAAGCAGTCCCTGCCTATTAACCACCCTGTGTGCCGGAACATCGTCCCTGCCATGACAGGCATTCATAGCCCAGCCCACCATTCTTGCCGAACGTGCTGCGCCTAAATATTTTGCTATAGCTCCATATGATGTTACCCTACCACTTGGGATTAGGCGGGCTACATCATACACCCTTTCAAAAAAATTATCATTTTTGTTTTCAGGCATGGCTACATATTCCTAAGTAGTTTGATTAAGGTAATTACAGATACGATTCCGGTTACACCGCCAATAAAGTAGTTAACGTTTTTCATAAAAAAGCCCGACCTGTTTTCAAGCTTTTTAAAGAAAACTATATACAAATAAAACACCCCGAAAGTACTACTCACTGCCCCCATTACAAACAGGAACACAAACAGGTTATCAAAAGAGAAATACTTATAAGCCGAGAGCGTTACACTCATTACCACATAATATGGAATTGGAAAAAAGTTAAGTACCGAAAGTAGTACACCCAAAAAGAAACAACTGGTACGCGACCTTAGTTTCACTGGCTCGTCTTCATCTTCCTTTTGCTGTGGCTTTTTTGCAATAAATATAAAATAGATGGTAAGCAGTACAAATATACCTAGCCCCACCTCTTCCAGAAGATTAATAATATCGGGCCTTCGGCTAATAAATTTTGCAAACGATACAGCAATGTACGACTGGATTAAAACAATAAACGTAGCACCTGCAGCAAAAACCACAGCACACGATTTACCGTCCCTCAGGCTAATTTTGGCAGCTGTCATATTTATCAAACCCGGAAGCAGGATGCCCGGTGTTGCGACAAGTATACCTATTAGCACAGGGAAAATTATATCCATATTTACTTTATTTTAAACTGAATATAAGTTATTGGTTTACCTTTTTCAAGATACTGTTGCTCGTAAAATGTTTGTATAGAAGTTACCTCTTTTGGAGCACCGTGATTTTCATATATGTTATGATTAGCATATATCACCTCGTGCCCTTCACCATGAAGTAGCCCCAGTGTATAACCGTGCATAAATTCACTGTCGGTTTTAAGATTCATTATACCGTCCGGTGTAAGTATCCTTTTGTAGCGCTGCAGGAATTCA
This sequence comes from Flavobacterium sp. C4GT6, assembly GCF_036347315.1. Lineage (NCBI taxonomy): Bacteria > Pseudomonadati > Bacteroidota > Flavobacteriia > Flavobacteriales > Flavobacteriaceae > Flavobacterium > Flavobacterium sp. C4GT6. The sequence goes on from NZ_JAZGZU010000004.1 coordinate 247,736, forward strand.
GTATTGGTTAACCTGTGCTTAGTACGTTTGTATTTAATTTGCGGATCCGGGAAAGTAATCCATATTTCAGAGATTTCACCTTCGGCAAAAAACTCCTCAATAAGTTCAATTTGGGTACGTAAAAAACCTACGTTATGTATCCCTTCATCAACAGCTGTTTTAGCTCCTCTCCAAAAACGGGCACCTTTAATATCAATACCAATAAAGTTTTTATCCTGATAATAACGGGCAAGACCAACAGAGTATTCGCCCTTACCGCACCCCAGCTCTAAAACAATAGGATTATCATTTTTAAAAAACTCACTTCCCCATTTGCCTTTTAACGGAAAATTACCCGCCAATGCCTCTTCCCTTGTTGGCTGAATTACATTGCCAAAGGTTTCGTTTTCCCTAAAACGCTTCAGTTTATTTTTACTTCCCACGGTTAAATTTAAAATTTTGGTAAAATTAGGGAAATATACGAAACTGAGAATAGTTTTAGCTTGCACTTATTAAATAGTTATTAAAAACTCACAGTTTTGCAAAACAAAAAAATACTGGTAACCCCTTTAAACTGGGGGCTAGGCCATGCCACCCGATGCATACCTGTTATTGAGGCTTTAGAATACCATGGTTTTGAACCTGTTATTGCATCTGACGGCGTAGCACTTGAATTACTTAAAAAAGAGTTCCCCGATAAAAAGATACTGGAACTCCCATCATACAAAATAGAATATGCTAAAAACGGAAGCCTGTTTAAGCTGAAAATGCTTTTCCAGATTCCTAACATAATAAAAGCAGTTAGAAACGAAAACAAAACCGTAAAAAAATGGATTGAGGAATATGGCATAAGCGGCATTATATCAGACAACCGTATGGGAGTATATTCCCGAAAGGTACCGTCGGCCTTTATGACACACCAACTTAATGTACTTACCGGTAACACTACCTGGTTTACCACACAAATACACCGCATATTCATCAATAAACACAAACAGTGCTGGGTGCCCGATGTAGCCACTTCACCTAACCTTACCGGAAAACTGGGACATCCCGAAAACTGTTCGCTTAAAGTAAAATACATTGGTCCGTTAAGCAGGCTGAATAAAAAATGTATACCTAAAAAGTATGATCTTATGGTTATCCTTTCGGGCCCCGAACCACAACGCACCATGCTTGAAGAACGACTGAAAGAAGAACTGAAAAGTTACAAAGGCGAAGCACTTTTTGTACGCGGGGTGATAGACGGAGAACAGACATCTGTTACCGAAAACAATATTACCTACTACAACTTTATGGGGCGTGAAGAGCTTGAACAGTCCTTTAACGAAAGTGAACTTATACTATGCCGTTCGGGCTATACCACTATAATGGATTTAGCCAAGCTGGGTAAAAAGGCATTTTTTATCCCAACACCCGGACAATATGAGCAGGAATACCTGGCACAAAAACTTAAAAAATCAGGATTAGTACCTTATGCCACTCAAGATGAGTTTACTATAAAGGATTTGGAGCAGGTAGACGAGTATAAAGGATTAAAGAATATGGATACTGAGGAGGTAACCTGGAAAGATTTATTTAGTCTTTTCGAGGGTGAATGAGAATTCTGAACCCTCTCCGTATTTACTCTCTACATATATTTTCTCATCATGACCTTCAATGATGTGTTTCACTATGGAAAGTCCTAACCCCGAACCTCCTTCGGTACGGGCACCACTCTTATCCACGCGGTAAAAGCGTTCAAACAGTCTGGATATATTTTTCTTTTCTATACCCTCACCATTGTCTTTTATACGCACGATAATCTTATTGTTTACAAGATCTTCAATACTAACCTCAGTAGTACCGTTCTCTTTACCATACTTAATAGAGTTCACTACAAGATTAGTTACCACCTGCTGGATTTTCTCCCTGTCGGCATACACCATAACCGGTTTGATATACTTCATATCAAACATTAATATAATACCTTTTTTATCGGCTTTCATCTCCAGTAAGTCAAACACGTTTTGTATTACCTCTACAATATTAAACTTAGTGTAGTTAAGGTTAAGGTCACCCACCTCAAGTTTGGTAATCATGTCAAGATCCTGAACAATATAAATAAGCCTTTCCACCCCTTTTTCAGCACGTTGCAGGTATTTTTTACGCAGGGTTTTATCGCTCATAGCGCCATCAAGCAGTGTAAGCAAATATCCCTGAACGGTAAAAAGCGGTGTTTTAAGTTCGTGAGAAACGTTACCAATAAATTCACGGCGGTATTCTTCACGCACCTTTAGGGTTTCAATTTCAATTTTCTTGTCGCGCGCAAATTTTTCCACCTCACGGGTAAGGGTAGCCATATCTGTAGTGATAGGTTTATTCCTAAATGAGCTGGACTCCAAAAGGGAAACATCGTCGTATATTTTTTTTACCCTGCGGTAAATAAAACGCTCTGCCCTGTATTGCAGTACAAAAAATGAGAAAATGAAAAGTGCCGTAGTGAAGACCGAAATAAACTCCCAGCTTATCTCGGTATAATAGAATTTCATTCCTGCCAGTATAGCAGCAGAGAATAAAGATATGTATAATGCTGACTTAACAGCAAACTTGTATGTTTTCTTAAAATTTATAGCCACTAAATCTCCAGCTTATAGCCTACTCCTTTGATTGTTTTAAATAGTTCGTCACCTATTTTTTCACGCAGCTTTCTAATGTGAACATCAATAGTTCTTCCTCCTACCACTACTTCGTTACCCCATACTTTATCAAGAATTTCTTCTCTTTTAAATACTTTACCTGGTTTTGAAGCTAACAGATAGAAAAGTTCGAACTCTTTTCTTGGAAGTACAATCTCTTCAGAGTCTTCCATAATGATTTTATACTCTTCGCGGTTAATTTCAATATTACCCACTTTAAGCACATCACCTTTGCTTTCGTCTTCCTTAAGTCTTCTTAGTAAAGCTTTCACTTTGCTAACAAGTAATTTCGGTTTAATAGGTTTTGCAATATAGTCATCCGCTCCGGCATCAAATCCGGCCACCTGCGAATAATCTTCACTCCTTGCAGTAAGGAATGTAATAATCACATTGTTAAGTTCAGGCACTTTCCTAATGGTCTCAACAGCTTCCATACCATCCATTTCAGGCATCATTACATCCATAATAATAAGATGTGGAAGTTCTTTTTTCGCTTTAACTATAGCATCCTTACCATTGTTTGCAGTGATGATCTGGTAACCTTCCTGTGACAGGTTGTAGCCCACAATTTCCAGTATATCCTGCTCATCGTCAACCAATAAGATCTTAATATCTTTTTTCTTCATAACGGTGTTACATATTATGTTTTGCGGCTGTAAAGGTAAAGATAATACAAAATGAACAAAGGGGTTAACAATTATTTAATCTGTTAACAATTTAATAATAAAACGTAAATCCAAACGTAACGTTTTTGTAACAATAGGTTCGGACACCTGAAGTTTCTTTGCAGCGAAATTAAACGACACGAAATGAAACTTAAATTTTTAATTATCACACTATTTACCTTTGCTATGAGCTTCGCCCAAAACAAAGGTACAGTAACCGGTACAATTGCCGACAAAGATCTTAACAATGAACCTCTTCCTTTTGCAACAATACTTATAAAAGGAACACAAATTGGAACAAACACAGACGAGAACGGAAAGTACAAACTTTCTGTACCTGCAGGAAGCCACACTTTAATTATTAACTTTCTTGGTTACGAAACTAAAGAAGTTCCTTTCACTGTTAAAGCCGGTGAAACAAAAACCATAAACGAAGCATTAGGTTCTACCAGTGTAGTACTTGAAGGTCTTGTTATGGAAACTACTATTAACCGTGAAAAAGAATCGGCACTTCTTGCTGAGCAGAAAAAAGCTGTTGTAATCAAACAGACTATCGGTGCACAGGAAATGTCAAGAAAAGGTGTTAGTGACGCCGAGGGTGCTGTAACCAAAATGACAGGTGTTACAAAACAACAGGGTGCTAAAAACGTATTTGTAAGAGGACTTGGCGACCGTTATAACTCTACAACAATGAATGGCATGCCTCTTCCGTCTGAAGATCCTGAATACAAAAACATTTCTCTGGACTTCTTTACCTCAAACATTATTAAAAACATTGGTGTAAACAAAACCTTTGGATCTGATATTTATGGTGACGTAGGTGGTGCCAACATCGATATCGTTTCTAAGGAACTTTCAGGAAACGAAGAATTTGAAATAGGCCTTTCTACAGGAGTAAACACACAAACTGTAAGCAAGGATTTCCTTAAACTTGACGGAGGAAACTGGTTTGGTACCGTAGCCGATAAAGAAGCAGGCATAACAAACCTAAACTCTTACAGCTTTGCAAACAAGCTTAACCCAAATACACAATCAACTCAAATCAACACCGGAGCTAACGCTTCATACGGTAAAAGATTTGACTTTGAAAACAACAACAGCTTCACAATGTATTTAGTAGGAGCACTTAACAACGACTACAAATACAGAGAAGGTAAAATAAGACAAACAACAAGTATTGGTACTGTTTATCAGGATCAGGATTACAAAAAATACACTTACAATGTTGCCCAAACATTAATGGGTAACTTTAAATATCGTTTTGAAAACTCTAACACAATTTCTTATAACTCTCTTTACATTCACTCAAACACTCAGTCTGTTGGTGATTATTTAGGACCTAACAACCCTGAGCAGGAAGGTGACATTGAGTATTTAAGAAGACAGCAAATGAACAACAATAACCTTTGGGTAAACCAACTGTTATCTACTATAGCTCTAAACGATAAAATTGACCTAGATCTTGGTGCTTCTTACAACATGATAAGAACTACCGAACCAGACAGAAGAAGTAATAAATACCTTTACAGAAATGGTAATTACACTCCATCTACAAACAGTGCCGGAGACAACGAGCGTTACTTTGCCGAACTGAATGAAGATGACTTTGCAGGAAAAGCAGTAGCATCATACAAATTTGAAAACGAAGGAAAAAGCAAGCTTGATGTTGGTTACAACTTCAGACACACAACAAGAGACTTCTCTTCACTTATATTTAACCACCGTTTCTCAACACTTACACCTGTTGATATAAATGATGCCGATGGTTTATTTAACCAGGAGAATCTTGACAACGGAGTATTCCAACTTCAAACAGGAAGAGGTACAATGAGCAACCCAAGAGTATTTGAACCGTTTACATACAATGGTACAAGAACTATAAATGCTGCTTTAACTACTTTCACCCATAACATAAACAATAACCTTACACTTGTTGTAGGTGGTCGTTTTGAAAAAGTATTACAGGAAGTAGAGTATGACACTAATATCTCTAACAGTAACACTAATGGTAAGGCGAAAATTGACAAAAGCTATGTACTTCCTAACCTAAACCTTAAGTACACTCTTAACGACAAGAACATTTTACGTTTAGCAGGTAGTATGTCATATACATTACCACAGTTTAAAGAGGTCGCTCCATTCAAATACCAGGATGTGAGTTTCTCAAGCCAGGGTAATCCTTTACTAATACCTTCTGAAAACTACAATGCAGATATTAAATGGGAATTTTACCCTGAAGGAGATGAAATAATAGCAATTACAGGTTTCTACAAGCATATTAAAAACCCTATTGCAAGATCTGAGATACCTTCAGGAGGTAATACATTAACTTACCTAAACGTAGGTGGTACTGCAGATGCTATGGGTGTTGAGCTTGAAGCTAAAAAGAATATTTACAAAGTAACTTCAGAGGAGACAGGTAAAGAAACTGTATTATCTGCAGGAGCAAACGTATCTTACCTTCATACAAGGCAGGATTTAGAGAACCCACTTCCACAATTTACAAATTCTGAAGATAAGCTACAGGGTGCATCTCCACTACTTGTAAATGCCGACCTTACTTACAATATTAAAAATGAAGGATACAGTCTTACTTCATCTGTAGTAATGAACTATTTCAGCGACAGAATTTACTCTATAGGTACAAGAGGTTTTGCAAACATTGTTGAAAAAGGCATTCCAACTCTGGACTTTGTTACACAAACATCATTAGGAGAGCATTTTGGTATCAGTCTTAAAGCAAAAAACCTTTTAAATCCAGACTTTAAACTAACAAGGGAGTCTAACGGTAATGCTAACCCAGAGACTGTATTATCTACCTACAAGCTTGGTCTTGACTTTAGCTTAGGATTAACTTACAAGTTTTAACACTAACTTAATATTAACTAAATGTTCATGTTAAGTACTCTTAGTTCATTTGCATCAGAAATAAAAACTAAGCACAATTAAACGAGTAAACACAATTAATAATAGACAAATGAAATCAAAATTTTTATCAATGCTTGCTGTTGCAGCATTAGTTTTAACAAGCTGCTCAAGTGATGACGATTCAGGAACTCCTACTCCTACACCGGTTGACACAAACCTTACAGGTAACCTTACTGAGGATTTAACTCTTGATGCTACTCTTGACTATAAACTAACAGGTGCTCTTATCGTAAAAGACGGAGCTACTCTAACAATACCTGCAGGTACTACAATTAGCGCTGTTGCTGGTGGTACTGATGTTTATCTTTTAGTAGAAAGAGGTGGTAAAATCATCGCTGACGGTGACGCTCTAAACCCAATACGTTTCACTTCAGATGCTGCTACACCAGCTGCTGGTGACTGGGGTGGTATAATCCTTAACGGTAGAGCTCCTCTTAGCCGTCAGGAAGGAACTAACAGCGAAGCTGCTACAGAGATTAACAACGCATTCCTATTTGGTGGAGACAACGTTGCTGACAACTCAGGTATCCTTGACTATGTAATCATTGAGTACACAGGTGCTAGAATTGATGACGAGTCTGAGCACAATGGTTTAACACTTAACGGTGTTGGTAACGGTACTCAAATAAGCAACATATACCTTACTTACGGTGATGATGATGCTATCGAGTTCTTTGGTGGTACTGTAAACGTAAACAACATCCTTGTTGTTAATTGTACTGACGATATGTTTGACTTTACTCAGGGTTATAAAGGTACTATCACTAATGCTTATGGTATCCGTGAGGCTGGTTATACTGCTGTAACTGTTGATCCAAGAGGTGTTGAGGCTGATGGTAACCTAGACGGTAACTCTCCAACAGACATTAACCAATCTGACTTCGTTATCAACGGAATCACTATCATTAACAACGCTGCTGGTGCTGAAGCTACAATGCAGGATGTATTCAAAATCAGAAGAGGTGCTAAAGCTACTATCCTTAACGGATATGCTAAATTTGGTACTGGTGTAACTGCTAATGACTTCATCGACTTAACTGACTCTAAAGGTCCTGCTGCAGACGGTACTGCTCTTACAGTAACAAGAGATGCTGCTAACGGTCTTGGTGAAGCTAATATTAAAAACACTCCAACTGATAGCGCTACAATTACAGAAAACGGTACTCAAACAGGTGCTAACTCTTCTGTATTCGCTTGGACTGGCTACGCTTTCTAATCCGAACCACAATAAAATATTATTAAGAATACCCCTCCAAAAAGAGGGGTATTTTTTTGGTATGATATTTGAAATTAATTTTATATCTTTACATAATCAAAAGTCATAAATGAAGAAAAACTACTTTTATATTACTTTATTGTTCTTTTTCCTTTTTTCCTTTGCCGCAGTAGCTCAGGAGAACAAAGGGAATCTAACTGTACAGCAGGAGAGCATAGAAGGTTTGAACATCTACCCTAACCCGGTAAGTTCAGACAGGGTTTATATTACCTCTAAGTCATCTCAAAGCAAAGAGGTAGAGATTTTTGACGTACTGGGCAAGAAAATACTTCACACAACCATTACAGGTAAAGAGCTTAATATATCTAACCTTACTGCAGGCGTGTATATCATTAAGATTAAAGAAGGTGAAGCAACTGCAACCAGAAAGCTGATAGTTAAATAACGATATTTAAATTAATAACATTTAAAGCACTGCAACAGCGGTGCTTTTTTATTTGTACTTTTGACAAAACTTTTACCCATTGCTTACCCCAAACGATATATTTACCATAGCATCAAAAAAGGAGTTCGAAAAAACAACCCTTAAAGTATTCAGGCATCAGTTTGACAACAATGCCGTGTACCGCAACTTTTGCGAACTACTGGGGAAAGACAAGCAAAACGTAAAAGCTATTAAAGACATTCCTTTCCTACCTATACAGTTTTTTAAAACCCACGAGGTTCTTAGCAGTACAGATGATATACAGATAACCTTTACCAGTAGTGGAACTACCGGAATGACTACCAGCAGACACCTTGTTACCGATTTAACCTATTATGAAGACAGCTTCAGGCTGGCCTTCTCTCAGTTTTACGGCAACATTGAAGACTATGCCGTACTGGCACTGCTACCATCATACCTGGAACGTGAAGGATCGTCGCTTATTTATATGGTTGAAGACCTTATAGAACGCTCCAATAATCCCGACAGCGGTTTTTATTTACACAACCACAACGAGCTTATAAAAAAACTTACCGAACTGGAAAGTAACGGACAAAACGTATTACTTATAGGTGTAACCTATGCACTGCTCGACCTTACCGAAATGCAGCAGTTCAACCTTAAGAATACCATTATCATGGAAACAGGAGGCATGAAAGGTAAACGCCGTGAAATGATACGTGAAGAACTTCATGAAATACTTAGTAATGGCTTTGGAGTTGGAAAAATACATTCGGAATACGGAATGACCGAACTGCTTTCACAGGCCTATTCTTTAGGTGACGGTATTTTTGAATGTCCGCCCTGGATGGACATTCTTATCCGCGATACCGAAGATGCACTTACTTATGTAAATACCGGAAAAACCGGAGGTATAAACGTGATAGACCTTGCTAACATCAACTCCTGCTCCTTTATTGCTACACAGGACTTAGGCAAAAAGTACCCTAACCAGTCGTTTGAGGTACTGGGACGTTTTGACAATTCAGACATAAGAGGCTGCAACCTTATGGTACTTTAACATAGCGTTACATAGATAATCGTATCTTTACCTTTACGCAAATCTGTTATACACATGTTTAGAAGAGTACTTTACACTGCGCTGGCTGTGCTGGCGTTAACCTCCTGCGGTAAAAAGAAAGAGGCGGAAACAGCACAAACCGAGCTGCAAAAACCAAACATTATTTTCATAATGACCGACGACCATGCCCTACAGGCCATAAGCGCATACGGTCATCCTATAAGTCAGCTTGCAAAAACACCAAATATTGACCGATTGGCTCAAAACGGCGCATTATTTACCAATAACTTTTGTACCAACTCCCTTTGCGGTCCCAGTCGTGCTACCATACTAACCGGAAAATTCAGCCATTTAAACGGTTTTAGGACGAACGGAGACAAATTTGACAACGATCAGCCTACTTTACCTAAATACTTGCAACAAGCAGGCTATAAAACAGCCATAATAGGCAAATGGCACCTATCGGGCACTCCTACCGGATTTGACTATTGGGATATATTAAACGACCAGGGCAACTACTACAATCCGCAGTTTATAAAACAACAGGACACCACGGTTACCGAAGGTTATGCAACCGATTTGATTACCGATAAAAGTATCGACTGGATAAACCAGAATAAAAACGGAGACAAACCTTTTTTTATCATGGTTCACCACAAGGCACCGCACCGCAATTGGATGCCTGCCTTACGTCACCTTAATATGTATGACACTGTTCATTTCCCGTTACCGGATACTTATTTCTCCAAACACGAAGGTCAGCTTGCCGCACAACAGCAACTCATGACGGTTTATAATGACATGTATGAAGGTCACGACCTGAAACTAACCAAAAAAGAAGGCAGTCCCGAACTGGCACACAACCCGTGGAAAACTGATTTTGACCGCATGACTCCCGAACAGCGCAAAATATGGGATAATGCCTATCAGGCAAAAAACGATGCTTTCCACAAAGCTAACCTGCATGGTAAAGAACTAGCAAAATACAAATACCAGCGTTACGTTCAGGATTATCTTGCCACCATAGCATCGGTAGATGAAGGAGTAGGTAAAATACTGGATCATCTGGATGCAAACGGACTTACCGAAAACACCATAGTGGTATACACATCAGACCAAGGATTCTACATGGGCGAAAACGGATGGTTTGACAAACGTTTTATGTATGACATTTCCATGAAACAGCCATTGCTTATACAATACCCGCCTAAAATCCAGAAAGGTTCGGTAGTGCCTGCTATGACACAAAACCTCGACTTTGCCGCTACACTTTTGGATTATGCCGGAGCTACTATACCCGATGATTTCCAGGGACAGTCCATCAAACCTATTTTAGACAACAAAGTAAACCCCGATGATTTTAGGGATGCACTATACTACCATTATTACGACTTCCCTGCCTTCCACATGGTAAAAAGGCATTATGGCATAAGAACCAAACGCTACAAGCTTATTCATTTTTATGACGACATTGACGCATGGGAAATGTATGATCTTAAAACCGACCCTGAAGAGCAGCACAACCTGTATGACGATCCAAATTATACCGACATACAAAAACAGCTACACAAAAGACTAAAAGAGCTACAACAACAATACAAAGTAACCGATGAGGAGTTTAAAACAACTCCAAAGGAAAGAGTTGAAAAAACATACGAGAACTTCAGGAAACTTAGAGGTACTCCAATGAACTAAAAAAAGCCGCTCAATGAGCGGCTTTTTTATAGATGTATTTTAAACTAGTCCTCAACCGGAACTACAAAGTTCTTTTTCTTACCAAAAGAAACAAGTATATACTTATCAAAAAGTAAATCGGCTGAACTTAAGCCATAAGCCTCATCTACCTTAACTTTATTTATAGCAACAGCATTTGCCACTAATGATTTCCTAGCCTCTTTTCTTGAAGGGAATATACCGGTAAGATCACTCAACACCACAACTATATCCTCTCCTTCTGTAAGCACTGACCTTTTAACTGGAGCTTTAAAGAACTCACCAAAAATATCGGTAAAGAATTCCTCACTCTCAGCTTCAATCGCAGCTTTGTCATAGTTAGAGAAAACAAATTCGGCTTTCTTAACCGCATCCTCATACGCTTCCTGCGAATGAACAAACACCGTTACCTCCTGCGCCAGTTTCTTCTGTAAAACTCTTAGGTGCGGAGCCTGTTTGTGCCCTTCAATCAACTGCTCAATCTCTTCCTGTTCAAGGAAAGTAAATATCTTAATATATTTCTCAGCATCAGCATCACTGGTATTTAACCAGAACTGGTAGAATTTGTAAACCGAAGTCTTATCGGCATCCAGCCAAATGTTTCCGCCTTCAGATTTACCAAATTTAGAACCGTCTGCCTTCGTGATAAGCGGAGTGGTCATAGCATAAGCCTTAGCCCCCTCGTCGTTCATTCTTCTAACAAGCTCGGTACCCGTGGTAATATTACCCCACTGGTCACTACCGCCCAGCTGAAGCATACAGTTATAATGTTTGTGAAGGTGATAGAAATCGTAACCCTGTATTAACTGATAGGTAAATTCGGTAAACGACATACCTGATCCTGCCTCGCCCGTAAGCCTCTTTTTAACCGAGTCTTTTGCCATCATGTAGTTAACAGTAATACGTTTACCCACATCACGTACAAACCCGATAAAAGAGAATTCCTTCATCCAGTCGTAGTTATTAACCAGTACCGGAGCATTTTCTTCTTTAGCATTAAAGTCAAGAAAACGGGAAAGCACTCTTTTAATTCCCTCTACATTTTTGTTTAGCGATTCTTCATCAAGCAGGTTCCTCTCGTCACTCTTGCCCGACGGGTCACCTATCATACCGGTTGCACCACCCACAAGCGCAATAGGCTTATGCCCACATTTATGCAGGTGTACTAAAATAATAATAGGCACTAAACTACCAATGTGCAGCGAATCTGAAGTTGGATCAAAGCCAATATACGCCGTTGTAACCTCTTCACTCAGTTGTTCTTCGGTTCCGGGCATGATATCATGTATCATACCTCTCCATCTTAGCTCTTCTACAAAGTTCTTCATATCAAAAATTTAGTGAAATGCAAAAATACAATGTACGGCGATAAAAATACACCTCGTTGTTTAAAAAAAGTGAATATTTATAATTAAGCCAATATAAAATACACTCATCAATGGTTATATTTGTTATATGATATTAGTTACAGGAGGAACAGGACTGGTAGGTGCACACCTGCTGCTGCGTTTGGCTGAAGGCGAAACGCCCGTAAGGGCATTGTATCGCAACGCCGACACAACCAGAAAAACAAAGCACCTGTTTTCTCATTACGGCAAACAAAACCTGTTTGAAAAAATAGAATGGCTGGAAGGCGATATACTGGAAACTCCGTCACTGGAACTTGCCTTGGCAGGTGTAGAGAAAGTATACCATTGTGCCGCCAGTATTTCTTTTGATCCTGCCGACGAAAAATTACTCCGCAAAGTAAACATAGAAGGAACTGCAAATGTGGTAAACTGCTGCCTGGCACTGGGTGTTCGCAAACTGTGCCATGTAAGTTCGGTAGCTGCTTTGGGCGACCTAAAATATAACGAAACTGTAATTACTGAGGAGACCGAATGGAATCCCGAAAAGTTTCATGCCGATTATGCTATTAGCAAACACGGCGCAGAAACCGAAGTTTGGAGAGGCTGGCAGGAAGGTCTTGAGGTTGCCATTGTAAACCCGGGATTGATTTTCGGTTATGGTTTTTGGAATCAGGGTAGCGGCGAAATATTTAAAGCCGTAAACAAGGGACAGTATTTTTACACCAAAGGCACCTGTGGCGCTGTAGCAGTTGAAGATGTAGTGGAAATAATGATACAACTAATGGAGTCTGACATATCAGGGGAACGTTATACCGTGGTAGCCGAAAACATTACTTATGAGAACATTTTTAACGCCATAGCCGACGGCATGCACAAAAAACATACGTTTATATATGCCACCCCTTTCATGACCGATGTGGCTTATCGCTTGGACTGGTTTTTCTCAAAACTACTTTTCAGGAAAAGGCACTTTACCAAAAGCATGGCAAAATCGGCACACAAACATCAAAACTTTGACAATTCAAAAATAAGAGAAGTCCTTAACTACAACTTTAGGGATGTAAAGAGCTATCTTACCAAAATAGGAGAAAAATACAGGAATAATCATCAATAAAAAAGCGGGCTTGTTAGCCCGCTTTTTTATTCTATTGAAATACTATCGTTGAGGACCTTTATATCATCTCTAATTACATCAACGCTATCCTTAACAACCTTTGCTTTAAAATCCTTAACAACATTTTTATTCTCTTTAGAAACTATACTGTCAATTTCAACTTTTTCAGCCTTAAGCCTTTCAGATACTTTCTCTAAAATTGCTTCATAGCGGTCAAAATCGGCAGCATAATATTCATTGCTTTGGACGAAAGTTAAGCTGTCTGTTTGGTATTTATCATAGATATAAGTATCAATTTTAATATCGTTTGCACTAAGCACAGCCGGAGCAAAAGAACTTATAGACTGTAGCAGGGCCACATCATAAAGTATATCCTCCATCTTATCTTCACTTAAAAGATTATCCGGTCGCTGTAATTTATCATTACAGGCAAAAAGGCATAATGCCGATAATAAAACTGCAATTTTTTTCATGATTATTCCCTGTCAAAAAGTAAACGCTCACCACAACGGATATCTTTCACCTTAAAGTTATTATATACCAGTTGTCCGTTTACAAACGTGTGCGTAATTCTAGATTTAAAGTTAGTTCCCTCAAACGGAGACCAACCGCATTTATATAGTATGTTTTCTTTTTTCACATTCCAAGGCAATCCTGCATTTACAATAGCAAGATCGGCAAAATAACCTTCACGGATAAAACCACGCTTCTCTACCCTGAATAGTTTTGCAGGGTTGTGTGCCATTTTCTCTACTATCTTCTCAATAGATATTTTACCCTGATGATATGCCTCAAACATTGCCACCACAGCATGCTGTACAAGAGGCCCGCCCGATGGTGCACTTGTGTATGGATTTTGTTTCTCCTCCAGTGTATGAGGGGCATGGTCGGTAGCAATAACATCTATCCTGTCGTCAAGCAATGCTTCCCAAAGCGCCTTTCTGTCTTCAGCCGTTTTTACAGCAGGGTTCCATTTAATAAACGAACCTTTCTTCTCATAATCGGCATCGGTAAACCAAAGGTGATGTATACACACCTCGGCTGTAATTTTTTTCTCCTCAAGCGGAATTTTATTGGTAAAAAGTTCAGTCTCCTTAGCTGTAGACACGTGGAAAACGTGCAGCCTGGCTCCTGTTTTTTTAGCCAGCTCAATTGCTCTTGATGAAGATATATAACACGCTTCTGCACTACGTATAAGCGGATGGTATTTCATTGGGATATCATCCCCAAACTCCTCCTGGTATTTTGCAAAATTAGCACGTATAGTAGCCTCATCCTCACAGTGTGCTGCGATAAGCATTGAAGTACTTGAAAAAATCTTTTCCAGCACCTGCTCATCATCAACCAGCATGTTACCTGTAGACGAACCTAAAAAAAGTTTTATACCAGCCACATTTCTCGGGTTGGTTTTTAAAACCTCCTCAAGATTATCGTTAGTACCACCCATCATGAATGAATAGTTAGCATACGATGTTTCGGCTGCCCTTTGATACTTTTGCTCCAAAAGCTCCTGTGTCACCGCATTGGGCACGGTATTAGGTTGCTCAATGAATGATGTGATACCCCCGGCAACTGCAGCACGAGATTCGGTTTCAATATTCCCCTTATGGGTAAGACCCGGTTCCCTAAAATGTACCTGATCATCTATCGCTCCCGGAATAAGGTAATTCCCTTCGGCATCAATAATTTTAATATCAGAAGATTTTGCACTGATACTATCAGCAATCTCCTTAATATATTTATCCTCAATTAAAAGATCGCCTTCAAAAATAGACCCTTCGTTTACGATTTTAGCGTTCTTAATTAAAACCCTGTTCATTTTATCCGTTATAATCTGTTAAGCATTTTTTTTATTCGTAATGAAATAACACCAAAAATTGCTTCCTTAATAATGGCATTACTCATTTTAGACTGTCCTTTTGTCCTATCGGTAAATATTATAGGTACTTCTGTTATAATAAACCCGTTAGACCAGGCTCTGTATTTCATTTCTATTTGGAAAGCATACCCCACAAATTTAATTTTATCAAGATTTATGGTTTCCAGCACCTTGCGTGTATAGCATATAAAACCGGCAGTAGCATCGTGAATTTTCATTCCCGTTATCATTTTCACATAAACCGAAGCATAATATGACATAAGCACACGACTAAGTGGCCAGTTCACAACATTTACCCCGGTACTGTACCTTGACCCTATTGCCATATCGGCTCCGTTTTTACAGCTCACCTGCAATCTTTCTAAATCGGCAGGATTGTGTGAAAAATCGGCATCCATTTCAAAAATATATTCGTATTTCCTCGCAATAGCCCATTTAAACCCGTGCACATAGGCAGTACCTAACCCCGCTTTACCGGCTCTCACTTCCAAAAAAAGGTTATCAGGAAACTCAGCCTGAAGCTCTTTTACCCTAGCAGCAGTACCATCGGGTGAATTATCATCAACCACCAGTATATCGAAGCTTGTCTCTAAAGAAAAAACAGCCCTTACAATGGTTTCAATGTTCTCAATCTCGTTATAAGTAGGTATTACTACTATACCTTCGCTCATGTGCGCGTGAATTTTGAATGCAAAAATAATGTATTTCTAACGTGCATGCCATAATTAAATTATAATTCTGCAAAATAACTGTGCATAAAAATGTTTAATTTTGCTGAGTATGACCGACTTCGTTTTACATGAAAGAATAACCGATAGCAAAGACTGGGCCACCATCCTGTTTGTTTTTTGCTTTGTGCTTATTGCCGCAAACCGCTCTGTATTTGGGGGACGCTTTGCCGAATTCTCAAAACTCGCACTATCAAACAAATACATAAAAATATACAAGGACAGCGGTAATATGACCAGTAGTTTTACCATATCTTTCTTTTTTGTACAACTGGTGTCATTCACTTTTTTTATACAGTTCCTGTTAAGTTATTTTGGCAGTAGCAGTAAATACAGCCTTGTTACCTTTGTACAGATATTTACTTTTTTGAGCTTTTTTATCCTCTCTAAATACCTTACCGAAAAAATAATTGCCACCTCATTTAACATAGAAGAGTTTAACGAGCAGTTTAATCTTCTGAAAGTAAACTACCGAACCTATATAGGACTGGTGTTACTCCCGTTAAATGCAATACTGTTTTACAACAGCAACCCCTCTCCTTTTGTGGTTTATACAATTTTAATCCTTATTATTACGGGAAGCCTTTATTCATACATAGTTTCATTGAAGACTTATCAAAATTTGATACTCGGTAAATTATTCTATTTTATTTTGTATCTTTGCACTCTTGAAATAGCACCCTATTATTTCATGTATTATTGGTTTACAAAAAGTTAGTTATAACAACATGTCAAATATGAAAGTGAAAACAATTTTGGTTTCGCAGCCGGAACCTAAAGTAGAAAATTCACCATACTTCGAAATCCAGAACAAACTAAAAGTAAAAGTAGACTTTAGGCCATTTATCCACGTAGAGGGTGTAAGCGCAAAAGATGTTAGGGCTCAAAAAATTGACCTTAACAATTTCACTGCCATAGTCCTTACCAGCAAGAATTCTGTTGATAATTTTTTCCGGGTAGCGGAAGAAATGCGTTATAAAGTGCCTGAAACTATGAAATACTTTTGCCAGAGCGAGGCCGTAGCCTTTTACCTGCAGAAGTATGTGGTGTACAGAAAAAGAAAAATCTATGTGGGCCAGAAAGATTTTGCCGATCTTTCTCCGCTTATTAAAAAGTACAAGGATGAGAAATTCCTTTTACCGGCCTCAGACCAGCTTAACGACGATGTCCCTCAAACAATGGACAACCTTAAGGTGAACTGGACAGCAGGTACTTTTTATAAAACTGTGATGAGTGACCTTTCTGACCTTAAAGATGTTTACTACGATGTACTGGTATTTTTCAGTCCTACAGGAATTAAATCTTTATTTAAAAACTTCCCTGACTTTAAGCAAAACGACACCAGAATTGCTGTATTTGGAAGTACCACCCAGAAAGAAGCCCTGGATCGCGACCTGCGCATAGATATTATGGCGCCTGCACCGGGAACCCCTTCTATGACAATGGCTCTTGAAAAATATATTATAGAAGCCAACAAAGGGAAATAATATTATATTACATTACACCAAACACACACAATACTACAAAAGCCGCTTTTTAAGCGGCTTTTTTTGTTTATACACGTTTCACTAACCTACTATAAAAGCAAAAAAAAGAGCCGTAAAAACGGCTCTTTTTCATTATTCTAAAATTTCCTGATTATGCCACTGGTGCACCTGCCATGATTTCATCATTAGCAAATTCTTCAAATTTGGCAAAGTTTTTCCTGAACGACTCGGCAAGCTCGTGTGCTTTTGCATCATAAGCATCCTTATCATCCCATGTAGTCCTTGGGTTTAACACCTCTGCAGGAACATTAGGGCAGGTTTGTGGTATCGCTAAGCCAAATACTTTATGTGTTTTGTAATCCACATTATCCAGCTCTCCGTTAAGAGCTGCAGTAATCATGGCTCTGGTATATTTTAATTTCATACGCTGACCCGTACCGTAAGCACCACCGGTCCATCCGGTATTAATAAGCCATACGTTAACGCCGGCTTCTTTCATTTTAGCGCTTAGCATTTCAGCATATTTTGTTGGGTGTAGCGGCATAAACGGCGCACCAAAACAAGCAGAGAAGTTAGGCACCGGCTCATTGATGCCTGCCTCCGTACCTGCTACCTTAGCTGTATAGCCCGAAATGAAGTGATAAGCAGCCTGACCCGGAGTTAACTTAGAAACCGGAGGCAGTACCCCAAACGCATCGGCAGTAAGGAAAAATATGTTTTTAGGATTTTCGCCGATAGATCCCGGCTGAATATTATCTATATGATATATTGGGTAGCTTACACGTGTATTAGGTGTGATTGAAATATCTTCAAAATCAACCTCTTTAGTACCTTCTTTAAAGATTACATTCTCTAAAAGCGCACCTTTTTTAATAGCCCTAAAGATATCCGGCTCGTTTTCTTCTGTTAGATTGATAACCTTCGCATAACAGCCTCCTTCAAAGTTGAAAATAGTATTTTCTTTAGTCCATCCGTGCTCATCGTCACCAATAAGCTTACGTGCAGGATCGGCAGAAAGTGTAGTTTTACCTGTACCTGAAAGACCGAAGAAAATAGCTGTATCACCTTTTTCACCTACATTAGCACTACAATGCATAGGTAAAGTATTTTTAAATACAGGAAGAATAAAGTTAAGCGCAGAGAAAATACCTTTTTTCATTTCTCCGGTATAACCTGTACCACCTATAAGAGCAATTTTTCTTGTGAAGTCTAGTATTGCAAAGTTATGCTGACGTGTTCCGTCTACAGCCGGATCGGCCATAAAGCCCGGTGCACATACCACATGCCATTCTGCATCAAAGTTCTCCAGTTCTGAATCTTCAGGACGAAGGAACATATTATAACAGAAAAGGTTTGACCATGCACATTCGGTAACCACCCTTACGTTCATTCTGTAATTGGGATCAGCACATACATAGCTATCCCTTACAAAAACTTCTTTTCCCGAAAGGTATTCGGTTACTTTATTATACAGTTTTTCAAATTTATCACTATCAAAAGGAATATTGACATTACCCCACCACACTTTATCTTCAGTAACACTGTCTTTAACTATAAAGCGGTCTTGAGGAGATCTTCCGGTGAACTCTCCGGTATTAATTGCCAGCGCCCCTGTAGAACTTTCGACACCCTGGCCTTTCTCTATCGTAATATCATGTAACTCATCCGGAGTTAACTGATACTTTACATTAGCATTTTTAATTCCCATTTTCTCTAACGAAATCGTTTTCGTAAAAAGGCCAAAATTACTCATAAGTTTTGTTATTAAGTTGCATTGTTTCAGGGGACAAAAGTATAAATTAAACTTTACAAAATAAAAAATTAAAACAAAATTATTGTTTTTGCTTCATTATCTGTAAAAATAATACTACCCAAGCACAAATTAATAATAATCCTCCAACAGGTGTTATAAAACCTATTGTTTTGAAATCGAACGAAAAAAGGCTGTTACACGATAAAAAATAGATAGATCCCGAAAAGAAAAACACCCCTACCGTTGTAAGTGTTAAAATTGTCTTTTTTGCCTTTTGTGTTAACATTGAAGTTGTCCCTACAAAAAGCAGGAATAATGCATGATATATTTGGTATTTTACCCCTGTATCAAAAGTAGCTATCTGTTCCGGCTCTATTAGTTTTTTAAGTCCGTGTGCTCCAAAAGCACCAAGCATAATACCTGTAGCTCCCAGTATTGCTGCAATGGCAATTGTTTTTCTATCCATGATTGTATTATTGTGAGGGTAAATTTAAAAAGTTTAACGCATTTATTTTGCCAAATAATTTTTATAAATATAACAAATTGCTACTTTCGTGTTATAATTAAAATAACCAAACTCAAATGAGGAATATATTAATAATTGGTGCAGGACGCTCTGCATCATCATTAATTAAATACCTTTTAGACAAATCAGAGACTGAAAACCTGCACCTTACTATTGCAGATCTTTCCCTTGAACTTGCCCTAAAGAAAACTGCAGGCCATCCTCGCGCCACAGCTATAGCTTTTGATATTTTTAATGCAGAACAACGTGATACACAATTAAGCAAAGCCGATATAGTAATATCCATGCTGCCGGCACATTTGCATTATGAGGTAGCTAAAGACTGTATTAAGCATAAAAAACACTTAGTAACCGCATCATATGTTAGCCCTGCCATGCAGGAGCTGGATACACTGGTTAAGGAAAACAATCTTGTTTTCATGAACGAGATAGGTCTTGACCCCGGTGTAGACCACATGAGTGCTATGAAGGTTATAAACGAAATTCGTGAGCAGGGCGGTAAAGTAATTTTATTTGAATCGTTTTGTGGCGGACTCGTAGCACCTGAAAGCGATAATAACCTGTGGAACTATAAGTTTACCTGGAACCCCCGCAATGTGGTACTTGCAGGACAGGGCGGAACAGCAAAATTTATTCAGGAAGGAACCTACAAATACATCCCTTACAATAAACTTTTCCGTCGTACAGAATTTATGGAAGTTGAAGGCTATGGCCGATTTGAAGGCTATGCCAACAGAGACTCTCTTAAATACCGTAGCGTGTATGGATTGGATGACGCCTTAACCTTATATAGAGGTACACTTAGACGTGTAGGCTTCTCTAAAGCATGGAACATGTTTGTACAACTGGGAATGACCGATGATTCATACATCATGGAAAACTCAGAGAACATGAGCTACAGGGAGTTTGTCAATTCTTTTCTACCTTACCACCCTAGTGATTCGGTTGAACTGAAATTAAGACACAGCCTAAAACTGGATCAGGATGATATACAGTGGGACAAACTGGTAGAGCTTGACATTTTTAACCCTAATAAAAAAGTGGGACTTATAGATGCCACTCCGGCTCAGATACTGGAAAAAATATTAAGTGATAAGTGGACTCTTAGCCCAGAGGATAAAGACATGATTGTTATGTATCACAAGTTTGGATACGAACTGAACGGAGAACGTAAACAAATCGATTCTACAATGGTATGCATAGGAGAGGATCAAACTTACACTGCAATGGCAAAAACAGTAGGTTTACCCGTAGCTATGGCAACCTTACAAATATTAAACGGTAACATTACCACAACAGGGGTACAAATACCTATAAATAAAGAAGTATACGAGCCAATATTAAAAGAACTTGAAGATTTTGGGGTCGTTTTTCACGAAAAACAAGTTCCATACATGGGCTACAATGCCAATAATGTAGTGAGCTAGACCTCCTTTACTAACTCAATATTTTTATAGCCTTTCCCACCGCCCCGGGAAAGGTTTTTTTATTTCCATTTTAAGCCGATATAATAAACACGACACATATTATCAATTGTAACCAAAAAACGTATATTTATATCAAACTGAAATGCTATGAAGATAAATTCGCTACAGATTGAAATAGACGGAATTGATAAAGAGATACTGCGCTACCTTATGGAAGATGCCCGTAAACCCATATTACAGATAGCTGCAAAAATAGGCATATCGGGCGCTGCCATTCACCAACGTTTACGCAAATTAGATCAGGCCGGAGTAATAGCCGGGTCAAAATTTATAGTGAATACCAAGGTTTTGGGCTACAGCACTATGGCGTTTGTGGGCATCTATCTTGAAAGAGCATCCAGTAATTTTGAAGCGGTTAAAGAGCTTAGAAAAATACCCGAAGTACTGGAATGTCATTATACCACAGGAAACTGGTCCATACTGATAAAAATGATATGCCGTGATAACGAACACTTAATGCAGCTGCTTAACAAAAAAATACAGCCTATTAGCGGAGTATCACGCACCGAAACCTTTATATCACTTGAACAGCAAATTGAAAGACAGATACAGTTATAAAAAAACTCATACTGTTTAGCATATATCTTTCAAAATAATAAGCATAAAAAAAACAGCCGGACTTAAAGATCCGGCTGTTTATCAAGATATATATAGACAGGGTTTAATCCCTGGAACCTCCAAATACCTGCAATGCCCAGTATAGCAACATGGCTAACGATCCAACAGCAGCAACCACATAAGTACGGGCAGCCCATTTTAATGAATCCTCGGCACCGGCATATTCCTGCTGGCTAAGCATGTTCTTACTTTTTAACCATGCAAGGGCACGATTACTGGCATCATACTCCACCGGCAATGTCACAAAGCTAAACAGTGTGGCAATAGCCATAAGTGCAACACCTAAAACAGCTATATAATACCCCATACCTATTTTAGCAGCAGCACCTAAAATCAACCCTAAAAATATAAGCATAGGTGCTAGGTTAGATGATATGCTTACCACAGGTACCATTTTAGACCTAAAAGTAAGCATACTGTATGCCGTAGCATGCTGAACGGCATGCCCTACCTCGTGTGCCGCAACTGCAGCGGCGGCAGCATTACGCTGATTATATACAGCTTCACTTAGGTTTACGGTTTTATCTGCGGGGTTATAATGATCGGTTAACCTACCGGCTACCGATACTACCTTTACATCATAGATACCATTATCCTGTAACATCTTCTGAGCGATTTCGGCACCACTCATACCATTCCTTAAGTGTACTTTTGAATAAAAAGCAAACTTACTCTTTAGTTTGGCACTAATAGCGTAACTAAACAAACCAATAATACCTAGTAAAATATAATATTGTAAATACATCGTTTTTTGATTTATATAGTAAATATATAGCAAAATTAAAGCCAATCTTACTCGAGATTGGCTTTAACTGTTATTTTGACATTTTATTAGGCTTTTACCATGCCCAAAGTGCTAATCTGACATAAAAAGTACCCAAACCGTTTTCTTTTACCGTATTCCCTACAGAGGCAAAATCCGACTTCCATTTACCGTTTGTAAGCCCAATATCATATCCGGCATTAATTCTTAAAGGAAACTCCGTATCTCTAAGAAAACCAAAAGCAACAGACGGACCAACATTTAGCAGTCCGCTTCTAAGTGAAGCATGGGAGTTGTTCATTGTGTTAGGAAGATCATCAAGGTCTACATAATTGTTTCTTGAAAACAGGTTTACATAATAAGATGTATATGACACATCTCCTCCGGCAGAAAACATAAAGTCCTTGTTTTCCCAAATCGTGTAATGCACCCTTAGCCTACTGCTGGTACCAATTGACTGTGTCCTGAAACCTCCGTCGTTCCTATCATAAAAACTTCCGGAAATCTCTACATCGGTATACATTTTAGAATCGGGAATATTAATGCGGAACCCAAGGGCAAATTCGGGAGTTGCTTCATCGATTTCGCGGAAACCGGCATTGGCAAGCTTGTCGTTAAGTTTAAATCCACTGTTAATATTTGCACCTAATGCAAAATAAAGGTAAACGGGTTTCTCTTTTTCGTTTGTAGTTGTTTCAGGCTGAGTTTCCTGAGCAAAGATTGACGATTGAACTCCAAAGCAGCAAAGGGCTGCAAATAGTAAGGCTTTTTTCATAGCATGATTGTTTATTTGGTTATTTGATTTTACCACTACCAAACTATGTGCTAAAATTCCTGTTAACACTAAAGCACATCTTTTTAGCACAGGTTGTTAGACCTTAAAAAGATTACTGATTAATTCAGAACGGCAGAGTAAAACACAAGTACTCTTTTGTCATTCTGAGGAACGAAGAATCTTGAACAGAATTAGATTCTTCACTACGCTGCGCTTCATTCAGAATGACAAAGCGAACTCCAGTACTCAAAGGTGTCATCCTGACGACAGGAAGGATTTATTTTTTTTATAGATTTCTCGACTCCACGATGTTTCGCTCGAAATGGAAAATAAAAAAACCGCAGCGAGAGCTGCGGTTTTCTATAACTTATGACCTTAAAAAAAGTTTATCCTACTATATTAATAATCTTGCCCGGAACAACAATTACCTTTTTAGGAGCACGCCCTTCAAGTTGCTGTACGGTACGCTCGTCGGCTAAAATAGTTTTCTCTATCTCAGGGACAGGCATATCCATAGGCAGTTCTATCTTAAAGCGCATTTTTCCGTTAAACGATACCGGGTATTCCTTACTGCTTTCCACAAGGTGTTCCGGATTGAATTTAGGGAACGGCACTTTAGCAATACTTCCCTGATGCCCTAACCTGTGCCAAAGCTCTTCGGCAATGTGTGGTGCATAAGGCGAAATAAGTATAGTAAACGGCTCAAGTATGGTACGCTCATGACATTTAATAGCCGAAAGCTCGTTAACGGCAATCATGAATGAACTTACCGATGTATTGAACGAGAAGTTCTCAATATCTTCCTGTACCTTTTTAATGGTTTTGTGAAGTATTTTGTATGCCTCCTTACTTGGCTGATTCGTATTAACAATAAGTCCGTTATCGTCAAAATACAGTTTCCATAGTTTTTTAAGGAAGCCCGAAACTCCTGTTATACCGGCAGTATTCCACGGCTTGGCCTGCTCTAACGGACCAAGAAACATTTCATACAACCTTAGAGTATCGGCACCATACTGCTCACAAATATCATCCGGGTTAACCACATTGTATTTTGACTTGGACATTTTTTCTACTTCGCGACCTACAATGTACTTACCGTTTTCATTTAAAATAAATTCGGCGTTAGCCAAGTCTTTATTCAGAGGGTCAATTCTAAACCTTTCAATATCTAATTCATCTGTAAGCCCCTGAAGTAAATTTATATCTACATGTCTTTTAAAAATTTTTGAAGAATTATATCTCACTTCAAAAGTCCAAGTTTCCTTATTACCGTATTTAGCCTCTAACCAATTCTCAATGGACTTAATCTCATTACCCTCACTTATATTTTCATAATCCTTTTCAGAAACTATAAAGAAAGTTGGTCTTGGTACATCAATAGCAATATTGCCGTCATTTTCTTTATTAACACATTTCAATAAGTACACATACACAAAAGCTGAATTACCCAAAATCATCCCTTGGTTTATCAGCTTTTTAAACGGCTCTTCCTGAGTAATAAATCCGCGGTCTTTTAAAAACTTATTCCAAAAACGGCTGTATAATAAGTGACCTGTAGCATGCTCGCTACCACCAATGTATAAGTCTACGCTTTCCCAGTACTCCTGTGCTTTTTTAGACACGAATTCCTCATCATTATGCGGGTCCATGTATCTTAGCCAGTACCATGAACTACCTGCCCAACCCGGCATAGTGTTTAACTCAAGCGAGAATACCGAAACATTATCAATAAGGTCGTTGCTTACCACTTTGTGTTCAACAACACTCCATGCCCACTCTTTAGAGTTCCCTAACGGTGGCTGCCCGTCTTCGGTTGGAAGATATTTCTCCACTTCCGGAAGGCGTATTGGTAAGTACTTATCCTCTATCATTTGCGGTAACCCGTTTACATAATAAACCGGGAACGGCTCACCCCAGTAACGCTGGCGCGAGAATACCGCATCACGAAGGCGGTAATTGGTTTTACCCTTACCCTGCCCTATATCTTCAAGCGCCTCAATAGCTGTTTTGGTCGCTTTTTTATAATCAAGTCCGTTTAAGAAATCAGAATCTTTTAGCTTCACGCCATCTTTGGCAGCATAAGCCTCTTCAGAAATATCAACTCCGTCAAAAATATTTTTGATTGGGATATTAAAGTGCTTCGCAAAATCATAATCACGCTGGTCTCCGGCAGGTACCGCCATAACAGCCCCCGTACCATAACCTGCAAGAACATAGTCACCAATCCAAACCGGAATAGGCTCCTTAGTGAAAGGATGCTCGGCATACGCACCGGTAAACACCCCTGATATGGTTTTTACATCGGCCATACGCTCGCGCTCACTCTTTCTTGAAGTAGCTTCTATGTATGCCTCAACCGCTGCCTTCTGTTCCGGAGTAGTAATTTTTGCTACCAGTTCATGTTCGGGTGCCAGTGTCATAAAGCTAACCCCAAAAATGGTATCAGGGCGCGTAGTAAATACATCTATCGCAAACTCTCCGGTATCATCACCCGTTAGCAGGTGAAGGAATTTATTATGATTTTCTTTTACTTTAAAGGTAACAGCAGCCCCAACCGATTTTCCAATCCAGTTACGCTGACTGTCTTTTAGCGAATCGGTCCAGTCGATAGTATCAAGCCCTTGTAGCAACCTTTCGGCATAAGCAGAAATTCTCATACTCCACTGCGTCATTTTTTTACGCACTACAGGATGTCCTCCCCTTTCGGAAACACCGTTTACAATTTCGTCGTTCGCCAAAACAGTACCTAAAGCCGGACACCAGTTCACTTCGGTCTCAGCAAGATAGGTAAGACGGTATTTTAATAATATTTTTTGCTGTTCCTCTCCGCTGTAACCTTTCCAATCGGCAGCAGTAAACAACGGGATATTATCATCACAAACCGCATTTACTTTTGTATTACCGTTTGCTTCAAACTCAATAACAAGTGCACGAATATCCTCTGCCTTGTTAGCATCGATATCAAACCACGAGTTGAACAGTTGGATAAATATCCACTGTGTCCATTTGTAATACTCAGGGTTAGATGTTCTCACCTCCCTGTCCCAGTCAAAAGAAAAGCCTATTTTATCCAGCTGCTCCCTGTAACGCGCAATATTGGTTTCGGTAGTTACAGCAGGGTGCTGCCCGGTTTGGATGGCATACTGTTCTGCCGGAAGTCCAAAACTGTCATATCCCTGTGGGTGCAGTACGTTAAAACCCTTATGACGTTTGTAACGTGCATAAATATCTGAAGCGATATAACCCAGCGGGTGCCCTACGTGTAATCCTGCCCCCGATGGGTAAGGAAACATATCAAGCACATAGTATTTCGGCTTATCAGAAACATCTTCTGCCATAAAAGTACCGTTCTCTGCCCAGTACTTTTGCCATCTGGCTTCAATTTCGTTAGGATTGTATTTCATTGTATCAGTCTAAAGTCAAAAGTTTGAAAGTCTTTAAGGAAGGCAAATTTACGCTTATTGTACGAAAGTCAAAACTTTGCCCGTTATAAACTATGTATAAACAAATACTTTATTTATTTTTACACCTAAAATTAATGTGTGTATGGCATCATCTTTTGAACAATTTCAAAAAAGGCGGTTGATTTCTTCATATTTCTCGGTTATATTAATCATTTTCATAGTACTTACCCTTTTAGGGGCATTAGGGCTTTTTGTTATTAATACAGAAAAGCTGTCGGGCTATGTTAAGGAGAATATTCCGCTTACGATTTATTTTAAGAGGGAGGCTAAAGACGAAAACATTAAAGCGTTTGGAAAGGAGCTTGAAACAGCAGAATACATTAAAAACTTTCACTACGTCTCTAAAAAGGAAGCAGCCGAAAAGAACAAGGATATTTTAGGTGACTTTGAAAGCCTTATCGAAAATCCGTTATTTGATTCTTACGACATCCACCTAAAAAGTGCTTACGTGCAACCCGACAGCATCAAAAAAATTGATGAGAAGTTTAGGAAAAACGAAATGGTTGCCGATGTAAGTTATGATGCCGTAGTGGTAGAAATGGCTAACGAAAACATTAAGAAAATAACTTTTTGGATACTGGTTATTAGTGGCGGACTTACCTTTGTAGCCATGCTGCTTATAAACAGTTCGCTTAGGCTATCCATATACTCACACCGTTTTACCATTAAAACCATGCAAATGGTAGGTGCAACAAAATCGTTCATCAGGAGGCCTTTTGTATGGAGAGGCATTAAACTGGGACTTATAGGCGCACTACTTGCCATAGGAGCTTTATTATGGCTGGTTAACTATGTAGACAGTAAATTACCATTCCTGGATATTTGGAAAGACTGGGTTCCTACAGCTATCGTAATGGGCGGTGTATTGGGCTTTGGTATAATAATCGCCGCCATTAGTACGTTCTTTGCTACGCAGCGTTTCCTTAACCTAAGGACAGACGATTTATATTAAGTAAACCGCAAAACCTAAAATTTTAAACCTGAAACAATTATTATGGGTAACGAGATAAAAACACATTTCCTTTTTGAAAAGGTAAACTACAAAATACTTTTAATAGGCCTTGGCGTTATTTTACTGGGCTTTATACTTATGGCCGGTGGCGGTAGCGACGACCCTAAAGTATTTAGTGATGCTATTTTCAACTTTAGGAGAATAAGGCTTGCACCTACTGTAGTACTTATTGGTTTTGGTGTTACCATTTATGCCATACTTAAAAACCCGAACGCTAAAAAAGACAGCAATTTCCCGGAAGACGCCGAAATTAAGAACTTCAAAAAATAATTACCCCTAATGGATTACTTACAGGCCATTATTATAGCCATCATTGAAGGCTTAACCGAGTATTTACCTGTTTCATCTACCGGACACATGATTATCGCTTCCTCCTTTTTCGGGATTGCAGGCGACGATTTCACCAAACTGTTTACCATAGTTATACAACTTGGCGCTATACTTTCGGTAATTGTACTTTACTTTAAACGTTTTTTCCAAACGGTAGATTTTTACCTAAAACTACTGGTAGCCTTTATGCCTGCCGTAGTACTTGGATTATTATTAAGCGACTTTATAGACAGCCTGCTGGAGAGTCCGCTAACGGTAGCCATATCACTGGTTATAGGCGGGGTTATCCTTTTAAAGGTAGACGACTATTTTGGCGATTCTGAGAATACCGAAATAAGCTATGTTACCGCATTAAAAATAGGATTCTTTCAGTGTATTGCCATGATACCGGGTGTATCCAGGAGTGGTGCCAGTATTGTAGGCGGTATGTCACAAAAACTTTCGCGCAAGGCTGCTGCCGAATTCTCTTTCTTCCTGGCAGTACCTACCATGTTTGGCGCAACAGCAAAAAAATCATTTGATTACTATAAAGCCGGATTTGAACTTACCGGAGATCAGGTAAACCTGCTTATCATTGGTAACATAGTTGCCTTTATTGTAGGTACACTAGCCATAAAAACCTTTATTAATTACCTTAGCCGACATGGCTTTAAAGTGTTTGGTTACTACAGGATTATTGCCGGACTGGCAGTAATTATAATACATTACTTTATTCACCCACTTACTATTATTTAATGACGGCAGAAAGTTTTCAGGAAGGACAGGTAGTATTGATTGACAAACCACTGCAATGGAGTTCGTTCCAGGCAGTGAATAAAGTAAAGTGGGCCCTTAAAAAAAACTTAGGTTTAAAAAAGATAAAAGTAGGCCATGCCGGGACTCTTGACCCTCTGGCTACCGGACTACTTATTATATGTACCGGAAAATTCACCAAACGCATCCCCGAGTTACAGGGCATGGTAAAGGAATATACCGGAACTTTCCATATTGGAGCCACTACCCCTTCGTATGATTTGGAAACAGAAGTAAATGCCACCTTCCCAACCGAACATATAACTGAAGAACTGATACTGGAAACCACAAAACAGTTTACCGGTGAGATAGACCAGAAACCACCTGTTTTTTCGGCGATTAAAAAAGACGGAAAACGCCTGTACGAACACGCCCGAAAAGGTGAAGAGGTAGAAATTGCTTCCCGCAAGGTTACCGTACATGAGTTTGAAATTACCCGAGTAGCACTACCCGAAATAGATTTCAGGATTGTTTGCAGCAAAGGGACCTATATCCGCTCTATCGCTAACGATTTTGGAGCAGCCATGCAAAGCGGTTCGCATCTAACGGCACTACGCCGCACCAAAATAGGCGAGTTCTCGGTAGAGGATGCGATTTTACCCGATGCTTTTGAAACTATGGTTAAAGAGCGGAATAACGAATAGCTTTAGATATCTTTGCAGCATGAAAAAAGTAATATTCTTTTTACTCTTAGCTGCAAATTCCCTTTTTGCACAAAACATAAAACTTAAAGACGGCGATCTTATTTTTCAGGATATGGATTGCGGTCCGTTATGTGATGCCATAGAGGCTGTTACCGAAGGCTATAAAGGAAACGACTTTAGCCACATGGGTATGGTATACCACCGCAACGATACCATTTATATTATTGAAGCTGCCGGAACTGCTGTTCGCCTTACGCCGCTGGAAAAATTTTCAAAAAACACTTCAAAACCTATGTATGTAGGAAGGCTAAAAAGGAAATACCTCAAGCTTATCACTAAGACTATTGACTTTTCCCTTAATCAGATTGGTATCCCCTATGACGATGAGTATGTATATGACAACGGCGCCTACTATTGCAGCGAACTCATTTATGATGCCTTTAAGTTTGCCAACAACGGAACTCCGTTTTTTGAATTACAACCCATGACCTACAAAGAACCCGGCACAAACGATTATTTCCCTGCCTGGGTAGAATACTACAAAAGCATTAATGCCGATATACCCGAAGGGTTACCGGGATGTAATCCGGGTGGAATATCAACTTCTAACAAGATTAAAGTGATTTCTACGTTATAAGATAGAAACCAAATCAAAAACCATAATGAAACACATCTTCAAAACAATCCTTGCCTTACTAATTGTATCTACAACAACATTAATAAGCTGCAATGAAAAAGAGCAAAAACCTATAGGTGAAAAATTCACTTTAACAGGTAAACTTCTAACACCATACAGCGACACTATCTTTTTTTCATACGGCAGCAAAAAAGACTGCACCGTTGTAAAAAACAACACTTTTAGATTTGAAGGCACACTTGACAATATTGATCAGGGAGAAGCTTTTCTTCACCTAAAAACCCCGGGAAACTTAGGTGTTATTTTTTTAGATAAAGGAAACATTACCGTTGATTTCGACTACATCACTAAAGAAATTGACAGTATTAATTATACATTTCTGCAAACCAAGAAAATAGAAGGTTCATTAAACCATAAAATATGGGATAACTATACTGCTTTTTGGCGGAAAAACCATAAAAAAAACAACTATGGAGACCTTATAATGCAACAGCTTAAAAAGAACATAGACTCGTTCCCCGAATCTCCTATACTTGGCAGAATTTTACATTTAAACTCAGACAGTGTATTAAACACTTCTCAGATTAAAGAAATAAAAAGCCTCATTGACACTACTACAATGTATAGCAATGACTTAAGAATTATCAACATTACATTAAACACAAAAAAAAGAACACAAAAAGGCACTCCGGTAGAAAACTTCACACTAAAGAATACTGAGGGTAAAACAGAAAACTTTTATACTCCAAACAACAAATTCACCATTGTAGATTTTTGGGCATCGTGGTGCGGCCCCTGTAGAAGAGAAAATAAAAAATTACCTGAACTGGCTAAAAAATACGGCGATAAGCTGGAAATAATAACCATTTCGATAGATGATGAAGAAGACGAATGGAAAAAAGCTATTGAAAAAGACGGATTGATTTGGAAAAACTATATTACCGAGAACGATTGGGATTCTGAAATATGTGACTATTACGGAATCACATCAATACCATCAAAAATACTTATTGATAAAAACGGTAATTTTTTAGGATACAACTTAAGCTATGAGCAAATAGACAAAATACTGGAAAAGCAATAAGAGATCCTTCTTGCCGTCAGGATGACAAAATAAGAAAGTCCGCTCAATGAGCGGACTTTCTTATTTTACATATTCTCTGCGTTTTCAAGCAGTAGTGTTATCTCTTTCATGGTGCTTTCACCTTTATCGTGCAAATACCATTTTTGCAGTTCGGTTTTAGCCTCCTGGTCAATAACACCGTGCTGTTCCTTATAATCCCTTATCAGCTTTGCTGCATCGTAAGGTCTTGGTCCCCAGCTTCCGCGGGCAATATGGGTATCTTTTTCCACTAACACCAGCTTTGGTATAGACCTCGCCCCGTTAGTTAAATACTCGTTCATTAGTTCGTCGTTATCATCACGAAGCACTATTTCCAGCTCCAGCTTATCGGTCTCATTAGCCATCTTGTTTATAACCGGCACTATCTGTGCCGCATCGCCACACCAGCCTTCAGATATTACAAGCAGTACATGCTCTTTTTTAAGCTTGCTCAGTCTTTCCTTAATATCATCTGTCAGCTTAATGGTTTTATCAAGACGATTCATCCTTACTTCATTAAGCGAACTGTAATTGGTTAAATCTTCTGATTGTGTTGCCCCTGTAGACAGTCCGTCCTGAAGAAGCAACCCCATATGGTTTCGGTACTCTGAATAAGAATAACTGTTATCCAGACTTTTTTCTATTAGTGTACTCATAATATAAATTTGTGCAAAAGTAAATTACTTTTTGCAATAGCAAAAAAGAAGCCATCTAATAAAAAACTGTAATTTAGTCAGGTAATTCTAATCACACCATGAAATTTGACAACAGCACTATAGGCCTTATTTTTTCGGGGGGAGGCTCAAAAGGTATAGCCCACGCAGGCGTACTTAAATTTTTTGATGAAATAGGGATAAAACCATCTCACCTGGCAGGCACCAGTTCGGGTGCTATTGTGTCATCCCTCTACGCTCATGGCAAATCGCCCGAAGAGATACTGGAATTTTTTAAATCCATATACTTTTTCCACTGGAAACACTTTACCTTCCGTAAGGCAGGTTTTATAGATTCAGAAGCTTTTAAAAGTTATTTTCATTCGGCCTTTGGCGAAACTCTTATCGGGGAAATGAAATACCGCATGCACATTACTGCAACCGATTTGGTTTCGGGCAAGCTTAAAATCTTCGGTCCGGAAACAAAAATTGCTGATGCCGTACTGGCATCATCTGCTTTTCCGGGTATTATATCACCTTATGAGATAGACGGTAAAATATACAGCGACGGCGGCATTATAAACCATTTCCCTACCGATGTATTGCAGGGACGTTGTGAAACCCTTATAGGGATATACGTTAGCCCTATACAAAAAATTGGTGCTGACGATTTGAAATCCATCAAAACAGTAACCACCCGTGCTTACGATTTGCTTTCGGCAAACAGCAACATGCAAAAGTTCACCCTATGCGATTGGGTTATCAGTCCCGATGAGCTTGCCCTGTATAGTACCTTTGAAACCAACAAGCAAAAAATGGAAGAAATTTTCAATATCGGGTACGAATCGGCAAAAAAATCCTATGAGGAGCTCATTGCGTAAATACCTATCATAAGCAGGGGTTAAAATTCTGTTTTAAGAAAAACAATAATTACTATATTTGCACCAGTCAAATATTACCCTATGAAATACAAAAGAATCCTGTTAAAGCTAAGCGGCGAAGCCCTTATGGGCGACAGGCAGTATGGCATTGATCCTAAAAGACTTGCCGAATATGCCCACGAGATAAAACAAATACACGATAAAGGTGTTGAAATAGCAATCGTTATTGGAGGCGGTAACATTTTTAGAGGTGTTTCCGGAGCCAGCAACGGTATGGACAGGGTTCAGGGAGATTACATGGGAATGCTAGCTACCGTTATTAACGGTATGGCATTACAGGGAGCTCTTGAAGATGCCGGTATGCAAACCAGGCTGCAAACTGCCCTTAAAATTGAAGCTATCGCAGAACCTTATATTAAGAGACGTGCTGTACGCCACCTTGAAAAAGGAAGAATTGTAATTTTTGGAGCCGGTACAGGTAACCCATACTTTACTACCGATACGGCTGCAGTACTAAGAGGTGTGGAAGTACATGCCGATGTAATATTAAAAGGTACACGTGTTGACGGTATTTATACTGCTGACCCGGAAAAAGACGCTAGTGCCACTAAATATGACACGCTTACTTTTGAAGACGTACTTCAAAAAGGGCTTAATGTAATGGATACAACTGCCTTTACACTTAGCCAGGAAAACGAATTGCCTATTATAGTGTTTGATATGAACAAGGAAGGCAACTTAGTAAAAGTATGCGAAGGTGATACTGTAGGAACTACAGTAAGCGTTTAACTAAAAACTGAAAAGAAACAGCATTATGGAAGAAATAGATTTTATTTTAGATAGCAGCGAAGAATCAATGAAAGGATCTCTTAGCCACCTTGAAAAAGAATTCCTTAACATCCGTGCGGGTAAAGCAAGTCCTGCCATGCTTGGTAGTGTAAAAGTAGATTACTACGGTTCTCAAACACCTCTTTCTCAGGTTGCAAACGTTAACACTCCCGATGCAAGAACCTTAACGGTTACACCATGGGAAAAAGCTATGCTACAGCCTATTGAAAAAGCAATTATGATTGCTAACCTTGGTTTTAACCCAATGAACAATGGTGAAAACATCATCATTAACATCCCGGCTTTAACTGAAGAAAGAAGAAGGGACCTTGTAAAGCAGGCTAAAGCGGAAGCAGAAGATGCTAAAATTGGCGTAAGAAATGCCCGTAAAGACGCTAACACCGAAATCAAGAAACTTGAAAAAGACGGAACATCTGAAGATGTTTGTAAAAAAGCAGAAGACGATATACAGGAGCTTACCAATGCTTACATTAAGAAAATAGATGATCTGTTGGCTCACAAAGAGGCCGAGATTATGAAAGTATAAGTTTTTAAGGTCCGCTGGTAACAGCGGACTCTTTGTTTATACTATCTTTGTAACAATTTTACGTATTGCGCGTTTAGCTTTAAAAACCCCTATGAGAGTTATTACCGTCCTGCTTTTTTTGTTCAGCATGGCTGCCAACGCCCAGTTTACAATAACCGGGATAGTTAAGGACGGCAGTACCAACTCACCGCTTCCTTTTGCTACTATAAAAACAGAGGAAAGCAATACCGTTATTGGTGACCTTGACGGCAAATTCATAATAGAAAGTAAAACCAGGCAACAAAGCATAACCATTACCTACACCGGTTATGAAGCCAAAACCATTAAAACACGCAGCGGTAAAAGATTTTACACCGTATCCCTAAAAGCAAAGGCAAACGAACTGGAAGAACTGGTTATTAACCAAACCAACAAGGCTACAACCATAATAAAACATGCTATCAGGATTAAGGAAAGCAACGATCCGCAGTTAAAACTAAACAGTTTTAAATACAAAACCTACAACAAACTTATTGTTACTGCAAATCCCGATTCCATCAGTTCAAAACTGGATTCAATTTACCTGTATGAAAAAACCGGACGCAGGATACTGAAGATAGACTCGACCGACTATAAATTCAAAAAGCTGATTGAAAAGCAACACCTGTATCAAACCGAAAAGATATCAGAGTTCAGCTATACCAAAAAAGACGGACTTAAAGAAAATATACTTGCCGCGCGTATGGCCGGGTTCAAACAACCAGTATACGAGTTTATAGGCCTTAGCCTGCAATCTTACTCGGTTTACAATGATGTAGACTTACTGGAAACAAAATACAGGGGACCTTTATCATACAATGCACTTTTAGAATACAAATACAGAATACTCGACACGGTATACATAGACAACCGTAAAACATTCATGATCTATTTTACCCCAAAACGGGCCAACAAGAAAAAAAGGCTTGACGGACTGGTATACATAGACAGCAATACATTTGGCGTTGCAAAAGCGGTTTTCAGGGTGAAAAATGTACTGGATATAACCTCTACCCACCTATTTAAGTTTGAGGAAGAACAAGGCATTTGGTTTCCCGACAGGAAAACACTTAAAATAGTAAAGGGTAACAACCGCGAAGACATAAACATACTGGGTGAGACCATTAAATTTGATGCTATAAACAGTACGAATTCCGACAGGGATAAGGAACCATCTGACTTTGTTTATGTATATTCTGAATCCATTAATTCCGATAAGGAATTCAACATCCCGTTAACAATTAAAAGGCCGGCTATTGCTATAGAGATAAATGAAGAAGCCATAACACGCCCCGAAAGTTACTGGACACAACACAGAGCTGATACACTGGACGAACGCAGTATCAAAACCTACCCTGCACTGGATAGTATTTTAACCAAGGAAAGGATAGAACAGTTTATTAACTTAGGCAAAAGAGTTATTACCGGATACCTGCCTGTTGGCTTTTTTGACTTTGACCTGAGACAAATTATAAAATACAACAACTACGAAGGCGTGAGGTTTGGTGTAGGTGGAATAACCAACAATAAATTCTCTGAAGTATTTAGGATCAGTACTTATGGTGCTTATGGTACCAAAGACGGACAATTTAAATACAATCTTGGCGGAGCTGTACGATTAGGGCGTTTTTCAGACTCATGGATTGGAGGCTCCTTTACCGAAGATGTACAGGAAATAGGTAGTACCAATTTTGCTACCGATAAGCGGGTATTTAAAATATATGACCCCCGCCCTATAAACGTTTCCACTTTTTACAAATACCGAAAGTGGCACGGGTATATAGAAACCAAAATAATACCTAAAACCGAAAGTCGATGGGGTTTTAGCCGCACTAGTGTAGAACCCCGTTTCGATTACGCCTTTAATACCAACGGACAATTATACACAAAGTACAACCTCAGCACCTTTGAGGCTGCCCTGCAATGGAATCCGTTTAGTGATTTTATGCAGACACCCGAAGGGCGTATAGAGGTAGAAAAACGATTCCCTAAATTCACATTCCAGTACACTCAGGCAGTAACAGGACTATTTGAAAGTGATTTCACCTTTGGGAAGCTCGATTTCAGGACAGAATACGAGAGAAAATACATTAACGGACAAAAAACATCATTAGTTATACAGGGAGGCTTAGCCATGGGCGATACTCCTATCACTCACCTGTACAGTACCTCGCCAAACAACCTGGATAAAGACGGCGTTATAGCCCGTATTACCTTTGCCGGTAAAAACAGTTTTGAGACCATGTATTTTAATGAATTCTTCTCTAGCCAGTATGCCATGTTTCAGGTAAAACATGCTTTTAGAAGATTAAATCTTTTTGGCGATATTAAGCTTAGTCCGGTACTGGTAACCCGAGGCGTTTGGGGTAACATGGAAAGTCCGGAAAAACATATAGGACAACCGTACAACACGCTCGAAAAAGGCTACTATGAAAGTGGCATGGAGTTTAATGAAATATTTAAAGGACTTGGATTAACCGCCTTTTACCGTTATGGCCCTTATCATTTACCGGAGTTTGACCGTAACATATCCATCAAGCTATCATTTGTATTCAGCCTGTTTTAGTGCGAAACAAATTTTAACCCTATTATAGAAGCTATAAGTGTAGTTATAAAGAAAAGCCTCCAGAAATCGGCAGGTTCTTTAAACACAACAATCCCTACTAAAACCGTACCTACTGCCCCTACCCCGGTCCATACCGCATAAGCAGTACCAATAGGCAGTGTTTGGGTAGCTTTATACAATAAAAACATACTAATAGCAAGGCATACAAAAAAACCACCCATCCATAATTGAGAGGCAGTTCCGGTCGTCTCTTTAGCCTTACCAAGGCAGGATGCAAAGCCTACTTCAAAAAGCCCTGCTATTACAAGTAAAATCCAGTTCATGGCACTATTGTTTAAACAAAGTCAAAGATACTACTTTAAGACAAGGTAAAGTTTTCCAAATTATGGTTTTAATATTTACACCTTTTTGTTGTTTTTACTACATTTGCAGGCATTTGCTTTTTGAAAAACATCAAAACGCAGCTGATTTCCAGTTTATTCTATTTAATTTATTATAAAAATGAAACACACAAAAGTTAAAGACCTGTTGAATAGCACCAACACGATTGATGAAGTATCAGTAAAAGGATGGGTAAGAACTTTTAGAAATAATCAGTTTATAGCACTGAACGATGGTTCGGTTATACATAATATCCAATGCGTTGTTGACTTTGAAAACACTCCGGAAGAAACCTTAAAACGTATCACTACCGGAGCTGCAGTTGCCATTAAAGGTAGCCTTGTGGAAAGCCAGGGTAAAGGACAGAAATATGAGATAAAAGTTTCGCAGGTAGAAATTTTAGGAGACAGCGACGCTGAGAAATTCCCTATGCAGCCTAAAAAACACTCTCTTGAGTTTTTAAGAGAAAACGCACACCTTAGAACGCGTACTAATCTTTTTGGAGCTATTATGAGAGTACGTTCGGTACTATCATTTGCTATCCACCAGTATTTTCAGGAAAAAGGATTTGTATATGTAAACACACCTATCATTACCGGTAGTGATGCCGAGGGAGCAGGTGAAATGTTCAAGGTTACCGCATTACCGTTTGATAACACTCCACGTACAGAGGAAGGCAAAGTAGACTATAAAGAAGATTTCTTCGGTAAAGAAACAAACCTTACCGTATCAGGTCAGCTAGAGGCAGAAACTTTTGCTATGTCGTTAGGACAGGTATATACATTCGGTCCTACTTTCCGTGCTGAAAACTCTAACACATCACGCCACCTTGCCGAATTCTGGATGGTTGAGCCTGAAGTTGCATTTAACGACCTTGATGCTAACATGGATCTTGCAGAAGATTTTATCCAGTATGTTATTAAATATGCAATGGAAAGATGTGAGGATGATCTTAAGTTCCTGGACGAGCGCCTTGCGGCAGAAGAAAAGCAGAAGCCACAAAACGAGCGTAGCGGTATGGGGCTTTTAGAGAAACTTCAGTTTGTACTGGAAAACAACTTTAAGCGTGTTAGCTATACAGAAGCTATTGACATCCTTAAAAACTCTAAACCTAACAAGAACAAAAAGTTCAACTATATTATTGAAGAATGGGGTGCCGACCTACAAAGTGAGCACGAGCGTTACCTAGTAGAGAAACACTTTAAATCTCCGGTAATTCTGTTTGATTATCCTGCTAAGATCAAAGCATTCTATATGCGCCTTAATGACGACAACAAAACCGTTCGTGCTATGGACATTCTTTTCCCTGGTATTGGAGAAATTGTTGGTGGTTCACAAAGAGAAGAACGTCTTGACGTGCTTCAGCAAAAAATTGCAGAGCTTGGTATCGACGAGGAAGAACTATGGTGGTATCTTGACACACGTCGTTTCGGTACTGCTGTACACAGTGGTTTCGGACTTGGTTTTGAGCGTTTAGTACTGTTCGTTACCGGTATGAGTAACATTCGCGACGTGATTCCTTTCCCAAGGACTCCGCAAAACGCTGAGTTTTAATTTCAAGAAATTAGTATTGAGAATTGAGATATTAGAATATAGAAAAAGCCCTGCAGGATATTGCAGGGCTTTTTTAATACATTGTATTAATAAGATATGTAAGACATATACCTCTATATCAAAAATTATACCTTTTTTTATTTCAATTATAATTTTTTCTAAAAATTTAGCGTTTTAAAAGGGCTTTTTTGTACTTTTATAATTCATAAAACTCTATGTTTTTACTATGCTCAAACAGAATTTACAATTAAAATTATCTCAGAAATTATCGCCACAGCAAATTCAGCTGATGAAGCTGATACAATTGCCAACGCAGGCATTTGAGCAACGCCTTAAAGAAGAAATGGTAGAAAATCCGGCATTGGAAACAGGTAAGGAAGACCAATATGAGGCTGATGAGTTTGGCAATGACGACTATGATGATTATGACGACTATGATAACGAAAGGATAGAAGCCGACGATATTAACATAGACGAATACCTTAGTGACGACGAAATACCCAACTATAAATTACAAACCAACAACTACAGTGACGACGACGAAGAGCGCACCATGCCTTATGCCGCACCTGTTAGTTTCCATCAAAGCCTTAGCGACCAGCTTAACACTTTTATACTAAGTGATAACGAGAGGGATATTGCCGAGTTTTTAGTAGGCAGTATAGACGATACCGGATACATTCGCAGGAGTGTGGACGACATTGTGGATGATATGGCCTTTACACAGGGTATTTACACAGACAGCCAAACTGTAGAAAACATACTACACATAATACACCAGCTGGAACCGGCAGGAGTTGGCGCACGCGACCTGCAGGAGTGCCTGCTGTTACAGCTAAAACATAAAACCCCTACCGAGTCTATTGACCTGGCTATAGATATATTGGAAAATCAGTTTGATGCCTTTACCAAAAAGCATTACGACAAACTGTTGCAGAAATATGACATCAGTCAGGATCAGCTTAGAAAAGCTATAGACGAGATAGAAAAGCTAAACCCTAAACCGGGTGGGGCTTACGAAAGTAACTCTAAAGTTGTGGAACATGTTGTTCCTGATTTTTCTATAAGAATTGTGGACGGCGAACTGGAACTTTCCCTTAACGGAAGAAATGCTCCGGAACTGCACGTGTCTAAAGATTATCAGGAAATGCTGCAAAGCTACAAGGAGTCAAAAGACAGATCTAATCAGCAAAAGGATGCAGTACAGTTTATTAAACAAAAACTGGATTCAGCAAAGTGGTTTATAGACGCTATAAAACAACGTCAGGAAACCCTTTTTGTCACCATGAATGCCATTATGCATTATCAGGAAGAATATTTCCTTGACGGTGATGAAACCAAACTGAAACCGATGATCCTTAAGGATATTGCCGATATGGTGGGGCTTGATATTTCTACTGTTTCTCGTGTAGCAAACAGTAAGTATGTAGAAACCCCTTATGGTACCAAGCTGATTAAGGAATTCTTCTCTGAAGCTATGAAAAACGATCAGGGAGAAGATGTATCTACCATTGAAATCAAGAAAATACTTCAAAACGTTATAGACGAAGAGGACAAGAGAAAACCATTACCGGATGACAAGCTTGCCGAAATACTAAAAGAAAAAGGCTACCCTATAGCCAGAAGGACTATTGCAAAATACAGGGAGCAACTGGATATCCCGGTAGCCAGAATGAGAAAGAGGATTTAATATGAAAAAAATACTGCCGGCTTTCTCCTATATATTCCATCCGTTGTTTGTATCGGTATATGCTGCGCTGTTATATTTTTTATTTGCCCATCAGTATTTTTACAGCTATGAAATTATACTGGTAAGTGTACAGGTGCTTATACTTACCGTACTATTACCCATATCCATATATTACCTCCTTCATTCACTGGGACTGGTACACTCTACCATGAAGCTGGACAAGAAGGAGCGTAAAATTCCGCTCATTATACAGGCACTACTGTTAGGCATAATGCTTTATCAGGGATTTGGCAACACCACTATCCCAGAGCTATATTATTACTTTGCAGGCTACCTCATCAGTACAGTGTTGGCAATAGTAATGATATTGTTTAATCAAAAATCCAGCCTGCATATAATGGGCGTTAGTGCGCTTACCATTTTCCTGATAAGCCTGTCCCTGCACTTTCACCTTAGCCTTAACTACACCATTGCCTTTTTTATACTATGCACAGGTTTTACGGCCTCATCAAGGCTCTATCTAAAAGCGCATACACCAAACGAACTGCTACAGGGGCTACTTATAGGCATTGTACCACAAATAGCTTTATGGCACTGGTGGCTATAAAAAAAGCGGACTTTATAGTCCGCCTTATAGAATTCGCTTTATATAATTTAGTTAAGCTCTTTTAGTATCGCTTCCCCAACTCCTTTTGCCGATTGCGGATTTTGACCTGTAATAAGTCTGCCGTCTACAGTTACATGAGGTTCCCACATTCCTGATTTCTCAAACTGTCCGCCACGTTCAATAAGTTTGCTTTCCAATAAGAACGGAACCACCATTTCAAGGCCTACCGCTTTTTCTTCCTCATTGGTAAAACCATTTACTTTTTTACCGCTTACCAGATACGATCCGTCTGACAGTTTTATGTTTACCAGTCCGGCAGGACCATGACATACTGCTCCTACTATTCCGCCATCTTCATATATCTGTGCGGCTATTTTTGTCAGTTCTTCATTATCCGGTAAATCCCACATAGCACCATGACCACCTGCATAATAAATAGCCTCATACTCTTTTGGATTTACCTGAGACGGAGTCATTGTGTTTTCAATTTTTGCATGGTATTCCTCATCCTCCCAAAATTTCTTATTCACCTCATCATTCAGGTCAAAACCATCTACCGGAGGGTTCCCTCCTTTTGGGCTAACAAAATCAATAGTATAACCTGCTCCGTGTAACACCTCCCACGGGTGTGCTACCTCGGCAAGGTAATATCCTGTAGGTTTACCGGTATCACCTTTTTTATCATGACTGGTCACAACAAACAAAATCTTTTTCTCGGTTTTCTCTGCTGGTTGGGTTTCTTCTTGTAGCTGGGCATCTGCCTCATCCTTTTTCTCAGTTTCCTTACAGGAAGCAAACGAAAGTGCTAAAACCAGAAAAGCGGTTTTAAAAAGTACTTTTTTCATGGTAATATTTAATTAATTAACACTGCAAATTTACTGCCCTGCATTTGCACTACACAGGACATACATCACATTTTTATAACTAAAGGAATTATGCGAGCCTGCTTAAGGTTTCGCGCGTCACACCCAGATAAGCCGCTATAAGCGTTTTAGACACTCTTTGATGCAATGACGGATATAAACTCATAAACTGCTCATAACGCTCTTTAGCATCGTTATTAAGCAACGAGAGAATACGCCTTTGTAAGGCGACATAACCGGAGTTTGATTTCTTTCTGAAAAAGTACTCCATTTTATGGAGCGCCGCACAAAGCTTATCCTTATCATCAAGGGTAATACAAAGCAATTTGGTATCCTCAAGACAGTCTATATCCAGTTGTGCCGGAGTTTTATGCAGCAATGCCTGATAATCGGTTACCCACCAGTCTTCCATAGCAAACTGCATGATATGGTCTTTACCCTCATCATCAGTATAAAAAGCCTTTACGAGTCCGCTAACCACAAAATATTCGCAGTTTACAGTATCACCCTGCTTTACCAGAAAATCTTTTTTTTGAAGTTTTTGGGACTTAAAATAAGAAAACACAATATCAAATTGCTCATCTGTTAAAGGAACTATTTCCTCGATATGTTTTCTTAAAGCCTCTTTCATATTTACAATATATAAAACATTAGCCCAATATTAAAGGAACTCAGCTTTAATTCTTCTCCCTGTTTGGTATAGGCATTTTTATAAATCGGGGTAAAGGAATAAGCTGCATAAAAGTTCCATGTATTCCACCCTGCCGAAACATAAGCTGTAGAAATCCATTTATTCACATCGGGGTTATGCTGTATTTTTATTGTGCCTTCATTGCTTTCAAATTGAGAACGGTCGTTTAACAAATAACTCACCTTAAACCCTGTATATATCCTCCAGAATTTATGACTGGTCATTGTAGAGTTTCTCCATCGTAGTTCTATAGGCAACTCTAAGTAATGGAGTACCAATTTGTTTTTTGAAAAATCACTATCAGACACAACCTCATATGCTCTACCGGTAATTTCCCTTTCTGTAACTTCAGACACTTTCAGGTTATGCTTTATATTGGTGTAGGAGTAGCCCAAACCAATGGCCACCGCCCTGTTTCTTGCCTCATTAAGCGGAATATCCCTTAAAAAACCTAATGTAAGTCCTGTAGAGAATGAGTTTTGCGAATACTGCTCGGCTTTACCGTGAATAAGGTTATAGGAAACGGAAGCATAAAACTGATCTTCCCTGTATAACGGATCGGGAGTCAGCAGGCTATCCGACTCTACAGCAGCATTATCTGTTTCATTAGTTTGCGCCAGTAATGGAAGAGTAAAAAACAATAACAGATAAAAACAGATTATTCGCATGGCATGAATAGGTTATTTATACAAAGATGCAAAAGTTTATGGATAGTTTATTTATGCTGCTTTATAATTTTACTTTTTCCTTTATCATCTCCGTTACTCAGTAAAAAACTATAAGGTTTTAATGGCTTAACATGCATAAACACCACATTTATGATTCCTAATATAGGTATAGAAAGTATCATTCCTATTATTCCCCACATCATGCTACCTACCACAACTGCAATAATTGTAATAAACGGATCGAGGTTCACATTATCGCCCACCACATAAGGTTCAAATAGGTATGACTCTACAAACTGCGCAACAGAGAAAGTCACCACAATACCTATTAAGGCTGTGGTATCTCCATCGGCAACATAACCTAATCCAATAGCAATAAGGAAACCTATAATATTCCCAATATAAGGAATTATAGAAAGTAATGCTGCCAAAACACTAATGATGATAAAATTACTAACTCCAAAAACTGCCATACCCACAGCATAGATTATCGTTAAAAATATCATCAGTATAAATTTACCATACAGGTAACCCTGGGTAATTTTTATAGCCTGACTAAGTACATCATCCACATCATCTTTGTTTTGTTTTTTAAAGAGCTTTACAAAAAACTGCCTGAACTTTTTACGATAGTTGAGTAAAAAGAAAACATAAACAAACGT
Source organism: Flavobacterium sp. C4GT6 (assembly GCF_036347315.1). Lineage (NCBI taxonomy): Bacteria > Pseudomonadati > Bacteroidota > Flavobacteriia > Flavobacteriales > Flavobacteriaceae > Flavobacterium > Flavobacterium sp. C4GT6. The sequence goes on from NZ_JAZGZU010000004.1 coordinate 291,489, forward strand.
AAGCAGATAATCCCCGCTAAAGGAGTACAATCCATTTATAAAACTGATAGCCTGTTTCCCCATATTCCCTGTAGCCTCATTTTGTTGTTTGGCTATATCTTCGGGACTAATGGGGGTTTTCTCATAAATGTAGTTTTCCAGTTTTTCAATTTGGGGCATTATTTTTTGCCTTGCTTTATCCCAGTCGGCCACAAAGCTCTGTATCTGTATTGAGATAAGCGCTACAAAACCTACACTTACCAAAAACAGCAAAACGGTATTGATAAGCGATGACAGCATACGATTTATTTTCCACGATTCCAGTTTCCGGGCAACGGGCAACATTAGCAGTGCCAGTATAACAGCCGTAAGCAAGGGAGCCAGCAGGGGTTTGGCTTTAATAAGCCCTGCGGTTAAAAAATAAATACCTACTATGAAAACAGTGCCGGTGTATAGTATTTGTTTACCTGAAGTCATGAAATGTAAGTTTTTCTTTAAAGATAAAACTTACATCTTTAACACTATCAAAGTTTTAGGAAAATTTAATATTTGATGGTTGTAATGCTAGGTTAAAAACATTAATAAATAAAAAATATTATTTTTAACAAAACTTCAAAACCATACCTTATGCAAATTTATGATATCACTATAAAAAATTTTAGAGGAATAAAGTCTTTAACGAACTTAAAAGTTGGAGATATAAATTCATTCGTTGGAAAAAATGACTCTGGAAAATCATCTATATTAAAAGCTCTTGACGCTTTTTTTAATGAAAAATTTAATTCTAATGATATTTTTCAAGGAAAACATGAATCTGAAAAAACAGAAATAAATATTAGATTCACACCTAACCCAAACACTCATCCTTTAGCTCTAGATAATGACCAAAAAGTCTCATTGACAAAAATATTTCATTACAGTACTTCAGCACGACTATTAAAAGAATTTTACTATACCTGCTATGATATAAATGACGAAACAGTGAATAATTGCTGGGGAAACAAAGAGTCAGAAATAAATAAATTCATGAGTATATTAGGCTTAGAATTCTCTAAATCAGGAAGGGGAGTAACTAACCTATCAAAAATAGAACAAATTGACAATAACACTAAAAATCTTGGACGCGCTTTAAAAACATATCCCGCTGAAGAATACATAAAAAATATAAAAAAGCTTGATTATTTTGAACTACCTGAATTTTCACTTTTTGATGCCGAACAAGATCTAAATATAGGGTCAACAAACTTCCAAAATCAATTTAAACCAATTGCTAACAAATCATTAGACGACAATAAAAGACTTACTACAAAACTGGAAAGAAGAGTTCAATCAGATTTAGAAAAAGAGTTTACAATAATCACACAACTCATGCAAAAAAATGTTCCTGATTTAGAACTTATAAAACCATCTGTCAATTGCAACTGGAATAATTTAGTCAAGTTTGATTTATCATTAAAGTTCAATTCTGACAGCTATGAAATCCCTATCTCAAATAAAGGTACAGGCTTTAAAAGATTATTAATGGTTGCGTATTTCGAATACTTGGCACAAAAAAAAACAAAACAATACCAAATTTTTGGAATTGAAGAACCAGAAACATTTCTCCACCCTGAGTTACAGCATGACTTATTAGATTCAATAATCAGCTTATCTGACGATAGCCAATTCTTTATAACCACTCATTCACCTATATTCGCTGGAGCAACTAAAAGCTCAAATATTATTGTTGTAAAAAAAGAAAATGAAATATCTAAATACTTCAATTTTGAAAATGAAAACCATATACTAGATGTAGTTATCTCTGAATTAGGAATACGCCCTAATTATAACTTATTAAATGAAAATTACAGAAAAGCTGTGTTTGTCGAAGGCAGTGGTGATATTCAATTTTGGAATATTGCTTTAAAAAAAATTACAGGAGCGTTACCTGATGACATATTATTTATTCCTTGCGGCGGAGATCAAGTTGATTTTTATGTAAATGCAACTCTATGCAAAAAAATAAACCGAAAATTCCTTTTTATCTTAGATTCAGACAAAGGAGCTATTGATTATGAAGCAAAAGTTAAAAATAAATCAAAACTCAAAGAGGAAATTGAAAAATCAGGAGGGGAACTATTAATTTTACACAAAAGAGAAATAGAAAATTACTATTCAAAGGATGCTATACAAAGATTATTGGGAGATAAAAAACTACCTCCTGAGTTTAAAATAGAAGATTACAATGATGTAAAAGAAGAAATAAAAAACAATGTTATTGAACCGTTGAAAGTAAACTTCAAAACCAAAAATAATATTGATATTTTTAATGAAATGAGTAGAGACGAGTGGATAAATTCAAGTTTCAAAATCGGAAGCACTACAGATGTTGAATCTATAATCCAAAAAAAACTTGAATAAATCAAAGTCCCTATATCTCCTTAAATCTTCCCTGTAAATACACTACTTTTGCTTTTTTAGAGTTATACTCTTGTGATGCTGAGATATAGGTTTTTAATGGCGTTATTGTGTTTGGTTTCCGCGGTTTCCGGTCAGGAAACAAACGGCCTGTTTAAAAACCGGAAAATAGCTCCCGTAACCGACACCATACAGATAGACAGTGTTAGCATAAACAATGCTTTTTTTACACTTAAAGACAGGAACGGAAAAGATATAGACACCACCTTATACCATGTAGACTTTAAACACAGCACACTGGTTTTTAAAAATGGGTATACTCCGCAGGACACCCTGTTTATGCGCTACCTGAGCTACCCTGAATACCTAACCAAGAAATACAGCATTTATGACGATTCCCGTGTGGTAGACAATAATGCCACCGGAACCCAAAACCTGTACCGTGTAACACGCGACCCGCTCAATACCTTTAAACCGTTTGACGGACTCACCACATCGGGTAGTATAACCCGTGGTATAACCGTAGGTAACAACCAGAATGCGGTGGTAAACTCCAACCTTGATTTACAGATTACAGGAAAACTATCTAACAAAGTAAGCCTGCGCGCTTCCATACAAGACAGTAACATCCCGCTACAGGAAGGCGGTTACTCACAAAAACTGGATGAGTTTGACCAGATTTTTATAGAACTCTTCAGTGATAACTGGAGCATACGTGCCGGAGATCTTTTCCTTGAAAACAGGCAGTCCCGCTTCCTTAACTTCAATAAAAAGGTTCAGGGTATATCTACCAACTTCTCTTTTGGGGATGATGATTCTAAAACCACCATTTTTGCCGCCGCCGCACTGGTAAGAGGCCAATATGCCCGAAGTACTTTTACCGGACAGGAAGGCAATCAGGGTCCATATAAACTACGAGGTCCTAACGACGAATTGTACATACTGGTAATATCGGGTTCAGAAAGGGTTTTTGTAAACGGAATACTATTGGAACGTGGCGAAAACAACGACTACATTATAGACTATAATGCCGGGGAAATAATATTCACCTCACTGTTCCCCATAACCAGTGAAATGCGTATTAATGTGGAATACCAGTATACAGTACAAAGCTATACCAGGCTGCTTACCTATGGCGGTATTACCCACGAGGAGGAAAAATGGAGCATTGGCGGATTTGTATATTCTGAAAACGATATTAAAAACCAACCCCTGCAACAAAACCTTACCGAAGAACAGGTAGAGATACTAAAACAGGCAGGAGATAATAACGACCAGATGATTGCCCCATCGGCTTATCTGGATAGTTATTCAGAAAACAAGATATTATACCGCAAAACCCTAATTAACGGTGTTGAGGTTTTTGAATATTCCAATAACCCTGACGATGAACTGTACAATGTACGCTTCACCTACCTTGGTGCTAATACGGGTAATTACATACTGGCAAGTTCGGCAGCTGTGGGACGAATTTTTGAGTATGTGCCTCCTGTTAACGGCATACCACAGGGAGACTACGAGCCCGTTATCCGGCTTACGGCTCCACAAAAAATACAAATCGCTACCGTATTAGGTAAATACAATCCAAGCGAAAAAACGCTTATCGATTTTGAGGCCGGCATGAGCAACAACGACCTCAACATGTATTCGTCGCTTGATAATGACGACAACAATGGTTATGCTGCAAAAATAGATGCCAAGCAACGCCTGTACACCGGTAAGTGGGAATTGGATGCCTTTGCCAACTATCAGTTTATCCAAAAAGATTTCCGTACCGTAGAGCGCTTGTTCAATATAGAGTTTAATAGAGACTGGAACCTTAACGGCATTACTACTACAAATGGTAACCAAAGCTACCTTACAACCGGAACCACATTCAGGCTACCGCAAAAAGGACAGTTTAATTACCAGCTTGAACAACTGGATTTTTCGGGCAGTTTTACAGGAACGCGCCACGTGGTTAACGGACGTTTTACCTTTAATAATTTCCTGATACAAAACCAGGGTAGCTGGCTGGACAGTGACAGCGATTATGCCGCATCAGAATTTATACGAAACGAAGCCCTTGCCAAATATCATTTTGGCAAAAACTGGGTAGGCGGTACAGTAAGAGTTGAAGACAACAGGGAACGACTTAAGGAAACAGGTCAGTTATCGGCATTAAGTCAGCGCTTTAATGAGCTTGGAGCTTTCGTAGGGCGTGGTGACAGTACTAAAGTGTATGTGGAGCTGGGCTACCTTCAAAGGGCTAATGATAGTGTTGTAAACGGTATTCTAGACAAGGTGAACACCTCCCGTTCGTACTACATGAAGTCGCGATTAATGAAAACCGAAAAAAGCGACCTGAGCCTTTTTGTAAATTACAGGAACCTAAAGTTTACCGATCCCGCTATAAAAAACGAACAATCGCTTAACTCAAGACTTTTATACAACGACAGGTATTTTGACCAGTTAATACAGGTTACCACTGCTTACGAAACTACATCAGGTACCATACCGCAACAGGAATTCACCTATCTGGAAGTTGAACCCGGACAGGGTACATACACCTGGAATGATTATAACAACGATGGCATACAACAGTTGGAAGAGTTTGAGGTTGCCCCATTCCCCGATCAGGCAAAATATGTTAGGGTATACCTGCCCAATCAGGTATACATACGTACTCACCAAAATAAGTTTTCACAGTCGGTTACCCTGAATGCCAACCAATGGCAAAACGAAAAGGGGTTTAAAAAACTGCTCTCCTATTTTTATAACCAGACCTCATTTTTAATTGACCGTAAAATAGAACGCAAGCCGGGAGCTTTTGACCTTAACCCGTTTGACAATAGTGAAGACGGACTACTGGGACTTAACTCCAGTTTTAGGAATAGTTTATTTTATAATCGGGGGAAACAGCACCATTCCGTTACGTATACTTATTTAAAAAACAGGGCTCGCACCCTGCTTAATGCCGGTTCACAGGAAAGCAAAAACAGTTCGCATCAGTTACAGTATGCCCATTTAATACAAAAACTATGGTTGTTAGGTTTTTCGGCACAAACCCTGCAATCTGACACCTATTCTGAAAATTACAGCAGCAGGAACTACGAAATAGGCGGATTCGCATTACTGCCTAAAATATCGTACATCTTTTCCAAAAATGCCAGTTGGGATCTTTTCTATGAATACCGAAGTAAAGAGAATAAAATAGGCGAAATGGAAACCCTATATCAACAGCGTGTGGGAACATCGTTTACCTATGCTTCAGACAGGCAGTTTTCCATAAACGGAGAGTTCTCCCTTTATGATAATGCCTTTACAGGTAACGAACTTACCCCCGCAGCCTACCAAATGCTGGAAGGTTTACAGGCCGGGAAGAATATTACATGGCGATTACTGCTACAAAAAAACCTTACACAGTTTCTGGATGTAAACGTAAACTATCAGGGACGTAAGAGTGAAACCAGTAAAGCTATACATACGGGCAATGTACAGCTTAGGGCTTATTTTTAATTAAAAGCGGCCTTTTCCTTTTCAGAAAAAGCATCACATTGCACTACATACTTCTTCGTGAAAACTTTAAGATCTTTAGGCTGTGCAGCATAATTAGCAATCAGGAAGGCTTTATCTTTTTTAATATCTCCGGTATATCCCGTAATCCACGGCACATTATCCTGAATATTTAAACGTAGCAGGCGTGCCTCGTAGTTTTTGGCATCTTTTTCAATCACCTCCTCCAGTAAGTCAGTCCCTCTATTAAAGTAACGGGTTTTAGTAAATAAACCCTTTTCATATTTAGCCATCAAAACGATAGAAGCCGCTTTGTATGCCAAAAGGGTAGTATTTTCATGACTGTTATCCAAATCTTCAAGCGAAGCATGAAACACAAGCGCACTTTCGGCAGAAACAGCAGCATCAATATACTGTTGCCTAACCGTTGCCAATTCTTTATCGGGTGCAATACATAACAGACACAAAAAAAGCCCTAATACTTTCATGAAGATCGTTTTAGGGCATAAAGATATGGTTTTTAACAATTAAACAGTTCTTAAAAACAGTTAACCGAAAGCTAAAGGCTATTCCTCCAGCAAAAAGGTATAGGTAACCTGTACCTCATCGGCTATTTTTTTGCTTACCACTTTTGGTACATCAATATCAAAGTCGGCAGGTTTTACCATAAAATTACCGACTACAGTGATGGTACTTCCTTTAACCGACACCATAGCAATATCATTAATTTTTTTGGTTTTTCCGTGTAGGGTAAGTTCACCTGTTAGGGTAAACTGTTTCGGTTTTTGCGAAAGTGCTTTCAGCGAAAACCCATCCAGCTTTCCTTTAAAAACCGCCTTAGGATATTTTGCTGTTTCGGCATAGCTCTCATTAAAATGTTCTTCCATAAGGGCAACCTTAAAACGGAAACCATTCATGAGTGCCAGTGCGGCAAGCTCACCGTTATTGGCATTAAGTATAGCCGATACATTTTTGTTTTCGGCAGCTACCTCCTCAAATGAAGGAACCGAAGCCTCAAACTTTATATCACCTGTTTTAGTGGCAAACTTTTGCGCATGAGAAACAAAGGGCATCATAGCTGCCACAAAAAAAAGGACGAAGTGTAAATTTCTAATTTTCATAGTAATTTAATTTTCAAGTAAACCATCGGTATTCCATTGCAGTATCACATTGATATTTGCCTGTGGCATCCTACCTGTTTGCGGCATTAGTTGCTGCTGTCCGTTTTGTAGCTGTATGCGCCCCAGCAAATCATGATTCTCTACCGCATCCTTAACCTGTGCATAGGTAAGCAGCGGCCTGAAAGAAGCCACTCCACCCGGAGCATGGCAGGACAAACAGTTATTATCTATAATCGTTTTCACATTAGCCGTATAGGTAACCGTACCCTCTATATTTTGCTCTTGGCTTATATCCTCATAAGTATTGGAGTCACACGAAACAAAAAACAACGCTAACAAACCTGTATATAAAATTGTATTCTTCATATTAAAAAACCCTGTATAAATTAAACCCAAAGAAAAAATCTCCCTTACCCCAATCGCCCGCCGCAGTGGTTACATAACCACCTTCTGTCATGGCCTGCGAGTTGGTAAACAACAACTGAAAAATGTGTCCGCCTGTTTCTAAGTCAAGTCCAACCGATAATGGATTCTGATAAAAATCAGGCTTATCAAAATTGTGTACATATTCCATATTAAGCGAAAGCCTTTTGGTCAACTTAAGCCTTCCCCCTGCTCCCAATGAAAACTGGTTATCGTTTTCCACATCAGGATTGTACCGATTTTTATGAATATACATAGGCACCATTTCCAGCGAAAGCCTGTCGGATATTTTTCGTGACACCAGTAACTGGCTTATATAGGTTAACCTGTCAGCAAACTCAATTTTAGGATAATCTTCCTTTTCCAAAAAGGTATTGATGTATATGGTATTGTAGCCAATAACTGTTACCGGAGCTCCGGTTGCCTGATTGGCAAGCCTGTACTTTACAGCAGTTTCATACACCTTTAAAAGGGTATGGCGTGAAGCACTAACCGAAAGCCATTCGTTAATACCATAGGCTCCACCTATTTTTGTGGTAGCCATATCCATCCCGAAAAATTCGGAAATACCGCCTTTAACCGAACCAAACCTATGGGATACCACAAAGTAAAATTCCTGTGCAGCAGGTATTTTTGTTGATTGCAGTGTTACAACCTGTAATCCTTTAAAAGCAGGTGTGGCATAATCCTGCGTCGAAACCGAGTCTATCTCGGCAAGTAAATCGTCCTGTGCTGAAACAGAAGACGCTACTGTAAGGCAAAATAGCAAGCCTAAAAAATTCTTCATTTGTATTATTGATTAATTGTACACTGATCCAGCTTTACCTCATCAAAAAGTTCGTCGAAGCCTATGCATCGTCCTTTTACCTTAATGTTTTTGCCCGGAATAATATTTTTTGCAGGCACATCAAAACTGCAATACACACCTGGATCAAGGGAAACCGAAATGCTGTCATTATCATTTACGTTTCCTATAACCACAATGGTTTTATTGAGGTACATTGAATCTGCGGTAGCAGTATTAGTTTGGTACTCCTCCACAATATCGGGGGCGGTTAGGGTATAGGCCGGTGCTTCGGCGGTTACATCTCTTGCCTCTTTGTACAAAAAACCGAAATAGAAGTAATAGGCCGCAGCCAGCACCAGCAAAATAACACCTGAAACGATTAATATCTTTCTGTTTTTCATATTGCAGATTGTAATATTTTTCTTCTCTCAAGGCTAAATTACCAAACCATATAATGAGAAAAGGGCAAGGAATAGTAAACCTAATGGCTGACTTAGTATTCCTGCCCTTTCACTTAGAATTTGTTTTTACTGCCCTTCACTTCAGGGTACAAAAAAAGGCCCTCTCACATTGGGCCTTTTTGTTTAGAAAGATTCAGATAGTCTCACATTTTATCTGTCTTACTGTTTTTTATTTTCATCTATTACTTTTTGGATAGTGTTCCAGTCGTAATAGTGGAAAGTCATACCGTTGCTCATGGCAACAAACATACCTTTAGGGAATTTACCTCCCAGGTTAACACTGGTAGCATCGGCTCCGTCACACTCTATAGTTGAGGTTGGCACCTCTGCCAGTAGTTTGTATTCGTTAGGATTTCCGTTAACACCCTCACGCGGGTATACCATAAAGGTATTTGCCTGCTGATTAGATATCAGTATATATCCGGTAGAATCGGTAGCCTTATATATTGCAATACCTTCGTGATCCTGCTTAAAGCCTTCCTGTCCAAAAAAGGCAAGCTCCTCATTTCCGCCTTCAGGAGCGGCATTGTATTTTCTTATACCTTTACCCTCGTCGCTATAATAAACTACTCCAAGCTCGTTATCTACAGCTATAGCCTCAATCTCTTTGTTACCGCTGTAGTTACCAAATTTCCTTACAACGTTTGCCGTTACAGTACCGTTATCGTTGCCGTTTAGCTGATACTGCCACAGGTAACTTCCCGAAGGACCGCTTTTTCTGCCTACTATAGCATAAATAGCCGTTACACTGTCTTTAGTTTGAGTATAAAGCGAAACTCCCATCGGGTCGCGCTCTGTTTCACCTTCAAAAACCTCGATACCGCCATTATCAATCGGTTCAAGTTCCGGCAGGCTAAATATCCTTATCTTGTTTGTTTCCCTTTCGGTCGTTACGGCAACATCTGTTTTTTTACCTGCTACCATAAGTCCGTATGCGATATCTACATTGTTAGGTCTTTTAAGGGTAACCGACTTTTTCACGATTTTCCCTTCAAGATCATACATATACAGTCCGCCATCGGTATCCTTATCTGTACCTACTATATAGCTTTTAGAAGCATCTTCCAGATTAATCCATATAGAAGGGTCATCAGTGTCGTGTGGTGTAGGTTGTGTTACTACAGCAGGCTTAACAGCGTCTTCCCTTACCGGGGCCAGCTTATCTCCGCAGGAAACAAGTGTAAATCCAATAGCTGCTGCAAATGTTATATTCTTTATCATTTTTTATTCATTTCTGTTTTGTAAATAATATCTCCGTGCTCGTTAACTAACTGCACCAGTAACTTTTTACCGGTTACAGAAAAGCACATAAACCCTGCCTGATTATCGGCAAAAAGGGTTCCTTCGCGCTCCCCGCTTGGTCTTACCTCACTACCTGCCCCCGAAAGGAACTGAGTAGTATAACGCCCCTTTGGTTTTACAACCTGCAGGTCGTGCTCGTGCCCGCACAGGTAAGCGTCTACTTTATACTTATCAAAAAAAGAAGCAAACTTTTTCTCAAAGGCTTTTGTATCGTCACTGTTTTTTCTTTTCCCTCCGCTATATAACGGATGATGTCCTACAACTATTTTCCATTTGGCATCGGTTTTTTCCAGTGTTTCAGCCAGCCATTTCCTTTGGGCTGTAGTGTCCTGCTTAATGATATTTTCATACATATCATTATCCTTTTTATAGTAACCGTCTATAAACGGATTGGTATCCATAACCACCATAAGCAGTTTGCTGCCATCCTTTAGTTTGAATGTCTCACTGTAATACGTATCGGGCATTTGCCAGCGACGGCTCACTTTTGTGTAATCTATCTGGGCCTGGATGTTACCATTGTAATCGTGATTACCCAGTGCCACATACCAGTTTTCATACAGCTTGGTATTGGTATAAATATCCTCAAACGAATTTTGAAGCTGAGGATCCTGCGTGCTCTCTATCCCGTTAGGGTAGAAATTATCACCTACAGATATGGTAAAATCTATATCAAGCGTTATGGCAGCAGCCCCCATTTGTTCGGCTACCGGTTTTTGATGGTATTGCCCGTGGCGGCCAAAATCACCCAGTACCAAAAAGTGAAGCGCATCGTCTTCCTGTTGCAGCTTTGGGATAAATTTTCCCTGATAACCTGATTCAGTTTCTTTTAAATATCCCTGTGCGCCTGCATTAAGGAAAGCAAAACACGCAATAAGTAAAACTATTTTTTTCATAAGCATTGATTAATGAGGCCGGCAAATTAATGCCGGCTCATTAAAATTATATTTTTTTATTAGAAGTCAAATTTAAGACCAAGGTTGTAACGACCTTCGTAGTACTCTAACTGCTTCACCCTGTTTGATACGCCCTGGTAGTAACGTAACGGCTGATTGGTAATATTTTTAGCCTCTGCAAAGATGCGAAGGTTTTTAGTAATCTTGTATGAAGCGTTGATATCAAGGAAGAACTGCTTGTCGTAATAGCTGTCGCTAAATTCATCTGCACCCAGTTCGTCAAGGTAATCAGAAGTGAAGTTTGCAGAAGCTCTTGCAGAGAATCTGCTGTTTTCCCATGAAAGCGATCCGTTAAACATGTGAGGTGCAGTACCCGGTAGTGTAACATCTGTTCTTTCGTTACCATCCTCATCAGCAATACCCTTAGCTTTAGAATCCGTGTAAGTATAGTTAACATACACACCAAAGTATCTAAGGAAGCCCGGAAGGAAGTCAAGCTGTCTCTGGAAAGCCACCTCAAAACCGTATACATCTACATTATCACCGTTTCTTGACTGGATAAATGTCCACTGTTCTCCCACAGGCACAGGATTATCTGCCTGATTAGGGAAGTCATTAGCAAAATTTTCTGAAGTATACTGGTTGTTGCTGTAAGTGTAAATGAAATCCTGAAGGTTTTTGTAGAAAACACCTCCTGATATTAAACCTACCGACTTAAAGTAATTCTCTGCCATTAAGTCGAAGTTATAAGAATAAGTAGCATCAAGATCAGGGTTACCTGCTATGATTTCAGTATCTGAAGCGATGTTGTTAATGTATGGAGCAAGTGCATAATAGTTAGGTCTTGCTAAAGCTGTAGTGAATGCAGCCCTGATTACAAAATCCTCGGTAGCATTATATTTAAACGTAACACTTGGAAGTATGTTAGTGTAAGAGTTTGTATTCTCTATTTTACCTTCAAGTTCCTCTTCGTCAAGCACCCTGTTACCGGTATAGTCAATATGTGTATTTTCTATACGGGCACCAATTATCATAGATAATTTGCTGTTGAAATCCTGATCCCATCTTACATAACCTGCAAAAATATTCTCTTTTGCTTTGTAGTTTACAGCAAGGAATTCAGACGGATCTGACTCGCTGTTGTAAAGTGCAGGATTGTTTAGGTCTAACCCACCAAGATATGCTGCAGAAGCATATATACCCGGCACATACTGGCTTCCCGGATTAAATCCGTCACCACCCCAGTAGCTTGTAGCAACATCTGCAAGAGTTAGGTCACCTTGCGGCTCATATGCATAGAAGTTGTTCTGTCTTGTTTTATCTTTTAAACGTAAACGTAAACCTGTTCTTAAACGTCCTTTTTGCCCTTCAATAACAGAGAACGGGAAACGGATATTTACTTTAGCACCAAACTCACTTTCTTTAGTGTAGTCACGGTTTTCTGTAAGTTCACTAAATTCCATTAGTGAAGGATCTTCACCTGTAGTAGTTACATACGGTTTTTTCATGTTTGAAAGGTCTACACCAAAAGGAAGGTCTTCCTGTTCAAACTCAATGTAACGCTCATTAGGACGGAACTCTTTTGCTGTTGCATAGTTTACACCCCAGTCTAAATCAAGTTTAGGACTTAAAAGATGCTCCCCTCTTAAAGAGTAGTTTTGTACACGTTGATCTTCAAGTCTTCTGTTTTTGTTACGGTTGTTATCTATACCACCTTTAGTTTCTCTTTTAACCACACCTGTATAACCTACAATTTGCTCACCGTTGTATAACGGATCGATATCATCATAAGTAGTTCTGAAACGGTTTTCACGGTCATCTCTCCAGTTGTAAATACCGCTGGCAAAAATAGTATTGTAATCGTTAAACTTATAGTCTATTGCAAACGATCCGCTACGACGTATACGTTGTACGTCATACTTTCTTATTTGTTGCTCTTTTACATATACATTCCCAAAATCATCCTGAGTCCAGTCGGCCTCAATGTTGTCACTACCAAAATCGTTGTTGTTGTAGGATCCGCTAAGAACAACACCCAGTTTGTTATCAAAGTAACGGTTACCGTAAACAAGTCCGGCAGTATAAATACCTTTATCTCTAATTGGACCATAACCACCTGCAAGTGTAGCAGAGATTCTTTCACCGTTTGGTGTAGCACGTGTAACAAGGTTTACTGATCCACCAATTGCATCGGCATCCATATCCGGCGTAAGTGTTTTATTTACCTGAATGGTAGAAATCATGTCAGACGGTATAAGGTCCATCTGTACATTACGGTTATCACCTTCGGCAGAAGGAATCCTGTCACCGTTAAGGGTTACCGAGTTAAGTGACGGAGCCAAACCACGGATAATAATATTACGTGCCTCACCCTGGTCATTTTGCATAGTAATACCAGGTACACGCTTTAATGCATCACCAATATTTGAATCAGGAAAACGACCTACCTGATCACTGGAAATAACATTAGTAATGTTACTGTTGTTTTTTTGCTGATTGATTGCTCTTGCCTGACCTCTTAGAGCGTCACCCACAACAACAATTTCATCAAGTGTTTCAGATCCGCTAACCAATACAAAATTTACGGTTGCATTTTTACCCTCTTCCACAACAACCTGTTGTGACTGGGTTTGGTATCCTAAATACAATACCTCTACAGTATAAGTACCGGCTGGTACATTAAGAAATTCAAAATCACCTATCTGGTCAGATACGGTGTATTTATTTCCTTCGCTAAGTCTAACTGTAGCACCGGGAAGTGAGAAATTTTCATCCTGATCGGTAATCTTTCCCGAGATTACCCCGTTCTTTTGAGCATAAGCAGATACACTTAGCACAAAAGCCGTGATTAATAGTAATAGTTGTTTCATTGATTTAATCTTTGTGTTTGTTGGGCGCAAAACTAAAAGTCACATTTAACGTAAGCGTTAGCCTTACATTATGTCAAGGTGACTATAACACTAAATCAATGTTATCTTTATTAACTAAACGTAAACTGTTAGAGTAAAAATAAATAAGTATTAAAGCAAAAAGATACGTAACTTTAACAATAACAAGATCTTAAACCCAAAAGAACCGATTAACCTAAACCAACAATAATTATGCAGATGCTACAACCTGCCCATCGGTTCCTGTTCATTATAGTGTTTATCGCCTGTCCGTTTCTTGCTTCAGGCCAAGCTGTAATAGCACTCTTCTTTGGAGACAAGATATCCAGTGATAAAGTATCGGTAGGGTTATACTTTGCCGGACAATCATCTTATATAACCAATACCGATAACAGTAAAAATGCCAGTGGTCTTGCTATTGGTGCTTATACCGACATTAAGCTAAAAGGTAATTGGATGATAAGCAATTTTATGTCATTCAAATCACCCAAAGGACTTAAGGAAATTCCGCTGAACTATGAGATAATTCCGAACGGAGTTTATTCTCCAGATGCTACCATACATCGCAAACTGGTTTATTTTGAAATAGTACCCTTGCTACGGTATAAGTTCACACCATCATTCAGTATAGCAATAGGACCACAGTTTGGAGTACGGATAGGTGCAAAGGATTTTTATATAGAAGACCGGGATGACGGATCTACAGAAACGGTAGAATATAAAACCAAAGATTATATGCATAGGTTTGATGCCGGTTTTGCTACCGATATCCAATATATACTTAAGGAAGGAAACGGTATACACCTCAACTTGAGGTTTTGTTCAGGTTTAACCAACATATACAAAAGTAATGTACCCTTTACAGGAGTGAACCAGTATTTCCATTTTGGCGTGGGAATCCCTATAGCCCGTAACAAATAAAGTAGCCTATGAGACAGCCTTACTACTTATACCTACTCCTATTACTATTTGAATGTCATGCCTTTGCTCAGGATAACATGCAGGCCTACACCGATAGTATTGCCAACTCCAAGTGGCCCTATAAACTACCTGCGTGGGCACAGCGTATTACCAAACGTGGCATAGACCTCCCATACCCCGCAGGGGTTATGATAAACTATGTGAACGCCTCACAAAAAATAGAAATTCATGATTTGCAGATAGGTATTAACGATTTGGAACCTGTACCGCTTGATTTTATAAAGTTTGGCGAAGTTAACGCCAGTGTACAATCGGTCAACGCACGTATTGATGTATGGGCATTACCATTTGTAAATTTATATGGTATTATAGGAAAAACATGGGCTAATACTACTGTAGAGATAGTTTATCCCATAGACTTTAAAAGCGAGGTAGATTTTAACGGCAATATTATGGGAGCAGGCCTCACCTTTGGCGGTGGTTACAAACATGTTTTCGGAACGATAGATTACAATCATTCCTGGACAAAATTTGACGAAATAAAAGGCTCCATACATTCCCAAATGGTAACCCCCAGATTTGGATATATATTCCAATCCAAAAGAAGACCCGACAGAAACCTAGGGCTATGGATAGGTACGCAGGGATTATTTATAAACCGTACTACCGAAGGCGTACTAAACCTTTCTGACCTGAATATAGGAGGACATGCACCAGACTTTGATATTGAAAACACCGACTGGTACCAAAACCTGGGTCCGGCACAAAAAGTAGTGGTAAAGCAAATTGCCGATAAGATTAAGGATAAACTTGAAAATGTTGATATATCGGGCACCACCATTTCCTATTCCCTAAACAAGGAGGCCATATCTCACTGGAGCATGTGCTTTGGCGGACAGTATCAGCTAAATCATAATATTTAGTTTCGTTTTGAAACCGGATTTTTAGGTGGGCGCTCTTCCTTTTTAGTATCGACCAATTACCGATTCGGGTTCTAACCTAAACCATATACCTAGGTATATCCATAGGAAGCCTGGTAAGCAGTTCGTAATTTAGCTGGCTACTTAATTCCCCAAACGAAGCTACCGTAATTTCCTGATTACCCTGTTCCCCTATTAAGGTTACCTTATCGTTTATTTTTACATTAGGGATATTACTTACATCAACCACTACACAGTTCATGTTTACCGTTCCTACAACAGGTGCTCTCATTTCATTAATGAGCACATGCCCTGTATTGCTGAGGCTTCGGCTAAAACCGTGCGCATAGCCTACAGGTACCACCGCCACATGTATTTCCTGATGTGCAAAATATGATGAACCATACCCAATAAACTCTCCCGGAGGCACGAGCTTTAAACTCATTATTTTACTTTCCCAACTGATAATACGCCTTAACGGAGACTGTACCGTTTTATACTTATTAAGGTATTCTATTAAAATTTCCGGACTGGGCCAAAAGCCATACTGCATAATACCTATGCGCAGCATATCATAATGCATATCGGGCAGACGTACGGCTGCTGCACTACAGCAGGTATGAATCATATTAGGCTCAAGCCCTAAATTTTTAAACTGCTTTACAGCCCTTTTAAAGTTGATTTTCTGCTTTTTTACACGGAAGTAGTTGGTAATACTTTCGGCTCCGGCAAAGTGCATGCACAACCCCTGAAAAACTAAAGTATCAGTATTATTCTTAAATGTATCTGCCAATTCCGGAATCATAGTCTGCTCAAACCCGGTTCGGTACATGCCTGTTTCGATCTCAATATGTACCAGTGCTTTTTTACCTGTGGTAGCCGCAGCTTTTATGGCTGCATACAAGCGTTCCATATTAAAAACATAAAACTGTATATCGTTCTCAATAGCCCATGCAAGATCTTCATCTTCTATAGCCCCCATTATCATAATGGTCGTATTTTTAGCTACTGTTTGTTTTACACGCAAAGCCTCTTCGGCATTAAAAACCGAAAAATGGTTTACACCACACTGCTCGGCCATAGTCACATACTCCTCAATACCGTGACCGTAGGCATTGCCTTTTACAACGGCGCTTAATTTTTTATCTTTAAAATATTCCCTTAAAAAATCCCAATTACTCTTTAAAGCATTTTTGCTTAGTTTAATATGGGTGGATTTCATCATAATTATTGTGCTTTTCTCTGTATTTCAATAAACATTTTAATTCCGGTTTCGGTTATCTCATCCGGGTAATCGTATTCAGGGTGGTGAAGTGGTTTACAGTTCTCACCAGATCCAACACCAAACATTGCTCCGGGGAACAGGTTGGTAAACACCCCAAAGTCTTCCCCAAATCGGAAACCTTCATACAGGTTTTCATATTCCAGTTGATTCTCCCCTGCAGCATCATGGATTATAGCGACTGCATCAGGATGATTTTGATTAGACTCAAAAGGTTCAATCATTTCAAAAGTTACCTGTAGCCCTTCCTGTTGAGCAAGAGTAGTCGCTATTGTTTTTGCTTTGGCAATGGTATCGTTAAGCCTTTGGTTATTATCGGCCCTTATGGTTAAATGCACCGATCCTTCTCCCGCCGAGACACCATAAGCCCTCTCCCCCATCTCCATATATACCGGAGTGATGGTTATATATTCGGGTTTGTTTTCCATATTAAGCTCAAGGGTTTGCAGCATAAAGCTACTCATGGCAGCAGCAGGATTTTTACCGTTCCAGGGTTCGGCGGCATGTGCAGTATACCCTTTAAAGTAAGCGGCAAGGCTTACCACACTCGAGGTAAAGCTACCTGTTTTACATACTATTTTATTCTTTTTGAACCCCGGCAGATTGTGCAAGGCAAACACCATATCAACATCAAGTGATTTAAAAAAAGAATCATCAGCTACATTGCGCGCGCCCCAGCCGTTTTCTTCCGCAGGCTGAAACAGCAGGTATACATTCCCTGTTTCGGGACGTTGCCTGGCATAATGCCCCGCAACACCATACATTATGGTAGTGTGCCCGTCATGTCCACATTTGTGGGATACCCCTGCAGTTTTGGAATTATACGATAAATCGGTATTGGTTTCCTGTATGGGCAGTGCATCAGTATCGGCTCTCAGTAAAATATTCTTACCGGGCGCAGTACCGTAAAAACAGGCAATAATACCCGTATTGGCAACCTTTTCAAGCCTGTCGGGCTTTAAGGGTTCCAGTAAACTAAGTATGTATTTTTGAGTATTGTATTCCTGTTGTGAAATTTCAGGATTTTGATGCAAATAGTGCCTTACAGCGGTTAAGTTTTCCATAATCTCTGTTTAGGCTAATAATTATAGTAAAAATTAGGCAGTTAAAAAAGGTTTTAAGAAAACTCCTTCACTTTTTAACACACTTAAGTAGAAGTACGGGATTTTTTAAAACCGTAATTTTTACGCAGGTATATATGTTTTTACCTTACTAACTTAGCAAAGCTAATCAATTGATTTACAAATTAAAACGTGGAACAGATAACCACTTAAATAAACGGGCGGTATTTATTTCTGAAAAGCCTAACGAGTAAGAAAACCAACTAAAAAATTATTAAAATTATGTCAACTCAAAATTCATTAGAAGCAACATTAGTAGGAGGATGGACTCCTTTTCATCCGCTAACTGCAGAAGACAAAGCAGTATTCGATCAGGCAATGAAAGGTTTTGTTGGAGTAAAATACACTCCGCAAAGCGTATCTACGCAGGTTGTAGCCGGTAAAAACTACCGTTTTAAATGTACAGCCTCTATGCCTCCTGCAGAAGTAGTATGGGAAGCTATCGTTGAAATTTTCCAACCTCTTAACGGAGGAGCTCCTTACATTACAGGAATTATAAGATTATAGTTTAAAACAACAACTTTCGTCCAACGGAAAATCCGCTTGATACTTTAAGTATTGGCGGATTTTTTAGTTTCATAATCCTGCTGATTAAAAAATGTTTAGCCAATGTTTAGGTTTCCGTATCTCATTTTCTTGATAAATATTAGTTAACACGCCTTTTAACCACCCCTTATTTTATTTAGATTTGTACTAATAAGAGCCACGTAAAAACAAGTCTAAGAAAAAAATTATTGCAGGAAATATGGGGATGTTCGTGATAAGTAAACGAAACAACGGAGATTATAAATTTGTTTTCACATCAAGAAAGGGGAAAACGATTTTTACCAGCATAGGCTGTAAGCAAAAATCTGATTGCCAGAAGATAATAGAAGCCATAACAGAAGATGTCCAAAAGTTTACTTTCAGGAAAAACGCTACCCCATCGGGCAAACATTTTTTCAGACTCTCTATTGGTGGACTCGTACTGGCAACCAGCCGTAAGTATTCTACCCCGTTAATGCTTCAAAAAGGTATTGACGAAATTATTAAATATGTGATTACCGCCGAGATACTTGATTTCTCTGAAGACGAATCTATTTTCCCTCCCGAGGAAGAAGTGTTTTTGAGTGAGGAAGCTAAAGCCAGCTAAGCATCGTTACCAATTTTTCAGTTCACTTTCACTCAAAAATGTCCAGACTACAATACGTGTAGTTTTATTACCTGTCCCCATAACAATGGTTTGGGTTTGGGTTACCCCTATATTGCTTAATGCCTTATAAATTCCTTTAAGGTTAGCTCCTTTTGAAACAAGCGTGGTAAACCATCGGCAGTTTTTGGCAACTTTTTTACTTTCGGCAATCATGGTGGTAATAAACCTGTATTCACCTCCGTCGTAAATAAGTTCGTTGCTTACTCCCGCAAAATTAAGTTGTGGTGAATTCACTTTTTTTCCCTGTAGGTTATTAAGTTTCCTTAAGGTTCCCTTTTGGGCATCCTCTGCCGAGGCATGAAATGGAGGATTACACAGTGTTACATCTATCCTGTCGGTACTGTTTATTATCCCCGTAAAAATATTCTTGGGATTTTGCTGTTGCCTAAACTCTATACTTCCCTTCAGTTTATAGTTAGATTCGGTTATCTTTTTTGAAGATGCTATAGATTCCACACTAACATCACAGGCTATAAACCTCCAGCCATATTCGGCTACCCCCACTAAAGGATAAATACAACTCGCACCTACCCCCACATCAAGGCAGGTTATAGTATTACCTACAGGGATTTTACCATTATTCCCTTCTGCAAGCAAATCGGCCAGATAATGAATATAATCTGCCCTACCGGGTATGGGAGGACACAGGTTTTTATCAGGGAAGTCCCAATACTCAATACCGTAATAATGATTAAGCAGGGCTTTATTTAACAGCTTTACCGCCTTTGGATTAGAAAAGTCAACCGATTCATCTCCAAACTTATTCAGTTTAATATAACCTGCCAGTTCAGGAGTACAAATTTTAAGCGCATCCAAATCATATCGTTCCCTGTTTTTGTTGCGGGGGTGTAATTCTGATTTCTGTTGTTTGCTTTTATCTGTAGGCATATTATTTCTTTTGACGGAATGGTTAATTATCCTGCATCAAAATTCGACAAAAAAACGGTATAAAGCCAACGCTAACCTATTAAACCCCTAAAGAAGCCCTAAAGCCCCTTCCAGCATAATACGATTCGGCACCATTGTGATACAGAAAAACCGTATCATAACGACGGTCACAAAACAGAGCTCCGCCCAGTTGCCTTATACTATCGGGCGTTTTAAACCAACTCGATGTTTTGGTGTCAAACTTACCAAGCGTTTGCAACTCCCTGTATTGTTCTTCAGTTAAAATCTCTACACCCATAGCCGCAGCAACATCAAGAGCGCTGTCTTTAGGTTTATGTTCTTTTCTCGACTCAAGCGCTGCACGGTCGTAACATAAACTCCTGCGTTTAGGACTTTCGGGAGAACAGTCGTAAAAAATATACTCTCCTGTTTTGGCATCAAATCCTACAACATCGGGCTCGCCTCCTGTTTCTTCCATAGCATCTAATGACCATAATTTGTTAGGATTGACATCCAGTTTTTCCTTTACCTTATCCCAGCTTATATCCTTATGCCTAACCATGTTTTTCTCAAAACGGGACTTGAGTACCTTTAGTAATTCCTGTGACTGGTCGTGCGATAATTGATTTTTGCTGCTCATTACTTATCGTTTTTAGTTGGTATATTTTTACATTAAGTTATAATAATATAAGAACTTATTATTAGTGGTATCTACAACTATCGTTTTAATCTCATTTTCAAGCCAAATAGTTTTATAAAAACCTGAACCGTTTTCAATGTACTTACTATAATCAGTATTATTAAGAGGGCTTTTACTTTCATTAAAATTGAAAGTTTTAAAATTTTTATCTACTGATTTATCTTTAATATAATTCAAATCTATAATTTCATAAACATCCACCTTAAATCCATTCCCATTAAAATCATTCCACTTTTCATCACTACTTAAATACTCAACTTTATCTATGAGTGAGTCCCCAAAAAACTTTTCTACATCTGAAAGATTCTTATTTACACAGCTGGAAAACATAAGACTAATTATTAATACCGTGATTAACTTCATAATTTTAATTTCTTTTTGAATCGCCGAAACGGATTTTAAAATCCTTTGCTTTTGTTATATATATTATACTGTTAGAGGCCTAGATTAATCAGAGTTGTACAATTCCCATGTAGCATTTGTCACAGAATAATATTTGGGATATGTTTGAGCCTGTAATTGTTTTACAATGGAGTCTTCAATCTTTAGGCGATCCGTTTCAGCATCTATAAACAAAAAATCTCCCTTTACTTTTACTCTATTACCCAGATAAATACTATCCCATTTACTTAATCCTACAATTGAACATGTTCCAATATCAGTACTTAATATAGCTCCAGATTTTTGATTTGATGCAATTCCAATGACGGAATCAACAGTACTTGCATCTTTCCCTGGCTTACAGCTCATAATTAGCAAAAAGCACACTACTACAAAATATTTCATAATTAAATTTGTATGAATAAACTATCTGTCATATTGGGGTAACATTTTCAAAGACGGCAAAATATCTTTATAATCCCTTATTCTAATTCTTCAACCCAGCCATGTGATGATAGCGAATATAATACATCACCTGTTTCTGCAGCTATATATACGACTACCCCCCGTTCCTCCATACCCCACAAAGTGCTGTAACCCGCTATATAGACGGTTAAGTATTCACTTTCATGATCTCCGTATAGGATTTTCTTATTTTCTTTTAATTGTATCTCACTAACAGCACTAATGGTAACATAATCACGCCTTTTTTTTCCGAGATATTTTTTTAGTATATCGTGGGCCTCTTCTTTTGTAATCATGCTATTTAATTTTTAAAATGTCATCAATTTGAATTATTTTTTTTGTGTATGCAATTTCAATGACGGAATCAAGAGTAGCTGTATCTTTCCCTGACTTACAACTCATAATTAGCAAAAAGCAAACTAATACGAAATATTTCATAAATAACTTTTATTAGATTCAATCATGCAACTCAATAACTAATATAAACAAAAAAACCTCCGGTTTTCACCGGAGGTTTTTTACTTGTGGAGAAGATGGGAGTCGAACCCACGACCTCTTGCATGCCATGCAAGCGCTCTAGCCAGCTGAGCTACATCCCCAAAATTGTGAAGCAAATATAATATAATTCACTACCAAAAATACAAACTTTTAAAGTTTTTGTTTTTCTCTTTTTCATTTTGCTTTAATTTTACCAAAAACAAAGCAAGCATGAGTACTACAACCAGACCTAATGGGTCTTTATATACCAAAATTGAAAACAAAATCGCTACTGTAGAGTTTGGTCATCCGGCCAGTAATTCATTCCCCGGTGAGCTTTTACAACGACTTACAGACGAGTTTAATAAACTTAGTAACAACGCTGAAGTAAGTATCATTATACTTAAAAGTGAAGGCGAAGGTGCTTTTTGTGCAGGAGCATCGTTTGACGAGCTACTAGCCGTATCTAATTTAAAAGAAGGTGCTGTTTTCTTCGCAGGCTTTGCTAATGTTATCAATGCTATGCGCAACTGTTCAAAGCTTATTATAGGTCGTATACACGGAAAAGCTGTAGGTGGTGGCGTAGGCCTGGCTTCTGCATGTGATTATACACTGGCGACAGAAGGAAGTGCTATAAAGCTATCTGAATTCACTATAGGTATCGGTCCGTTTGTAATCGCCCCGGCTGTAGAAAGAAAAATGGGCAAAGCCGCACTTGCAGAGATGACACTTGCCGCACACGAATGGAAAAATGCCTACTGGGCACAGGAAAAAGGTTTATATGCCAAGGTATTTGAAAATATAAAAGAGCTTGACAACGAACTTGAAATTTTCAGTTCTAAACTGGCATCTTATAACCCCGAAGCATTGAACGAAATGAAAAAAGTACTGTGGGAAGGCACTGAAAACTGGGATACCATACTGGCAGAACGCGCAAAAATATCAGGAAGACTTGTACTTTCCGACTTTACAAAACAGGCATTGGAGAGGTTTAAAAAATAGCCTCTCCTCTTGTTTTTAACCAGCCTGTAATACTTAAACGTTCCTGTTTTACAGGCTTAACCTCATGCTCTAGAACGCTACTTTCAAAAATGACCATTCGACCCTGTACCGGGTAAATATTCTCTGTACGTTCTATTCCGTTTTCAGGAATATAAACAGCCAACTCACCTCCATATTCCGGTAGCCAGTCTTCTTCATTAAGATAACATACTACAGACAGTTTTCTTCTACTGTCATTTTGAAACGTATCTAAATGGCGCTTATAAAAAGTCCCTTCAGGGTATAATGCATAATGGAATTCCTGTTCTGTAATTCCCATAAAGCAGGTTCTATTAAGGTAATCGATAAAATGATTCAGCCGTGCAAAAAATTTAGTTTCAGCAGGGTTACATTTACTTTCATCGAGCCAGAAAATAAAATCTCCCCTAACGGCTTTCATAACCTGTTCGTTAGACCAGTTTCCAATAGCTGATTTTTTGAACTGATCGTCATCATATTTATCTAAGAGGCTTTGGCGAAGCTCAAGCACTTCCTCCAAGGGGAAAAAGTTTTCTACCACACTATATTGCTTCTCTAAAAGGTCGGTTATAACCTTTTCATACAACGGATTCAACTGTAATTCATCCATATAGCGCCATAATTAAAAAAGGCGAGCAAAGATAACAGGAAAACCAATACGTTGAGAATAAATTAATGCGATGCATTTAATTTAGTAAATTTGCACACTTAATACTATTATAATGAGCAAAATCAGGATTACAAAACAGTTTAATTTTGAAACAGGACATGCCCTTTACGGATATGACGGCAAATGTAAAAACGTACACGGGCACAGTTATAAACTATCGGTAACCGTTATAGGAAGCCCTATTACCGATACCAGTAATGTTAAGTACGGAATGGTAATTGATTTTGGCGATCTTAAAAAGATAGTTAAGGAAGAAATTGTAGATATTTTTGATCACGCTACTGTTTTTAACCAAAACACTCCTCATATTGAGCTTGCTAACGAATTAAAAACAAGAGGACATCATGTAATTTTAGTAGATTACCAGCCTACAAGTGAAAATATGGTAATTGATTTTGCAGCAAAAATTAAAAGCAGATTACCGGAAAACATAGCGCTACATTCATTAAGGCTTCAGGAGACCGAAACTTCTTTTGCCGAATGGTATCAGAGCGATAATCAATAAAAGCAGCATACATAATAAAAAAAGCAGCCCAATGGGCTGCTTTTACTTTTTAGGTTGGTTTAAATTGTTAAGGCGATTTATAATTGATTATTTTTTTACAATAATAAACTCAGATCGTCTGTTTTGAGCATGTTGCTCTTCACTGCAGTTTTCTTTACAGTCAACCTTAGGCTCGCTCTCACCATACCCCTGTCCGGAGATACGCTCTTTAGCAATACCTTTTGAAATGACATACTGAACTGTAGCCTTTGCCCTTTTGTTAGAAAGGTTCATGTTGTATTGTGCACTACCACGGTTATCCGTGTGGGCCTTAACCATGATTACCATTTCAGGGTTGTTGTTCATAGCCTCAACTAACTTATCCAATTCAAAAGCAGCCTCTTTAGTGATGTTGCTCTTATCAAACTCAAAGAAGATGTCGTTAAGTACAACTTCTACTTCTTTTACGATTTCTACGATCGGTCTAAGGTTAGCATTTACTGTAACCTCTCCGCCATGGGTCTTGGCAATCGGGAAAGTATTCTGTTCGTATTTTGGCATGCTTGCCTGTATGGTATAGGCTCTGTCACAGTCTACACTGTAGGTTACCTTACCGTTTGCATCGGCCGTTCTGGTCTCAATCACATTGTTACGCTCATCTAGGATGGCTACCTTAGCACCGGACAGTGGTTTGCCTGTATTGGCATCTCTTACCATTACTATAGCCTCAACCCCACAAATTGGTGTAGCACTGTACAACTGGTCAACTCCTGTTCTGTTACTGGAGAAGAACCCGATTTGTTTACTGTCATTAAAACTGAATGCAAAGTCATCCTGTCCTGAGTTTACAGGCAGGCCAACGTTCTTAGCTTCTGTTCCCTTGTTCAGGTCGATAACAAAGATATCAAGTGCACCAAAGCCTTTACGTCCGTCTGAAGAGAAGTAAAACTTACCTTCGGTAGTAAGGTAAGGGAAGTTATCATTACCCGGGGTGTTTACCTTATCCCCTAAGTTTTGTGGCTCTCCGTAAGTGTTATTGCCTTTTACTTCCACTTTCCAGATATCATTGCCTCCCTGTCCACCCGGACGGTTGGA